>CALBPF010000041.1 GCA_937899105.1 uncultured Flammeovirgaceae bacterium | reverse complement strand
AAGTATTTCTATGCACTTAGGACAGCCATTGCAGGTAAGTGGGTGAGGGAGAAGGGAAGCATTCCACATATCGAACTACCAAAAATGTTCGGTGTAGTTACAGAAGAAATTCAGATTAAGATTGAAGAACTCATTGTCATTAAATCTCAACAAAATGAGGATTACCTACATACAAGAGAACCTTTAATTGATGAATTTCTAAGTGAAACTATCAGGCAAAATGAGGCTGTTGCTAATGATTTGCCTTCGGCTAATGGAGATATTGAGGAGTTAGATAAATTCTATCGAAAAGTGGCTAAAAATGCTTGATCAAGAATTATCCCCCGCTGGCGGGGGTTAGGGGGTGGAAAGAAGTCAAGCTACAAACCATCAACAGTATGACCAACAAAAACAATAGTCATTATAACAAAAAGCTTCAGCCATTTGCTAAGGCTTTGAGATCAGATATGACGAAGGCTGAAGCCTGCTTATGGAAATATGTGTTGAAGGCAAGGATGATGAGGGATATCAATTTCGCAGGCAACGACCCCTTCTAAACTATATCGCTGATTTTATGTGTAAGGAGCTAAATCTCATCATCGAAGTTGACGGGATCACGCATACCTATGAGGAGGTATCTCTAAACGATGAGAAGAGAACCTTGGAGCTTGAAAAACATGGTTTCAGGGTTTTGAGGTATACCGATGAAGAAGTGCTACAACAAATAGATCGCGTTTATAATAGCATAGCTAGTTGGATTGAAAAAAATGCTAAAGTTCCACCCCCTGGCCCCCGCCAGCGGGGGAAAAGAAAATTATGACACTGGAAGAACTCTATTCAAAAGATATCATTGTATTTGAATGCTTGAGTGGCAGTCATGCCTATGGTTTGGCTACCCCAGAATCAGATGTGGATATAAAAGGTGTATTCATACTTCCGGAAGATGATTATTTGGGGTTGAACTATGTAGAGCAGGTAAGCAATGAAACCAATGATATTGTTTATTACGAGCTAGGTAGATTTGTAGAGTTACTTTCTAAAAGCAATCCAAACATTCTTGAATTGTTGTATACTCCGGAAGATTCTGTTCGAAAGATTCATCCCGTGTTTGAAAAGATCAGAGCCATGAATCTTCTGTCAAAGCAATGCAAAGATAGCTTTGGTGGTTATGCCATGACTCAAGTGCGGAAAGCGAAAGGGCTGAATAAGAAAATTTTAAATCCAGTAGAAAAGGAAAGAAAAGGCATTTTAGATTTTTGTTATGTAGCTTACCGGCAAGGCTCAATTCCCGTTGTTGAATTTCTCCAAATAAACAATTTAGATCAAGCAAAATGCGGCCTTTCAAAAATTCCACATATGCATGAGATGTATGGTTTGTATCATGGTGAACCAACGTTTAAAGGAATTGCAAGAAAGGAAAATGCTAATGAGGTTTCATTAAGCTCTGTTCCTAAAGGAATCGAGCCAATTGCCATGATGTCATTCAATAAATCAGCTTATTCTAAATACTGTAAGGATTACAAGGAATATTGGGAATGGGTTGAAAAGCGAAATGACACCCGCTATCAAAACACTTTAGATCATGGGAAAAATTATGATGCGAAGAATATGATGCACACAATCAGGCTATTAAACATGTGCGAAGAGATTGGTAAGAGTGGAATTCTTAACGTCAGGAGGAAGGACAAGGATTACCTTCTTAGGATCAAGAGAGGTGAGTTTCAGTACAATGAACTCGTACAACTTGCTGAGACTAAGATTGATTCAATCAATGAAGCTTATGAAAATTCCAGTTTACCTGATCAGCCGAATTTCAATGAGTTGAATAAGGTATTGGTGGAAATTAGAAAAGGATTTTACAGCAATAATTAGCTTCAGTTATGAGCCGATCAAAAAGGAAATCCCCAAAAAGGGGCATTACTGGTGCAGCCTCAGAAAAAGAGGAAAAAAGAGATGCGGAAATAGTTTTTTAAGTCATGCCGCTAGGCATCTTTGCCGTCAGCACAAGTACATAGAGCAAATTTGTGAAGAGTTGATGACTTGCACAGTGGCAAATATTTCTGTGCTATCACTCCGAAATGACTTTTAAACTAAAAGGCCCGAAAGTTTTATTAAGTCCTCATGAAGTGACTTGCAACTCTCCAAAAAATAATATTACCTTTGTGGCTCACACAGAATCCTAAAGAAAGGAGTTCGTATGTTGGAGCAGAATTATCATATCGTACCAGAGACCGGGCTTAAGTAGCTACACTTAAACGCTTATAATTCTTCCCGGTCCATTTAGATCGGGTTTTTTTGTGTCTTTTTCAGACACCGCACAGAACCGAATCTTCAATTAAACTTTTTGTTAAGGCGCTCAGCTTGATGATCCATTGATTTTCAAGTGCGCGCCAGCTATTAATTAATTGCAAAATGGGCAATCAAAAAATTAGAGGTAAAGACCTCAAAAACATATTATATCACTCTAACCATGCTAAAAGCCTGGCCATTGACATAATGGCGAAGCATTATAAGCATAGTTCAAAAGTTGAAAAGCTTGACTTGTTGAGGGCTGTTCGGGAGGAACCCGAAAAATTTATCAGTAACCCAATACTAGGGTCTTTGGCAGAGGAATTCATGGAGGAAGAAATTTCGGACCTAAGGTATGAAATATCACTTCGTGAGACCCAAAGGGATTTCATGGTATTTGGCAGGAAGCTGATTAGTAGCAATGCCTATCAGCAAATGGATTTGGCCATGCGGCTGCGTATTGCTGAAATGGGCGCTCTGATGCCTGATGCACACCAAGGGTACGGGTTACCCATTGGTGGAGTACTGGCAACGAAAAACGCTGTGATCCCCTATGGTGTGGGGGTGTATATTGGATGCCGCATGAGCTTGAGTTTGCTCGATGCATCACCAGATTATCTGAAGCGGAATGGCTATCAATTTAAGATGGCGCTTAAGGAAAGAACTTGCTTCGGTACGGGTGGAGAGCTAGGAATGAAACAAGAACATGAGATACTCGACAGAGCAGAGTTCAGCGAGAGCTCCCTTTTAAGGCAACTTCATGGCAAAGCGGTGAAACAATTGGGGACTTCCGGTTCAGGAAACCATTTTGTGGAATTTGGTGAAGTAGAGCTGTTTGATGCCAATGAATTTGGTCTTGAAGCTGGGACTTACCTTGGACTACTGTCACATTCGGGCTCCAGAGGACTGGGAGCTTCCATAGCAAGGCACTACACTGAAGTGGCGCGAGAAAAATGTCTTCTACCAAGACAAGCGCAACACTTTGCGTGGCTTGATCTGGACTCTGATGCCGGTGAGGAATATTGGAGGGCTATGAATTTGGCAGGTAATTATGCAAAAGCATGTCACGATCAGATCCATTATCACCTTGTGAAATATCTCGGGCTGAAATCCGTGGCTACCGTGGAGAACCACCACAATTTCGCGTGGAAGGAGAAAGGGCTTACAGGGGAAGAGCTTATCGTTTATCGAAAAGGAGCTACTCCTGCTGCAAAAGGTGAACTGGGCATTATTCCCGGGTCAATGACAGCTACTGGCTACATTGTTCGTGGTAAAGGCGAGGCCTCTTCTTTGTTCAGTGCCTCACATGGCGCAGGAAGAAAAATGTCTGGTAAAAAGGTGCGTGAGAGCTATACGGGTAGCGAAATGAAAAAGACCCTTAGCAAAGCTGGGGTGACACTAGTTGGTGGAGGCGTTGACGAAGCCCCTGTGGCCTACAAGGAATTGGATGAAGTAATGAACCATCAACAAAACCTGGTGGAGACCATCGGAACCTTTACGCCACAGATTGTAAGAATGGATAAAAATTGAAATTAGATCAAGTCCATCCTTTTACCCCAAACCCTAAAGGGAGTAGAAGAAGATGAAAAACTTTTGAATAAATGACAAAAATTAAATCGAAATGAAAGATACAATTATACAGATAACGTCTGGTCGAGGGCCGGCGGAATGCTGCTGGGTGGTCGCTCAGGTACTGAAAAGGCTACTTCAGGAAGCGGCTGATTTTGGTCTTCTATCGGAGGTTATCCACAGAGAAGTAGGAATAGAAAATGGCACATTAAACTCGGCCTTAATAAAACTTCAAGGTGAGAGCTTAGACGTTTTCTTGAAGGGTTGGGAGGGTACTATTCAATGGACCGGACAAAGCAAATTCCGCAAGTTTCATAAACGTAAGAACTGGTTTGTCGGTGTACATCGATTGAATAGAGATGAAACAAAAGATCAAATTCGAGATCAGGATATACGCTACCAGTTTACCCGATCCGGAGGTCCTGGGGGACAACATGTAAATAAGGTAAGTACAGCAGTACGCGCTACTCACATACCCTCTGGGGAAGTGGTATTTGTTTCTCAAGGGCGCTCCCAGCTTCAAAATAAGAACGAGGCCAGGAGCAGGTTACTCACGCTTTTGGAAGAAAAAAAGCAACAGGAAGTGAGAGAAAATAGGAAAGAAGGATGGGGAAATCACAACCAACTACAGCGAGGAAATCCGGTAAGGGTCTTCAAAGGGACTGATTTTAAACCCAATCATCAAAACAAAAAATATAAGTCAGATCGAAAGAAGCTAAAACAAGATTGGCTCAATCGATTTGACGATTAGATAATTAAGACAATGACACTAACATTAGCAGATCAATATTTTATAAAGGCAATGGATGAATATCCATACTGCCTGGAAGAAACCATAGAAAACTTAAACTATGCTTTAAGTTATGAGGACGAGCACGCTGGCGCGAACTGCTTAATGGGAAAGGTATATCTGGAGCAATTCCAAAACTTTGAATTAGCTGAAGAATACTTTATCAAAGCAATGGCCACGGATCCTTTTGATTTAAGGACTTGTGAAAACTATATGCGGTTAATGATCCGGACTAAAAGGTATCAGGAGGCCATCAAGCTGCTCCAATTTACCAAAGATCTGACCGGAGTAGATTTGGCACTACTTTTAAAAATAGAGGCCGAAATCTGCGAATTGAAACATGAATTCGACCGAGCCATAAGCTTATTAAAAGAAGCCATTGGCGAATCATTGGATTCCGAGGACATTTATTCACTTAGACAGCAAATAGCTCGCGTGAAGATGAAAAGTGAGCTTCAGTCAGAAGTTAAGTATTCATTATATTAGAGATGGTATGCGTTAAAAGCGCACACCATCTTTTTAATATCACTCATGTCTCAACGAATCCACAGGATTCGAAAGACCTGCCTTGACCGTTTGAAAAATAACGGTTCCAAGAGCGATCAGTAAAATCAAAATACTGGGGGCAGCAAATATCCACCAGCTCAAAGTGATCTGGTTGGCGAAGCCCGAGAGCCAGTCGCTCATAACAAACCACGCTACCGGAACAGCAAATAAAATTGAGATCAGGATCAATTGCATAAAATCTTTTGACAACAAAGCGAGTACACTAGCGAGCGTAGCACCCAACACCTTGCGCACTCCGATCTCCTTGGTTCTCTGAGCTGTCATGTAGGAAGCCAGGCCAAACAAACCCAGGCAAGCTATAAATATGGCTAAGCCTGCAAAAAGACCGAAAACCTTCCCAAACTGGATCTCTGCTTTGTACTGCTGGTCGTAATGATCGTCAAGGAAGAAAAAGTCAAAGGGGTTCCCAGGAAATTCTGCCTTCCATTCGCCTTCTATTTTATCTATCAAATAAGGTATGTCATTTGACCGAATGCTTATGGAATAAAAATTAGAAGCGTTGGGAATTAGCCTGAAGATCAAAGGCTCGAAAGATTTTTTTAAGGATTCCTGATGATAATCCTTGAGTACGCCTACGATCCTAAAAGTATCACCCCAAAAGTAAATGTCACGATTCAAGGCTTCATCTATGTTATCAAAACCCATCAATCCTGTAGCAGATTCATTCATAAGCACACTGGACTGATCATTGACACGCTCCTTGTCAAATCTTCTTCCTGCCAACAGCTCTAGCCCATAAGCATCAACAAAATCGTGGTCAGCCCCTACAACGCGATATTGCTGCGCCTCAGTTTGGTCTTGCTCAAGTAACCGAATACCTCCGGCGTTCCAACCGGGCTGGCTTCCTGGCACGGCGGTGGAAGCGGTAATGCTATTCACCTCTGAAAAAGAAGTAAGGGTTTGCTTGAAGGTATTGAGACGATCGTTATATAACGAGTCAGTCACGTTTGGCCCGCGTATCACAAGTGTTTGATCAATAGAAACACCCAAGTCTTGATTGCGCATAAAATTTAGCTGCTGATATACGGTTAGCGTACCTACCATGAGCACAAGAGTTGCTAAGAATTGTAAAATGACTAACCCTTTCCTCAGATAATTGCCTTTCGAAGAATTGATAAACTTCCCTTTCAAAATAGCTACTGGCTTAAAGCCGGATAATACAAAAGCCGGATAAAGCCCTGAGAACAAGGCACCTGTAAGCAATAAAACAGCTAAAGTAAGCCAAAATTCAAGGCTGGCAAAATCCAAAAGCAACTCACGTCCGGATAGCTGATTGAAGTAAGGAAGCATGATAAAAACCACAAGAACTGATAAGCCAAGTGCCAAAATATTGAGCAAAAACGACTCTACCAGAAACTGCCGGATCAATTGCCCGCGCATAGAACCCATTACTTTACGGATACCTACTTCACGAGAGCGTTCCATAGATTTAGCTGTAGCCAGATTGATGTAATTTACCCAGGCAATGGCAATTATAAACAGCGCTATGATAAAGAGAAAGTTAGTGGCCTCACCATCGCCGTTGGGTTTAAACTCCATCATATAGTCGGAGGTAAGATGGATATCTGTAATGGGTTGGAGCTCGAATTCTATCATATGGTTTTGCTCTGCTAACTGTTCACCACGCTCTTTTTGAATAAAATCTGGAATTTTTGATTCAAATTCCAGGGGATCAGTGCCCTCTGCCAATTTGATATAATTGTAGAAGCCATCCCAATCCCAGGCGGTATATACATCGTCACCCACAATGTCCACAAACGTTTCGAACGAAAACAACATATCCATATTGAAGTGGGAGTTGGTAGGAACATCCTAAAATACGCCGGTTATTTCAAAATCGCGTGCACCATATTGTCTCAACGTTTT
>CALBPF010000040.1 GCA_937899105.1 uncultured Flammeovirgaceae bacterium | reverse complement strand
GGAAGCCAAGCTAGGTACTTTAAATTATGTCCCCATCTTATTTACTTCGGTGATCAAAAAGCAGCGCATCTTTCAAGCTATAGAAAAGGCAGTTGAAATTTATCATTCAAGAACACAGAAAATATCTACTTCCAAACTTAATGATATTATGCTTTCGGAGATCGAAAGGAACCCTCCCCCTGCAATAAAAGGTAAATACATTAAAATAAAGTACATCACCCAACTGTACAGTATTACCCCAACCTTCGCTTTTTTTTGCAACTTACCGCAGTACATAAAAGCTCCATATGAGCGTTTTTTGGAAAACAAAATGCGAAAACACTTTGATTTAGAGGGAGTTCCAATTCGTTTATTTTTTAGAAAAAAATGACATGGAGGTTGACTCATAGGTTTCTTTGTATATATCTTAGCCTTCTTAAACCAAAACCTGTTAAAGATGAAAAAACTATTTAGCTTGTTGTTGGCCTGCATATTTACCCTTGCATTTGTTGCTTGTGGTGGCGGCGCCAGCACTGAAGAGACTGCTACGGAAGAGGTGGTAGAAGAAGCGACCGAAGAAGTTACTGAGGAAGCCCCTGAAGCAACCGAGGAAGTTGTAGAAGAGGTGGAAGAAGCTGCTGAAGAAGTGGAAGAAGCTGCTGATTCAGTTGCTTCTGAAGGAGATTCTGAATAAGGGTTCCTAATAAAATGTTTTTAGAACCATTGGCCGCTTGGCCAATGGTTCTTTTATTTTTGCTGAATGAATGACCGTCAGGTTTTTGAGCGTTTCCTTCCTACCGCCGCGGTCGACTTTTCTTTGTCACTTTGGCAAAAGCACAACTTTACTCTCAAAATCAAAAACGAGCGATCTACCAAATTAGGAGACTATAGATATGACCCTCGAACTTCACGACATACCATTTCTATTAATAATAACCTCAACCCATATGCTTTCCTGATCACATATTTACATGAAGTAGCACATCTCATTACTTTCAAAAAATATAAGCGCAAAGTATCCCCACATGGCAAGGAATGGAAAGAGGCATTCAAGGATCTAATGCGTCCAGTAGTAATTAATGGTGTATTTCCTGAACCGCTTAAAACCAGTGTCATAAATTACATGAAAAACCCTAAGGCCTCATCTTGTAATGATCACAACCTGACGCTTGCTCTTAGCCATTATGATGCGCAACCAAGCCACTCATTGCATCAACTCGCAGCAGGGGAATTATTTAGATTAGGGAAAAGGATATTTAAAAAGGAATCGCTAAGAAGGACACGGTATGTGTGCCAGGAAGTAAAAACAGGCAGAAAATATCTCATCTCAAAAGCTGCTCGGGTGGAACCCATAACTTAGCCTCCCAATCGATACGCAATTACTTCATTGATTTTTTGAAAAAAAAGTTGTGGCGGCATGGTTCGCCACTTTGGGAACTGTAATACACCACCAAAATTGATATAAGAATCGATATTGTAATTCTTTTGCTCATCTATGATATGTTCAGGAAAATTTACGCCGGCAATCCATCCTGATTGTTGAAAGTTATCTATGTCCTCCACATCCTCAAACCATTCTTCATAATACGAATCATCGGAACCGTGGAAATTAAAAACATTTTCTCCTATAAGAATGAACTTGTTTATGTTCCGCTCAATCAAATGATCAATAATATTCCGCTTTAGATGCATGATATCGTTATTAATTGTATCATTCCACTCGCCAATAAACTCAATAATAGAAAAACCTCTTTCATAATCTGTGTAGAGAATTTTGATATAAAGAGTTTCTGAGCCCATGAAATCCCAGGCAGGGTCTATATAATAGCCGTAAATGGTCTCCGAATACAGGTCATGATTGTACTCCTTACCGTAAAATGGAGACTCGGGATCTTCCGCTACATTATAAAAGTTGAGCCAGTTATAATACGGTTCAATCTCGTGCATTCCTACGGATGAAATCTATTACTTTACGCACTGAGCCATGTTCATCCAATAGCTCCTGAGCTTCATCTCTACCAATGGATAATTCCTCCATCAGCATTCTTACACCGCGATCGACCAGCTTATTATTGCTAAGCTGCATATCAACCATTTTATTACCCTTTACACGACCCATTTGGATCATAGTGGCGGTAGAAATCATGTTGAGTACAAGCTTCTGGGCTGTACCGGCCTTCATTCTGGTGCTACCGGTAACGAATTCAGGGCCAACTACGACTTCAATAGGAAACGTAACATTCGTCGCTAACTCAGAATCTCTGTTACAAACTATACAACCTGTAACCAATCCATGATCTCTGGCCGTACGAACACCGCCTATGACGTAGGGTGTGGTTCCGGAAGCGGCAATGCCGATAACTACATCCTTATGATTGATCTGAAATTCCTCAAGATCTTTCCAGGCCTGATCAATATCGTCTTCGGCAAATTCTACAGCCTTACGAATAGCCCCATCACCACCAGCTATTAAGCCTATTACTACTCCATGCGGCATTCCGAATGTAGGTGGGATCTCAGAAGCGTCTACTACGCCTAAGCGACCGCTTGTCCCCGCTCCAATGTAAAATAATCGACCACCAGCCTTTAGCTGTTTAACAATTTCAGGTATCAGCGCTTCTATCTGAGGCATAGCGCGCATCACTGCTTTTGGCACAGAAGCATCCTCTTTGTTGATATTAACCAACAAATCTCTGACCGACATCTTTTCAAGGTTGTCGTGATTGGAAGCTGCCTCGGTAGTATTCACTTATTTGAATATTGATTCTTGTGGTACAACGTTAAGCCTGCTACAGGACTTTCAATAATATTTCTTATTACAACGCCCTTATCATTCCCCACTTGCCGTAAAATGTTACTAAAGTAAAACCCTACCGAGCCTGAAAAATGCACCGGAACAGATTGCACCTGAGGGTATTTTAAAACATTCCTATCAAAGAAGAGTGAAAATGCATCATAGACAGTCCTGTAAGCATAAGGCTCTTTGATATTTTGGAAAATAAATTTGGTAAATCCGGCCATATATCTCGCCGGAAGTTCATTGTTATAAATTTTGTCTAACACTTTTTCGCGAGTCAGGTCAAATCTTTTTTTAATCCTTTCCGATAAGTTTTCAGGCAAATCGTTTCTTAAATAATCCGCCAGAAGCGCCTTACCAAGGTAAGCGCCGCTGCCTTCATCGCCTAGTATGAATCCTAACGAAGCTACCTGATAGGATGGTTCATCCCCATCATAAAAACATGAATTAGCGCCCGTACCCAAAATACAGACAATCCCCTGTTCACTGCCACAAAGGGCTCGACAAGCTGCAGTCATATCATCATATACATAGACCTCTGCCTCTGTAAATACTTTCAATAAAACTTCTTTTACCAGAAACCGATTAGCTTCGGTACCGCACCCGGCTCCGTAATAAAATACATGTACAACTTCAGCGGAATTTCTCGCAACCTCGCTATTTCTAATACTCTTCTCTAATGCTCCAGTTTCCTGATAATAAGGATTGAATCCAGGGGTCTGAAATTGGCTGATATCACCATGTTTGCCTATGAGTCTCCAGCTCGAAGTAGTGGCCCCCGTGTCGGCTATTAATATCATTTCAAAAGTCCTACTTGTACAAACTTTTCAAATACTCTTTCAGTGTGGGGTGCATCCGCCAATTCTTCCGTCAGGTCCTGCCCGGCCCAGTGCTCATAGTGTTTTCCATCCCTCCATAATCTTGATTGGCTCACATCATAAATTTTTCCCTTATAGGCCACCCAAACCTCGTCCCTGTCTTGCCCATTGTATAATGCGAGCTGGCTTTTGGTAATATAATTCATTGAGATGTGTAGTGGTTGTAATCCTTTAAAAGTGTGTACAGAAATTTAATCGTGGGCATATCGCTCTGTACTTTCAGGTGCTCCTTCACTTTTCTGCTTACCGCAATGGCTGGTTTCATGTCTGCCCGATGTTTATTTACTTCAAGGGCTTGCTTGATAATATTTACCTCCTCATTACTTAAATACTGCGCATCACTAAAAACAGGCTGGTAGTCGGAATCCAGATTTTTTATGAGCTGATGCGAAGTCACTTTTACAGCACTTGCTATTTTTGCCACGGTTGTTCCGGCGGCCAGATCTCCAAGACGCTGTGCATTTTGTGTTAAAGCAATGGATATAACGGCTATAGCACCTGAAAAAATCCCAATATCCAAAGGCCTTAAAATCCATCTCAATATATATCCTCCAATGGTTGCCGGGGCGCCGTCCAGTCTGACCACCTTTATATTCATCTGTTTTTTACCGAGACTCTGTCCATTAAAGGCTATCTCAGAAATAAGATGGTAGAAGAACGCCGGCAAATAAAAAAGCATAAATACCCAGTTAGTGTCTATGGTCAATCTGGTAAGCGCCAAAGCCATTACGATAACATAAGCCCCTACTATGAGTACATCGATTAAAAAAGCGCCAATTCTATCTCCCAGACCGGCGGTAACATAGTCTATCGCTACATTCTGGGTCGTTCTGATATTTACACTTTGCACGCGATTATTTTTTGCATAAATTTCATACTTGCTAAAAATTCAGCTGAGCGCCATGCTCATTTCAAAAATAATAATATGCCTGTGATTAGAATTATACCAACGCGGTTTTTAATCATGCCTTTTGCATTTGCTCCGGCTGAAAAAGAACCTGGCCATTGACTGATGCGCCGGAGCGAGAGCCTGTAAGAAGAGTCTATTTAAATAAGAAGAGAAGCAGTTGATATGAGAGAGGCAGCCTTTGTAAAACAAAACCTGGAACAATGGCAGAAATACGAGAAGTTACTTGATAATCACAAGTCAACTGCACCGGATCTGTTGGCAGAAATTTTCATTCGGATCACAGACGACCTGTCATTTTCAAGAACGCAATATCCAAAAAGTGATACTACTCATTACCTGAATAACCTTGCCTCCAAGATTCACCTTGAGATCTACAAAAATAAAAAAGAGGACAAAAGACGATTTATTACGTTCTGGAAATATGAACTACCGCTGCTATTCAGAAGCGCCCACAAGCGCCTGCTTTATGCTTTTTCCATATTTTCAATAGCCGCCCTAATAGGCATCGTGTCCGTTGCCAACGATGATAATTTCATACGAATGATACTGGGTGATGCCTATGTGAACATGACATTGGAAAATATAGAAAAGGGCAATGCGTTGGCTATTTATGGCAAAACCGAGCAAACAGATATGTTTTTTGCCATCACATTCAATAACGTAAGGGTATCGTTTATAGCATTTGCCGCTGGCATTGTACTGTCTGTAGGCACAGGTTATATTCTTTTTTCTAACGGTCTGATGGTCGGGGCTTTCTTTGCCTTCCTGGCTAAAAAAGGTCTGTTACTTAATTCACTTCTTATTGTAATGCTTCATGGCACTTTAGAACTATCGGCTATTGTTATTGCGGGGGCCGCAGGTTTTGTAATGGGCAACAGCATTTTGTTTCCCGGCACTTACAGAAGAATAGACTCGTTCAAATATGGCGCTAAAAAAGGATTGAAAATAGTGATGGGATTAATGCCTGTATTTATTGTAGCAGGATTCATAGAATCCTTCATAACACGCTATACCTTTATGCATTGGTCATTAAAGCTGGCAGTAATATTACTTTCGGCGGCCTTTATTATTTATTATTTCATAATTTATCCTATTAAAATTTCAAATAATGCAGGGACGCCCAACGATTGAATATCATAGAACTCGGGATTTTGGCAAGAAGCTGAACGCCACAATAGAGTTTATCAAGGAGAATTTCAAGCCCTTGTTCAAGGCTATGGCCTACATAGCCGGACCTCCCATAATATTGGGTAGTATCCTGTTGTCTCAAATCTTTGATCGGTTTATTAATTTCACAACCCTTGCAGGAGCCGGAATCAATCCTGGATTTAGCGAATTGGCAGAGTTTATTCTACCAGGCATTGGGGCCATCTTATTCCTATTACTAGGCGGAACAGCGCTGTTAGCGGTCATTTACGATTATATGATCTTATATGAAAAGCAAGGAAAAGAAATAAGCGTAAATGAGGTTTGGCAGCTCACCAAAACATCTTTCTGGCAGGTTTTAGGGCGTATGCTACTATTAACTCTACTGGGGTTAGTGGCTTATATAGGACTCGTATTTGTGATAGGATTATCAGCCGCAGCTTCCCCAGCACTGGCCTTTCTATTGGGTATACCTGCATTCATAGGTTTTATCTACCTTATAATACCCATCTATTTGTTTTTCATAATCGCCGTCTATGAGCGTGTAGATTTTGGCACTGCACTAGGAAGAAGTTATAAACTGGTCCGTGGCAAGTGGTGGAGCACATTCGGATTAATATTTGTAACCGGTCTTATTCAAGGTGTGATATCCTCCATTTTCTTCATTCCTTGGTACGTCATATTTATTCTGAAAACACTTCATACTACTGAGCCCGGGTCATTCATGGAACCTTCGGCTACCATGGAAGTGATAGGCACAATCAGTTTTCTCTTGTACTCAGCCATGCGCTATTTATTATTCTGCATCCCGTTAATTGCCGTTGCCTTTCAATACTTTAACCTGGCTGAACTCAAAGAATCAAAAGGACTTATGGCCAAAATAGATGCTTTTGGAAGCACATCTCATACTGCGGATGAAGAAGAGCATTACTAGCCTTTTTATTCTATTATGCAGTTCTCTGTATGGGTTTAGCGATTCTATCGCCATCAACTATGATTCATCTATTATCGAACTGCGACAATTCGATCAAGCCAAAATAAGTGAATACAAGGCGGATGACAATTTTGAATATGGGAATCGGCCTGTACCCGGAATGAGTCTCTGGGAGCGTTTCAAACTATGGTTAGGCCGTTTATTGAATCGATTGTTTTACATGGGTACGGAAACTCCATTTGGCAAAATAATCGTTTATATAATCTTAACGGTCATTATTATTTATGCTCTCCTTAAAATTTTCAAAGTAGATATTAGGCGCACTTTTTATTCGGGATCAGATCGTGGTGTGATGGACTATGACGTACATCACGAAAACATTCACGACATGGACTTTGACCGGCTCATTAAGGAAGCCATTGAAAAAAAAGAGTATCGTAATGCCATAAGATTAATTTACCTGGCCTCATTAAAACACTTGTCTGATCATCAATTGATTCATTGGCAGCCAGGCAAAACCAATCATGAATACATGGATGAAATATCCGAGGATAAACTAAAATCTAACTTCGGTAAGCTAAGTTATTACTTTGAGTACACCTGGTATGGTGACTTTGCTGTATCCGAAGGTCAGTTTCAGAACGTAAATGATCTATTCAATCACTGGAAAAAGCAGCTGCCAAAGTGAAAAAAGATCTGAAATACATATTGTTTCTGGTGGGCGTTGTAATCACTTACTTAGTTATAGAAATCTCATCTCCAAAGCCTATTAACTGGACTATCACTTTTTCAAATAGAGATAAAAACCCTTTTGGCAGCTATCTCATCAATGAAAGATTAACGGATATTTTTCCCCCTGACTCTATAAGCAATGTAAACCTGACGCTGTATGAGTTAGAGGATTCTGCAGCTCAAAACATACTCATATTGGCCAACAGCTTTTTTGGCTCAAAGGAGGATACCGATGTTCTGCTTGAAAAAATTAACAAGGGTATGAACGCTTTTATAGCAGCCGATTATTTCTCCGGCCAATTTGCGGATACACTTAACCTGGAAACCACAGATTATTTTTTTCAGGAGGACATCCTTGAAAATATTACAGAAGAGGATACCGCTTTTTTACGTTTTGTAAACCCTCGACTGCAGAACAAGGAATATTACTTCAGACGAAACAACACACAAAATTTCTTCTCCAGCTTTGATACGCTGCGTACGGAAATTCTGGTGACTAATGACCTCGACAAGCCTCAAATGATCCGGGTAAAATGGGGTCAAGGTTCAATATATTTAAGCTCAACGCCACTGGCATTTACAAATAACTATCTTCTTTTAGAAAAAAATCATGAATTTGTAAGTACAGCCCTTTCTTACCTTCCTCCCAGGAGTACGATCTGGACAGAGTATTATCAGCTTGGCAGAATGGAAGCGCAAACACCTCTTAGATTCATTCTTACGAACGAGTCCTTAAGTTGGGCCTATTACATTGCCATACTAACTTTAGTCCTGTTCATATTCTTTGAAGCTAAACGTAAGCAGCGGGTCATTCCAATTATTACACCATTAACAAATACCACTCTTGAATTTGTGGGGACTATAGCTAATCTCTACTTCTACAAAAAAGATCATAAAAGCATTGCCCTAAAGCGCATCAATTTTTTTCAGGAAAGACTAAGAACGAAATACAGATTACAATTTAGAGAAGATGATTCCTCCTTCATTGAGCGTGTGGCACATAAAACAAGCCACACCCAAGAAGAAATAAAATCAGCCTTTGACCTGATCAAAAAGACCAAACAAAGTAGCGAGATATCAGAAGAACAATTAAAAGACCTAAGCAAAACGATTGACGAAATACTATGAGTAAAGAAATACAAAATGATAAGGCAGAATTCCAAAGTCGAGTAGATCTAACCGACTTAAAGAATAGTGTCGACCGTGTAAGAACTGAAATAGGGAAAGTAGTGGTAGGTCAAAGCCAGATGGTGGATTTGCTAATTACTGCCATTCTCGCAGATGGACATGTTTTATTAGAGGGCGCACCCGGAGTGGCCAAAACCTTAACTGCAAAACTGCTTAGTAAAGTGATTACTGCAAATTTCGCCCGTGTTCAGTTTACACCTGATCTTATGCCTTCGGACGTACTAGGAACTACCGTTTTTAATGCAAAATCAACGGAATTCACCTTTAAAGCCGGACCTATTTTCTCCAACATAGTACTTATAGATGAGATAAATCGAGCCCCGGCTAAAACACAATCTGCGCTTTTCGAAGTGATGGAAGAGCGGCAGATTACGGTAGATGGTCAAACTTATGCGATGGACGAACCTTACCTTATCGTAGCTACTCAAAACCCGATCGAGCAGGAAGGTACTTACCGACTTCCGGAAGCGCAGCTGGACCGCTTTTTATTCAAGATTTCTGTTGATTACCCAAACCTCAATGAAGAAATCAGCATTCTACAGGGACACCACTCAAGAAAAGCCCCGCATGATTTAGGAAATATTTCATCTGTTCTGACAAAGGAGAACATAAAAACATACAGGGAGACCATTCATGGCTTGCACGTTGATGAAAACCTGGTGCAGTATATCGCTAAAATCGTCCATGAAACCAGAGAAAACCCTGACCTTTTCCTTGGAGCCTCTCCAAGAGCTTCCATTGCCATAATGCAAACTGCCAAGGCGTATTCTGCTATTCAAGGTCGTGACTTTATAACCCCGGAAGATATAAAGTTTGTAGCCAAGCCTGTTCTCCGTCATAGGGTAATACTCACGCCGGAAAAAGAAATGGAAGGCCTTACTACCGATCAAATTATTGATCAGCTAGTTGAAAAGATTGAGGTGCCGAGATGATACAGTTTTTCAAGCAGCTCTATTTTACGAATCGGTTGTTTCTATTTATCGGTGGAATAGTGGCGCTTTTTATTGTCTCCTTCTTTTTTGATTTTTTGGTAGTACTACCTAAGCTGTTGTTCTTTAGCCTTGTGGGAACCGTTGTGGTTGACTGTATCCGGCTGTTTAGAGTAAGAAAAGGTGTGGACGGCGCTCGAGTCACTCCTGAAAAGCTCTCCAATGGAGATCAGAATGAGCTACTCATTGAGCTCACAAACTTTTACACCTTCCCGATCTTGCTTGATATCATCGATGAAATCCCCCATCAATTCCAGGTGCGCGACCATCATCATAGCCTCTCTATGAAAAGTGGTGAAAAGGAAACCCTGGCGTATTATCTGCGCCCTGTTAAGCGGGGTGAATATTCATTTGGGGCATTGAATGTTTTTGCCTCCAGCAATATAGGGCTGGTAAAGCGCAGGTTTCGCTTTTCCGAGAATAAGATGGTGCCGGTCTATCCTTCTTACCTGCAAATGCGGCAGTATGAATTGATAGCCATTTCGAATCGCCTGGTTGATCTGGGGATTAAGAAGATTAGAAAGATCGGGCATAATATGGAAATGGAATCTATTAAAGAATATGTACCCGGTGATGATTATCGGACTATAAACTGGAAAGCTACAGCCAGAAAAGCAGAGCTGATGGTGAACAACTATCAGGATGAAAAATCGCAACAAGTATTTAGCCTGATAGACAAAAGCCGTGTTATGCAAATGCCCTTTGAGGGCATGAGTTTACTGGACTATGCTATTAACAGCAGTCTCGTTATCTCAAATATTGCCATTAAAAAAGAAGACAAGGCCGGGTTAATCACTTTTCAGCATAAGGTGAACACCCTTTTACCTGCAAGTAACAGAAACATGCAGATGCAATTGATAACAAAGACCCTTTACAGTCAAAAAACTGCATATAAGGAAGCAGACTTCTCAGCATTGTATTCTGCCGTAAAAAGGAAAATCACTCAAAGAAGCTTGCTCCTAATCTATACTAACTTTGAGACCTTATCCGGTATGGAACGGCAACTACCCTATTTAAAGAACCTTGCGAAATCGCACCTTTTGGTCGTTATATTTTTTCAGAATACCGAGTTAGATGATCTCTTAAACGAGCCTGCTAAAAAAACCAAGGCAATCTACAATAAGGCTATTGCAGAAAAGTTGGCTTATGAAAAGTATTTGATTGTAAAAGAACTAAATAATCATGCTATTCAGACCATACTCACTAAACCTCAAAATTTAACAGTCAATACGATCAACAAGTACCTTGAACTTAAAGCTCGAGGATATATTTAAAACCTACCGAACTTTAACGTCAAAAAGTAGTTTACGTTCTCAAAATCCTGCTCACGTGAAAACTCTAATTCCAAGTCTTGCGTAAATCTTTTGGTTACTCCCATAGCTACCCTGAAGTGGCGAGCCACATTAATTTCCATTCCGATTCCTGGCTCTAGATACCAGAAAACGTCGTCATCTATGATTTCATCAAAATCTGAGTTATTATCATTCTCCCAATCATCATGATACCCAAGCCAACCTGCACCTCCCGCAATTGGAAAAGTAACGTGTACTACCTCATTGGAGAATAATATAGGTTCTAAAAACATTCCGCCGTAACCACCTAAAAGAATCGCATTCCTGCCTGGTAATACCTCGTTAAACTCCGCCGTTGGTATAATGCCATGACCTTCAAATCCTATCGCCAATGTTCTATTTACTATCCATCCACCACGAAAACCGGTCATTACGATAGTTTCATCCTGAAATTCCGAAGCCCGAAAAGAAATGGCTCCAAAGCCGCCTGAATGGTATCCGCGACCTGATAACGTCTTAATTCTCCCACGATTCCAATGCCGTTCTTTTCGATGTCTAACGTAGGTTACTTCGTCATCTTCATTATCGGTATTGTTTTGGGCAAAGACTGCACCGACGGCAAAAAAGAAAAAAAGAATAAGTACAAAAAATGCTTTCATAGGTTTTAGATTTGATTCAAAGACCCATGACTGGTGCAAAGGTTTCTAAATGCACTCAAAAAATTTAACCCTGTTAAGAACCATTGACGGAATTTTGACTTTTATATCTGCAAGGAAAAATACTAATTGCATGGCATGTTCGGACTATTCAAGAAGAAAGAAAAGCAAGACAAGTTACCGCAACTCTTAGACCTAAATAATAATCCGTTGGCAGAAGGCGACATTGTGGAAGCCATGCGCTATGAGTTGGGAAAATGCAAACTCCTTCTTGTTGACGAACAATATGTTTACGAGTCGATTTCCAGCGGCAAACAAGTCAGTTGGCTCAAAATGATCGATGCATCTACTGACAATCAGAAAGTAAAAAAGGCGGAGGATTAAAGCCTACAATTCCTCAACTTTTTTCATTTTGATACTGCCTCTTGATACTATAAATTTGTGCCAATTTATCCATGACTCATCATTGCCCTAAGCACAACCACTACTAAATAAATGCCAAGAGATAGAAGCATTAGGTCCATCCTCATTATTGGAAGTGGGCCTATCATTATCGGTCAAGCCTGCGAGTTTGATTACTCCGGATCACAAGCAGCACGTTCATTAAGGGAAGAAGGTATAGAAATAACACTCATCAATTCGAATCCGGCTACTATTATGACGGACCCTGTTACTGCTGACAACGTGTATCTAAAACCTTTAACGAAAAAATCAATTCGCGAAATCCTTGATAAGCACCACATTGATGCAGTTCTCCCCACGATGGGTGGGCAGACAGCCCTGAATCTTGCGATAGACTGTGACAAGGCAGGCATCTGGGAGCATTATGGTGTTAAAATTATTGGGGTGGATATAAATGCCATTGAAACCACTGAGGATAGGGAGAAATTCCGTCTGAAGATGCATGAAATTGGAGTAGGAGTTTGTAAAGGTGAAACTGCAACATCCTTTCTTCAAGGAAAAGAGATCGCTCAAGAAATAGGCTTTCCACTGGTTATTCGTCCGTCATTTACTTTAGGAGGTTCAGGAGGTGGATTTGTAAATACACCAGAAGAATTTGAAAAAGCGTTAACACATGGCCTGCACACCTCACCCATACATGAAGTATTGGTAGAGCAAAGTATTTTAGGATGGAAAGAATATGAGCTGGAATTACTGAGAGATAATGTCGGCAACATCATTATCATTTGTTCCATCGAAAATTTCGATCCCATGGGCGTTCATACCGGAGACTCAATAACGGTTGCCCCAGCCATGACATTACCTGATACGGTATATCAGGAAATGCGAAATTTGGCCAAGACCATGATGAACGCCATTGGTCAGTTTGCAGGTGGGTGCAACGTCCAGTTCGCAGTAAACCCTTCCACGGATGAAATAATTGGTATTGAGATTAACCCACGGGTTTCAAGATCATCCGCTTTGGCTTCAAAAGCGACAGGTTATCCTATCGCAAAGATTGCAGCCAAATTAGCGATCGGTTATAATCTGGACGAATTAAGCAATGCTATTACGGGCACTACCTCGGCCTTTTTTGAACCCGCTATCGACTATGTGATTGTTAAGGTTCCCAGGTGGAATTTCGATAAATTCCAAGGATCTGATCGTAAGCTTGGCTTATCTATGAAGTCAGTAGGTGAAGCCATGGGTATTGGTCGTAACTTTCAGGAAGCGCTTCAAAAAGCGTGTCAATCATTAGAGATAAAAAGAAATGGTTTAGGCGCCGATGGTAAGGAACTAACCAAACAGGAGGAGCTCTTGGAAAGTTTGGAGCATCCCAGCTGGAACAGGCTATTCCACATTTATGATGCCTTCAAACTAGGAATACCCTATAAGACTATTCAGAAGCTCACGAGAATTGATAAGTGGTTTTTGAATCAGATTGAAGAACTTATTGACCTCGAATCTGAGGTTGAAAAGCATACGATTGATACAATTCCGGAAACTTTATTAAAAACAGCAAAGGAGAAAGGTTATGCTGACAGACAGCTAGGTCATTTGCTGAAATGCTGGGAAAGTGAGGTTCATAAGAAACGTTATCAGCTTGGAATAAAGCGAGTGTACAAACTGGTTGATACCTGTGCCGCAGAATTTGAGGCCCAAACACCCTATTATTACTCCACGTTTGATCAGGAAAATGAATCCATCGTCACGGATAAGAAAAAAATTATTGTTTTGGGTTCCGGACCAAATCGAATTGGTCAGGGGATAGAATTCGACTACAGCTGCGTACATGGTATTCTCGCTGCTAAGGAATGTGGGTATGAAACGATAATGATCAACTGTAACCCTGAAACTGTTTCTACAGATTTTGATGTAGCAGATAAACTTTACTTCGAGCCTGTATTCTGGGAGCACATTTTTGATATTATCGAACACGAAAAGCCAGAAGGTGTAATTGTCCAACTAGGCGGTCAAACAGCCCTTAAACTTGCTGAAAAGCTCCACAAGTATGGTGTCAATATTATTGGAACATCCTTTGAAGCGCTTGATCTAGCAGAGGACAGAGGTAGCTTCTCTACTCTTTTAAAGAACAATGATATTCCATACCCGCAATTCGGTGTGGCTGAAGATGCTGAGACAGCGCTTGAACTTTCCAAAGATATTGGATTCCCACTGCTGGTAAGGCCTTCTTATGTTCTCGGAGGTCAGGGAATGAAGATCGTGATTAATGAACAAGAACTTGAATCTCATATAGTTGACCTGCTGAGAAAGATTCCGGGCAATAAAGTTCTTTTAGACCATTTCCTTGATGGAGCAATTGAAGCTGAAGCCGATGCGATATGCGATGGTGAAAACATTCACATCATAGGCATCATGCAACATATAGAACCCGCAGGGATTCACTCCGGGGATTCCTACGCCGTACTTCCGCCCTACAATCTGGGTGACTTGGTGATAAAACAAATAGAAACGTACACCAAAAAGATAGCGCTTGCTCTCAGGACAGTTGGCCTTATAAATATACAGTTTGCTATCAAAGATGATAAGGTATATATCATCGAAGCAAATCCTCGCGCTTCTAGAACCGTACCATTTATATGTAAAGCCTATGAAGAACCTTATGTGAACTACGCCGTAAAAGTAATGCTGGGTGAGAACAAAGTCACAGATTTTGATTTCGAGCCTAAAAAACATGGATATGCAATTAAAGAACCCGTGTTCTCGTTCAATAAATTCCCTAATGTGAATAAAGAGCTGGGCCCTGAGATGAAATCAACCGGTGAAGCGATCTACTTCATAGATGATTTAATGGATGACTATTTTATGAAAATATACTCCGAACGAAACTTATACCTGAGTAAGTAAGTTACAATCATGTATGATGCTTAAATTTTTACTCATAGTTGGATTAATAGGATTTTTGCTCTTCAGAGTACTGGGTGTTTTTTTCAGAGTTCTTACTGGATCTACTGTAAATCCAAAATCACAGGATTTTCACCAAACAAGAAAACCAAAAGATAGCAACGTGAATGTAGACTACATCCCTGGAAAAGAAAAAAAGGGGAATAGGTACAATGGGGGAGAATATGTTGACTATGAGGAACTAGACTAATCTTTAAAAGAAAATATTTTTTGAGCCCCAGCCATTTATGGTGGGGCTTATTCATTTATTACTATGATTACGTTCGAAAAATATCAAGCTACAGGAAACGATTTTATTTTGATCAATAATATTGATAAGTCGTTCAATCCATCTACAGAAACTATATCGATGTTGTGTGATAGGAAATTTGGTATTGGATCAGATGGGCTGATCCTAATCCAACCTCATCAAGAATATGACTTCGAAATGGTATTCTATAACCCTGACAGCAGCCAAAGTTTGTGTGGCAATGGCAGTCGTTGTGCGGTAAACTTTGCTAACACTTTAGGTCTTATTCAAGGTTCAAAAACCACTTTTATGGCATACGATGGCGCTCACAGCGCTGAAATTCTACCCGATGGCCAGGTGAAATTGGAAATGGCAGATGTACAAAATGTCAGACTTTTACCTGATGGTATGTTTGTTGATACGGGATCACCTCACCTAGTGAAATATATCGTGAATATTGCAAACTACCCTGTATTTGAAGAAGGAAAATCCATTAGAAATGGCGGCTTATTTACAGAGTCCGGTGTAAATGTAAATTTTGTTGAAATCTCCGGTGACAACGAAATCAACGTAAGGACCTATGAAAGAGGTGTGGAAAATGAGACCCTTTCTTGCGGTACGGGGGTAACTGCCGCAGCGATTACCTCAACGCATAAAGGCTTGTCTTCCCCCGTAACTATTAAAACAAGAGGCGGAAATCTTAAGGTTGAATTCAACCGGGAGTCGCTAGAAAGTTTTAAGGGTATTTTTCTCACAGGACCTGCAGTAAAAGTTTTCAGCGGTGGTATAGACATCAGCGAATACGAGCAAAAAAATATTACATAAAAGCGTTTAACTTTAGACGTTCAAAATTGATAGACGAAGCTTACACATGTTAAAATTCATAGCCAAAATTTTAGGCACTAAGTCTGAAAAGGATATTAAGAAACTTATGCCCGTTGTGGCTCAGATCAATAAAGAATACGATGAGTTTAATGGCATTAGCGATGATGAACTTAGGGGTAAAACAGCTTCAGTCATTAATACTATAAACGCGGAGCTAAAACCCATTGATGATCAAATTACCGCACTTAATGAGAAAGTGGATACTAATCCCGAACTAGACATCAATGAAAAGGAGGCGGTATTTAATGAAATCGATAAGTTTGAAGAGGATAGAAACGAAGAACTTGAGAGGGTTCTTAAAAACGTTCTTCCCACAGCCTTTGCCATAGTAAAAGAAACTGCCAGAAGATTTAAGGAGAATGAAAAGATAATAGTTACGGCTTCTTTGCAGGATAAAGTATTTGCAGCAAAGAAGCCACATGTGGAAATTGAGGGTGATAAGGCCGTATGGCATAACAAATGGATGGCTGCAGGTAATGAAATTACCTGGGACATGCTTCACTACGATGTTCAGCTCATCGGAGGAATGGTTCTTCACGAAGGTAAAATAGCTGAGATGGCTACCGGCGAGGGTAAGACTTTGGTGGCTACACTACCGGCATTTCTAAATGCTTTGGCAAAAAGAGGCGTTCATATAGTGACCGTAAACACCTATTTGGCGCAGCGGGACAGTGAATGGATGGCCCCTATTTTTGAATTTCATGGTCTTAACGTTGACTGTGTAGACAAACACGAGCCCAATTCTGACGAGCGTAGACAGGCTTATGCCGCGGACATTACTTATGGTACTAACAATGAGTTTGGTTTCGATTATTTACGTGACAATATGGCACGCGACCCAGAAGAGCTGGTACAACGCAAACATCATTATGCTATGGTGGACGAGGTTGATTCGGTTCTTATAGATGAAGCACGTACTCCACTAATAATATCCGGGCCTATACCCAAAGGTGATGAACATGAATTTTATGATCTTAAGCCGCGTATTGCTAAGCTTGTGGAGGCCCAGAAACGACTTGTACAGCAATACCTGGTAGAAGCAAAAAAACTAATTGGAGAAGGCAATGACAAAGACGGTGGTTTACCACTTTTCAGAGTATACCGGGGTTTACCAAAGCATAAACCTTTAATAAAGTTTTTAAGCGAAACAGGAACAAGGCAAATACTTCAAAAAACCGAGAACTTCTACCTACAGGATAACCAGAAAATGATGCCTGAGGCGGATGAACCACTATTCTTTACAATTGATGAAAAGCATAACAGCATCGAACTTACAGAGAAAGGCATTGACCTTATAACCGGCGAAGGTGAGGATTCAAACTTTTTTATAATGCCGGATATTGGCACTGAGGTGGCCACATTAGAAAAAAATGAGGACTTAAGCGACGAAGAAAAGGTAAAGCAAAAGGATGAGCTTATTCGCGACTATTCCGTTAAATCACAACGTATTCACTCGGTAAATCAGCTTCTAAAAGCTTACACGCTCTTTGAAAAAGATACAGAATACATTCTTGTCGATGGCAAAGTCAAAATAGTTGACGAGCAAACCGGTCGTGTTATGGAAGGGAGAAGGTACTCTGACGGCCTTCATCAGGCCATTGAAGCCAAGGAAAGCGTTAAAGTTGAAGACGCAACTCAGACCTATGCTACAGTTACTCTTCAGAATTACTTTAGGATGTACCACAAGCTTGCCGGTATGACAGGTACAGCAGAAACTGAGGCAGGAGAATTCTGGGAGATCTACAAGTTAGATGTAGTTGTAATTCCCACCAACCGTTCCATTGCAAGAAAGGATGATCAGGATATGGTTTATAAAACCATGCGTGAGAAATTCAATGCCGTTGTTGATGAGATTGTGAAGCTTACAGGGGAAGGCCGGCCAGTTTTAGTAGGCACCACTTCTGTGGAAATATCGGAAGTAGTTAGCAGAATGCTTAACATGCGCAAGATTACGCATCAGGTATTGAATGCCAAGCAGCACCAGCGAGAGGCTGATGTAGTAGCTGAAGCGGGTAAGCCGGGTACGGTTACCATTGCTACTAATATGGCAGGTAGGGGCACAGATATTAAACTAACGCCTGAGTCAAAAGCTGCCGGAGGTTTGGCAATTATAGGTACGGAGCGCCATGAGTCAAGACGGGTAGATCGTCAGCTCCGCGGTCGATCAGGTCGACAGGGAGATCCAGGCTCTTCACAATTCTTTGTTTCACTGGAGGACAATCTCATGCGTATGTTTATGCCTGAGCGTATTGCCAAAATTATGGACAGGCTTGGCCTGCAGGAAGGCGAGGTTATTTCGCATTCCATGGTGACTAAATCCATCGAACGCGCGCAGAAAAAAGTTGAGGAAAACAACTTTGGTGTAAGGAAGCGTTTGCTGGAGTATGATGATGTTATGAACTCACAGAGGGAAGTCATTTACACGCGAAGAAGAAACGCACTTTATGGAGAACGCCTTCAGTTAGATATTATGAATATGCTTTTTGATACATGTGAGGACATAGTATTAAATACTAAGGGTGCGGAAAACTACGAAAGCTTTAAACTTACTACCCTAGGAGTCTTGGGAGTAGACTTCGAAATCAATAAATCAGAATTTGAGAACATCGATCAGCAGGTTCTGGTAGAAAAACTATACGATGAAGCGTTTGCACGTTACAAAAGAAAAAATCAGGACATTGCCCAACAGTCCCTACCTATATTCAAAGATATAGAAGCAAACCGAGGCGCTACTATTGAAAATATCTTGGTTCCATTCACTGACGGTAAACGGCAAATTGGGGTTGCGGCAAATCTTAAAAAATGCCTGTCCACTGAGAATCAGGAACTTGTACTGGCAATGGAGAAAATGTTGACTCTTGCCATAATAGATCAACTTTGGAAAGAGCATCTTCGCGAAATGGATGACTTGAAACAAAGTGTTCAAAATGCTGTATATGAGCAAAAGGACCCGTTGTTAATCTATAAATTCGAAGGTTTTGAACTATTCAAAAGGTTTATTGCCAAAGTAAACGAAGATACTATTTCATTCCTTATGAAGGCTAATCTGCCTGTTGAAGAACCCAGTCAGGTACAGGAAGCCAGGGTACAACGTAGGCAACGACTAAAAGAACAAAAAGAAGAAAGCAGATCGGTGTTAAGTGGTGGACCCAGAGCGGACGTAAACCGTCCTCCTGTGGAGAAAACGATGCCTATCAAATCTGAAAAAATATATGGGCGCAATGATCGCGTAACGGTGCAATATATGGATGGTACTTTAAAAAAGGATGTGAAGTACAAGGTGGTAGAGGCGGATATCCAAAATAATAAATGCGTGATGGTAGAAGAATAAAATGCTAAGAACAAATTATATACTTTTTATTGTCTCTATAATTTTTATGGCTTGTTCACCCGGCGCTGTCCCTACCAGTAGCGACGCTGAAAGATACAAAGAGGACCTCTCTTATTTGAGACCAACCTATTCGGAAATTACAGATCAATCAGATACGATAGTAGTAAGTCAAAATGAGCCAATGGAAAAATCTATTGAGGCTAAGTTTGATGTGACCAAAGAGTTAAATGCAATTCTTGATAGTATTGATGTACTCAGAAGAGATAAACGATTTGTGGATGGCTTTACCATTCAGGTGTATTCAGGGTATGACAGCGAAGAAGCAACAAAGGCCCGCGGTAGAGTATACTCAATACTTGAAAATTCTAACCCATCATTAAAATTTGAAGAGCCCAATTTTAAAGTGAAAGTAGGTAATTACTATTCAAGACTCGAAGCCCAGAAGGATTACGCCTTAATCAAGGAGAAATTTTCATCCGCATTGATCATTCCCCAACGGATTTACATCCAATGATTGAAAGAATAAAATCACTCGCCGCGGAATATGCTGAAGATGTCGTAGCTGTAAGAAGACACCTGCATGCAAATCCGGAGTTAAGTTATGAAGAGTATAATACGGCTGAGTATGTAGCAAATCAACTAAGGTCCAGCGGCATTGAACCTAAAGTGGGTATAGCCAAAACTGGCGTTACTGCTCTAATTGAAGGTAAAAACACAAATTCTAAGGTTGTTGCTTTAAGAGGTGACATGGATGCACTCCCCATAAAAGAGGCCAATGATGTTCCCTATAAATCAAAAAATGAGGGTGTGATGCACGCTTGCGGCCATGATGTACATACAGCTTCTTTATTAGGTACTGCCAGAATTCTTCAGGCCATGAAAGAAGATTTTGACGGAGCTGTAAAGCTTATATTTCAACCTGGTGAAGAAAAGAACCCGGGCGGCGCATCCCTAATGATAAATGATGGTGTTTTAAAAAACCCTGCCCCTGCTTCAATATTTGGACAACACGTGATGCCTTTGATACCGGTTGGAAAAGTGGGGTTCAGATCCGGTATGTATATGGCTAGTGCAGATGAAATATATCTTACTATCAAAGGAACCGGAGGACATGGGGCCATTCCTGAACACTTAACAGATACCGTGCTCATCACATCTCATATAATTGTAGCCTTGCAGCAGATTATCAGTAGAAACGCCGACCCTAAAAAGCCGACCGTTCTATCGTTTGGAAAAGTTGAAGCCATGGGAGCTACTAATATTATCCCTAACGAAGTGAAGGTGGCCGGTACTTTCAGGGCAATGGACGAAGAATGGCGTATCCGTGCTCATAAGCTGATAACAGAAATGGCCAGGTCAATTGCAAAGGGCATGGGGGCAGAATGTGATGTTTTTATTTCAAAGGGTTATCCTTTTCTTCAGAATGACCCGCCACTTACGGAACGGGCGCGTCAGTTAGCAGTAGAATTTTTGGGAGAGGAGAATGTCGTGAACCTGGACCTATGGATGGGTGCAGAAGACTTTTCTTATTATTCGCAGAAAATACCTGCCTGTTTTTACCGGCTGGGTACACGCAATGAAGCCAAAGGAATTACCTCGTACGTTCATACACCCACTTTTAATGTGGACGAAGATGCTTTGGAAATTGGCATGGGTATGATGGCCTGGCAAGCGATCAATGAACTAAAGGCTTAATCTAATACATCTTCCTCGTCTTTAGCCAGTTCTCCGGTAATCCCTTCTGATACATTTATAATATGATCTCCGGTGCGTTCCATAAGACTGAATAAATCTGCGTAAACAAGACTGCTCAAAACATCATATTCCCCTTTCTCAAGGTATTTCAGGTGTTTCTTTCTAAGCTTGTCTCTGAGTCTATTAATCTCTTTCTCCTTGTCAATGGCTAGCTTGAGGCTAATCTCTTTAGACCCAGGAATTAAATTTGCATTCATAATTTCAAATGCTTCATCTAACTTGACAAGCATTTTCAGTAAGTCTTTTACCTGATCCGAGGTAAACCAGCTCTCACTTTCATTTTTTTGCTCAATTGACAAGGACATTTGATAAAATAGATCGCCTATTCTCTCAAGATCATTGATTATCGCCAACATTCCTCTAAGTCGTAAGGAACTTTCCAGACTAAGTTTGGCTGATGGCAGTTTGGATAAGTAAGTGGCGATCTCGTACTGCACTTTATCCGTTATTTCTTCATACTTCTTAATTTTCTTTAAAACCTTAGTTTTATTTTTTGATTTTTTGTTATTGATCAATTCTCTTACAAAGCCAGACATTCGTGCCGTAATTTTTCCGAATTTGGAAATTTCCTTTGCCACTTCCGACAAGGACACTTCAGGTGTAGAAACAAGGCCACCTGAAATATATTCCAGACTAAACTCACGTTCATCACTCTGAATAGGAACCATTTTAGTTACTACTCTGGATATGAAATTTACAAACCCGATGAGTAGGGTCACATTAATAATGTTGAATGTAGTGTGAAAAATAGATAGACCAATTGGGATAGACAATGCATCCTGAAAAGGTGAAGTATAATCAGCGCCTACCATATATACATCAATGGCTTTCAGGAACCACGGAAATGTCAGAAGCATCCAGATCACTCCAAATATGTTAAATATAAAATGTGCGCGAGCGGCTCGCTTGGCGTAAGAATTAGCCACTAGAGCAGCCAGATTAGCAGTTATGGTTGTCCCGATATTCTCCCCTAAAATCATCGCAGCGGCTATATCAAAAGGTACCCAACCTTCATTAGCCATTAAAATAGTGATGGCCATAGTGGCGCTGGAAGATTGCACCACAACAGTTAATAGCGTACCTATTCCAATAAAAATAAGCGTAGAAAAAATTCCTAAATCCGTGTAGCTGGATAAAAATTCCAGCATTTGAGGATTTGACTTTATATCAGGAACAGCAGATTTTAGCGCTTCCAGTCCCATAAATAACAAGGCAAAACCGATAATTACTTCACCCCAGGATTTCAACCGATTCGTAGAAGCAAACAATAAAGGGAAGCCAAAAGCGATAATCGGTAAGGCCATATCTGCCAGTTTCACTTTCAAGCCAAGAATAGAGATTATCCATCCAGTTATTGTGGTCCCTATATTAGCTCCCATTATAACACCAATGGATTCTACAAGAGACAGCAAGCCCGCATTTACAAAACTCACTACCATAACGGTAGTAGCAGATGAAGATTGAACTAAACTTGTAAGCAGAAATCCCGTTAAAACGCCATAAATTCGATTTGAGGTCATAACTCGAAGGATCTGCCTCATTCTGGCGCCGGCTACCTTCTGAATACCTTCGCTCATAATCTTCATCCCGTAGATGAAGAACCCTAACGACCCTATTAAGGTTAAAGCATCAAATAAACTGAATTCCATTTACAGGGAAAAATTCTGTGAGAGAGTAAATGTAGTCAACTGTATTACAATCAAATTTACGCTTCATGTTAACTTTCTGTTAACTCCAATTTTTATTTGAAGAGTGTCGAAATTACCACGTTATTTTAATATGGACTAGAGTTGAAGCGAATTTTAATATTAGCTTCACAAACGGGCTTATGATAAGAGTCTTCAAAATGCTAATTTCGCAGGCTTAAATTCCATCCATTTGAAAGGTCGGCAGGAACAGAGAAAAAAAATACTACAAGCATCGCTAAAGGTTTTGCTAATTGTAGCAGTGTTTCTATTCTCAGTAGATCTCATGGGTGAAGCTTTCAAATACATCGGTGAAAAAGCCGCAGAATCGCTCATCTTTGCGACAAAGAACCCATTCATAGGTCTTTTTTTAGGCCTTTTAATTACTGCTATTATTCAGAGTAGTTCTACCAGTACGGCGATGATCGTAGCCTTGGTAGCCTCTGGTTCTATCACCATAGCAGATTCAGTACCTATGATTATGGGAGCCAACATAGGCACTACGCTGACCAGCACTATAGTTTCTTTAGGATTCATTACAAAAAAAAACGAATTCAGAAAGGCAATAGCTACTGGCACGGTTCATGACTTTTTTAATATCCTGGTGGTGCTGTTACTTTTCCCTCTTGAATACTATTATGGCTTCGTTTCTTCCACTGCTCAAGGCATTACTAGCTTAGTTTTGCCGTCAGGCGGTGGTTCCTTTTCAGGGGGCGCGGGTTTTAAGTTATTTGATGCTATACCTCTCACCTCTTTCCTTATTTCTGTCATAAATAACAGTTTCATAAGTATCATTTTATCGTTTGTTCTGCTTTTTGCCTCCATTAAATTGTTGTCTTCCTTAATCTACAAGCTGGTAATAGGCGAGTCTCAAGGCAAGCTGAGAAACTATATCTTCAGTAATCCTTTCAAATCGTTTTTCTGGGGGGCGGCCTTTACGGCAGGAGTACAATCCAGCTCAATTACAACTTCTCTGATGGTGCCTTTTGTAGCTACACGCAAAATATCGTTGGAAAGCGCTATGCCCTTTATACTAGGCGCTAACATAGGTACCACAATAACTGCATTTATAGCGGTTTTGTTGGAGTCTAATGCCGCTATAAGCATTGCCGTTACACATTTACTCCTTAATACCATTGGCGTACTCGTATTTCTTCCGTTCAAGTATCTTAGGATGATTCCTATAAAGCTGGCAATGAGTTTTGGCAGGCTAACTATGAACTATCGCCTTGCCGGTATAGGCTACATTCTATTCACTTTTTTTATTGCGCCTTTTACATTAATCTATTTCAATAGAAACGCCACAAAAATCACTGAGTTGACCTATATAATAGAGGAGAACCAAACGAAAAAGGAAAAGAAAGTGATCAGCGTCGCCGCCCAAGATAAACGTTACGGATCGCTATGGGGTAGCGATGTCAACCTTTCGAATAAAGGGTACAGCGAAAACATTATGACCATCTATAGAAATAATGATGTGCTCTTTTTGAACGATCGTTTTTATTTAATTAAGAAGGAGGGTTTTTGTTGGGACGATCAGGACACTGAGAATAGAAAATATCAAATGTGCATCTCGCAAATACTACCATCGGTAAAGCATGGTGATATTTCTGCCGACTCAGTATTTGTTTTCAAAAAAACTTTCTATGACCCTGTAGATAGGGACTCTTCTTATTTTTATTATCAAATAAGTGTTAGCAATAAGCTCCTTTTAAGCGCCCAGAAGTTTACCAATCACGGTAAACTATTACGCAATGAGCAGCTTACTCGAATCGATGTAAAATAAGATTACTATCTTTATTTCAGTTCCGAAAATAATGGCTGACAAAAAAGGATTATTAAGTTTTTTAAAGCTGAATGGTATAATAGATAATCTATTAAAGCTGTTAGAAGCTAAAATAGAAATAGCCAAAATTGAGATAAAGAAAGACATTGCAAGATTCCTGGCTAAGGTCATGGTATTTGCAATTTTAATGGCGCTAGGTCTTTTATTTTTTCTTTTTTTAAATATTGGCTTGGCGTTTCTGTTAAGTGACTGGATAGGTCAACTGTACTCTGGTTTTTTGATCATATCGGGATTCTATGTGGCGGTCTTTTTCGTATTCTTATTAGTTAAAGATCATTTAGGAATAGAGGACTCAATTGAGCAAAGCCTTAATAAAGCCTTGGAAAAAAGTGAGTAGCTGTGGATCTAGATCTGAATATTGATAAGTTAAAAAAAGAATCAGAGGCCCATAAAGCCGCTCTTACATCAGAAATCAATAGTTGGGTGGAGCGGTCTAAGCGTATAACTATCGGGGTTCTACTGATTGGGGGAGGATTATCATTAGCCTATTTAATTTCTAAGCGATTCACCGCTGGTAAAAATGGAGATCAGAATCCCATGGAACAGCAGACATCTGCAAAGTTCTCGAAGATTAGCCGATTTATTTTACAGGAACTTTCCGTATTCTTGTTAGCTATGGCTAAGGAACGTTTGCTTAAATATCTGGAAGAAACTAACACCGATGAAGAAATCAATTCTGGAAATACTGAATGAGCGTAAAAGCTCCGGACAAAAGTCGCTGGCTCTACTTATTGACCCTGACAAGGTCCAAGACTTGAAAGCGCTGACGAACTTACTGCACATGGCGGAAGAATGCTATGTAGATTTTGTTTTTGTAGGTGGAAGTTTAATAACGAATAATTCGTTAACGGAAGTGGTAAAAACTGCTAAATCTATTTGTGATATCCCCGTGGTATTGTTTCCGGGAAACACTATGCAAATTGATATTTATGCAGATGCCATTTTGTATTTGAGTCTTATTTCGGGAAGAAACCCTGATCTCCTTATCGGTCAGCATGTAGTATCCGCACCCATTTTAAAAAATAGTTCTTTAGAGGTATTACCTACGGGTTATATGCTTGTGAACTCAGAAAGCACCTCTGCAGCATCGTACATGAGCAATACCAGACCTATCCCCCCGGATAAAGAGTCCGTCGCTGCTTGCACGGCTATGGCCGGTGAGATGCTTGGATTAAGATTGATTTATATGGATGCGGGAAGTGGGGCTAAAATGAATATACCTGCTAAAATGGTACGAACGGTACGGAAGTCAATTGACATACCTCTTATCGTAGGTGGTGGCATTAATACTTCGGAAAAGGTAAAACAAGTATTAGAGGCAGGCGCGGATACAATAGTTATCGGAAATGCGATAGAAAAAAACCCCAATCTTTTGATTGAGGTTTCTGAAAAAATCTACGATTTCAACAAATCGTTAAACGTTCATTAGCGTTTCTCGTTTTCTCATTTTCCCAGCAGGAATACCGTGCATCATTTTGAACCTACGGCAGAAGTATGCCGTATCTTTGTAGCCGCAGGTCTTCCCAATATCTCTGATACTCATCTTTGTTGTTCTTAAAAGCTTTACAGCATACTCCATGCGCTGGTATTCTATATAGTCCTGTGGGTTAATACCCGTTAAGGTCTTAAAATACTGACCGACATAATCTTCAGAGACTTCCGTCACGTCAGAAAGAACCTTATTTGTCAATTCTCCTCCCAGATTATCTTTAATATACCTAAAAAGTGTAATCAAGCGAGGGTCTTTGAAGTACGTGCTGTTAGTAGCTAGCTGTTCTACAAACATTCTGTTGTCAATAAGGTGTCTTATCGATTCGATGACCAACAGTTCCGTTTTCAACTTAATAACCCGTTGATTACCTTCTTTAAGTCTACTTTCCTCAGTTATCAAGTCATATATCAGACTACCTAAGGTACCATTCTCCATATCGAAAGCCGGAATATCAAGCGCTGTAAAGAAATTAACCGTATCAAACACCTTTGTTTCAAAAACAACAATGCTAAAATCAGCGGCTACACTTTCATTTATCTCACCCAGCTTTGAAGTTCTGAAATACTCTGCTTGCTTGAAGCTAAATTCCTCTAGGTCAACCTTGGTTGTTTTGTTACTTACTTCGCCAAAATGTAACTCCGCCAATCGATTTGCCGGAATAAATAAGGCATGCCCTTCTTTGAGCAAGTCCTTGTTTTTTCCGAAATGGATCGCCCCTTTCTTCAAAAGAATGAGAATGTTCTCCGTATCTTTAAAATCAACGATTGTAAGCGGATTTATTACCTTGACGTTATTTGACTTTAGGTACTTTATTCCTAGAGATTCGATTATTTTGTTGTAATCTTCCATTAAAGTGCTGTATTTATTCTATAGCGAATATACATATTTCACATTAAACTTACATGCACTATTTCAAGAAAAGTAGGATTTTTTATAGACGGTAAATTCTATCGGCTCAAAAGCGACCTAGAAATCACAATACGTTGAATTTCAGAAGTACCTTCGTATATCTGTGTTATTTTGGCATCGCGCATCAAGCGCTCGACGTGATATTCTTTAACAAAACCATAACCCCCGTGTATTTGAACAGCTTCTACAGTAATCGCCATTGCAGCCTCAGAAGCAAAAAGCTTCGCCATAGCGCTGGCCTGTGCGTAAGGCTTTTTCTGATCTTTTAAGCTTGCCGCCTGAAGACAGAGTAAACGAGCTGCCTCAATTTGCGTAGCCATATCGGCAAGTTTGAATTGAATAGCTTGATGTTGAGAAATCTCTTTACCGAACGCTTTACGTTCCTGAGAATATTTTAAAGCCAGCTCATATGCACCGGAAGCTATGCCCAGGGCCTGAGAAGCTATGCCTATTCTTCCCCCATTAAGAGTATTCATAGCGAAGGTAAATCCAAAACCATCATCCCCGATACGATTCTCCTTAGGTACTTTTACATCAGTAAACATCAGAGAGTGAGTATCCGAGCCGCGGATACCAAGTTTGTCTTCTTTTTTACCAACAACAAATCCATCCATACCTTTTTCAACAATTAGCGCATTTATTCCTTTATGTTTTTTCTCCGGATCCGTTTGGGCAATAACTATATAAATACCGGCGCTGTTTCCATTTGTTATCCAGTTTTTAGTACCGTTAAGCAGATAATAATCTCCCTTATCCTCGGCTGTTGTTCGCTGGCTGGTAGCATCTGAGCCTGCCTCTGGTTCCGACAGGCAAAAAGCGCCTATGTTTTCTCCGGTAGCCAGTTTGGTTAGGTACTTCTGTTTCTGCTCCTCCGTACCATAGGTTTCAACACCCCAACAAACTAGGGAGCTATTAACCGACATACAAACTGAGGCCGAAGCATCAATCTTGGAAATTTCCTCCATTGCAAGAACGTATGAAACGGTATCCATACCTCCTCCATTATATTTTGGATCCACCATCATTCCCATAAAACCCAACTCCCCTAACTTTTTCACCTGTTCGGCCGGAAATTTTTGTTGTTCGTCTCTTTCAATTACGCCCGGTAGTAGTTCGGTTTGTGCGAAATCCCTAGCTGCTGCCTGCACGGCTAATTGCTCCTCAGTCAATTCAAAATTCATAGGTCTATTTAGTATTTTTTAGATGTAACAAAAAAGGCTCACAATCGTTTGCGAGCCTTCAAAAATACAATTTCTTGATGAAGCCATTAATCCCTGCTTCCTAAAAACATACTTACATAGTAGAGCAAGGTTACCAAAGAACCAACAGCTACCACCACATAGGTCATAGCGGCCCACTTTAATGCATCCTTAGCCATACCGTATTCTGAAATATTAACTATCTGTCTATCCTTAACCCAGGCCAACGCCCTTCTACTGGCATCGAATTCCACCGGTAAGGTGACAAACGAAAACAAAGTCATCACACCGTAAGCGCCTATAACAACGAGTAAAGCAGTTGGCATGAAGTTAGTCAATGCGAATGACCCAAAAAGCATCATGATAAATATGACATTCAAAATCTTTGCACTCGCGTTCTGCAGTGGTACCAGCATGGACCTGAATTCCAACATACTGTAAGCCGTGGCGTGTTGCACTGCGTGTCCACATTCGTGGGAAGCTACTGCCGCAGCAGCAGCATTTCTACCGTGGTAAACTTCCTCACTTAAATTTACAGTTCGGTTAGCCGGATTATAATGATCTGTCAAACTTCCAGGAACGCATGTAACCTGTACATCATGAATATTATGATCTGCCAGCATCAGTTTCGCCACTTCAGCGCCAGAAAGATTATTGCTCAGTGGCATTTTAGAATATTTTCTAAACTTACTCTTCAACCTTGAATTAACCGCAAAGCTGATGATTCCGAAGACTATAATTATTATCCATATTCCTCCCATAGCTATATTTTTTTTATTTTTTCTATTAATGACGACGTGGAATAACCCTCCACGAGTGATACGGTTTTTACATTTCCACCATTTGCCTCAACAATATCTGCACCAACAATATTTTCTGCCAAATAGTCATCTCCTTTAACTAAAATATTAGGACGAATTGCCTTTATAAGTTCGTAAGGTGTATCCTCATTAAAAAGTACAACAGCATCTACAAATGCCAGAGCGGCCAGAATCCGTGCACGCGAAAGCTCATTGTTCACGGGACGAGACACTCCTTTTAGCTTTGTGACCGACTCATCTGTGTTCAGTCCTATGACAAGTTTTTGACCCAAAGCGCGTGCTTTTTCAAGATAATCGATATGCCCAAGGTGTAAAATGTCAAAACAACCGTTGGAGAAAACTACTTTTTTTTCCTCATTCTGCCATGACTTAACATGAGTAACAGCCTCTGCCAACGGCATGATTTTATCTGATGTTTTCAACTCTGTTTCTTAAAAATTGACTCACAAACATAGAACTTGCTCCTACTGCTATAACGACTATTGTCTGCCACCCGTGGAATATAAAAGTAAAAGCTACGGCCTTATCCTGAGCAAGACTATATAATAAAACCAATCCTGTGGCTACAAGTATATGAAAGCTTCCTGCTCCACCCGGTAGTGGAACCGCCATGGCTATACCTCCTATTACAAAAATTGTAAGCGCCGCCTCCAGACCAAGACTATGGGTTTCAGGAAACGCCAGCATTACGAAGTACATCATAAGATAATAACATATCCAAATAGCCAGCGAATAACCTATGAATAAAATACGATGCTCTAACTTCAAAACTGATTTGGCGCCGTCCCGAATCCCAAAAACAACATTTCTAGATTTTGAAATGAATCTTAGCATGAGATATCTGCGGGTTCTAAATAGGTGCCAAAACACTATAAAAACACCCAATAAAGCTAGAATCGTGGAGACTATAAGGCCCCATGGAATTCGCCCTCCCTGGTCCGTGCCTCTTAAAGCTCTGACTTCATCAGAATTAAAAAAGAGCAACAGATTATCAACTTCTATTAAGAATGACGTGCCAATAAGAACCAATAGGAAAATCAGATCAATCACCCGCTCCGCAACAACGGTTCCCAACGAAATATTTACCGGCACCTGTGAAAGTCTGTAAAGATTGTAGCATCGTGAGACCTCGCCCCCACGTGGAACAACAAGATTGATAAAGTAGCCAATCATTACAGATAAAAACCCTTTAAATAAGCCTATTTTAAACCCAAGAGGATTAAGAAGCAACTTCCAACGCTCTGCTCTAATTAAATGACTTAACAAGGCGACTAATGCGGATAAAAACAAAAAAGGTTTGTCGGCTGTACTCCATACACTGAGAATAAAGCCCCATTTACTTTCGCCTTCGGCTACCTCAATATTTTCAAACGATAACCAAAGTAGGAAAGTTGTGATGCCAAGCATTACGCCGTACTTGGCAATGTTCTTAAGTCTTACCTCCATCAGATTAAACAGCAAGCCTGTTATTAGCATCCGGAAAAATAAAACTGGAATAAAATGAAATAACTACATCAAAATCTATTGAAGCATACGATATAATGAAGATAATATCGCCAACCTGTGCCTTTCTTGCAGCCGGACCATTCATGCATATCATACCACTACCGCGCTCACCTGTAATAACGTAGGTTTCAAGGCGTTCCCCATTATTTATGTTAACAACCTGAACCTTTTCCCCTTCGATTAAATTCGCCGCATCCATCAAATCCTCGTCTATAGTAATACTGCCTACATAATGCAACTCAACTTGCGTAAGCCTCACTCTGTGAATCTTTGATTTTAAAACCTCTATATTCATTTAGAAATAATCATATTATCTATGAGTCTTATCTTCCCCACGCGCCCTGCAATACACAAAGCTATATTTGTTTGAGTATTATAACTCTGAATCGGCATCAAAGATACAGGATCCACAATTTCAAAATATTCCAAATCAACAGTGGATTGGCCAAACAAGTTTTGCACTTTTACGATGATTTCTTCGATTGATACCTTTTCCACTATTAAATCTTTGGCCAGCTCCAGGGACTTGTAGAGTATGATAGCCTCTGTTCTTCCCTTAGCATCTAATCTTTGATTTCTAGAGGAAAACGCTAACCCATCGTCCTCTCTTAAAATAGGCATACACCTTAGCTTTACATCAAAAGAAAAGTCTTTCACCAACTGGTTAATAACCGCGTACTGCTGAAGATCTTTCTGACCAAAATAGGCTTTATCAGGCTTAATGATGTTAAAAAGTTTTCCTACTACTATTCCGACACCATTAAAATGACCCTCTCTAAACTTTCCTTCCATTTCTTGCTGGAGGGAGCCAAACTCCAACCTTAAAATCGTTTTTTCAGGGTACATTTCTTGTTGAGATGGAATAAAAACAACAGTATTCCCCAATTTTTGGAGTTCTATTAAGTCACTCTCTAAGGTTTGAGGATAGCGCTTAAAGTCTTCAACATTATCAAACTGGACTGGATTAATAAATATACTTGTAACAGTGATATCATTTTCACTAAGTGAGGCTTTGACCAACGAACTATGTCCCTCATGCAGGGCCCCCATAGTGGGCACTAAACCAATACTGTTATGATTTAGCTTTTGTTCACGCAAGTAGTTTTGTATTCCTGAAACAGTAGTGAAATGACGCATTGGATTGGCCAAAAATGAGTGCAAAGCTATATTTTTAAAAAAACTAAATGCGGATTACAGGCAAAATTTTAGTACTTTTGTGGATTAATTTTGAAAATCAAATCCATACAAATATGTCGAATCTTCGTATTCTATATGTAGCCAGCGAGATCAATCCATTTTTGCAAACTTCTGAAGTTGCAGATTTTGTAAGAAAACTACCTCAGGCCATGCAAGAAAAAGGAATGGAAATTAGAATTCTTGTTCCTAGGTTTGGGTTGATCAATGAGAGAAAGAACAGATTACACGAAGTAGTAAGATTATCTGGTATTAACATTGCCGTAGGCGATGAAGAGAAACCCCTGATCATCAAGGTCGCGTCTATACCTAACGCAAAACTTCAAGTCTACTTCATTGATAATGAAGATTACTTCCACAGAAAGTCCGTTTTCCACGATAAGGAAAATAAGTTCTATGAAGATAATGACGAGCGGGCAATATTTTTCTGCAAAGGCGTTATTGAAACGGTTAAGAAACTAGGTTGGGCGCCGGACATCGTACATTGTAACGACTGGATGACAAGTCTGATTCCGCTTTACTTAAAAACTACTTATAAAAACGATCCCTTGTTCAAGTCATCAAAAACGGTTTTCTCTGTCTACAATACCAGCTTCACACATAAATTTGACAGCGATCTGCTGGATAAAGTAAAGATGATGGATATTGAAGACAGCATGTTGGCAAATCTTGAAACTGCCGATTTTAACGGTTTTATAAAACTTGGTGTGGAGTTTTCAGATGCTGTGATTATGGCTGAAGGCGGAAAAGGTTTAAATGGACTTTTCAATGAGTTAGAAGAAGAGAAGAAAGTTGAGACTATTGAGAAGAACGAAAACTTTACGGATTCATACTACGACCTATATAATGAACTTGTGGGCTAGAAAAATAGGGTTGCTTTCGTTAGCAGCCTTACTACTTTTTTCCTGTGAGGAAGAAAACTCAATAGGCTTACCCCCCGAAGACAATTTGGGGATTTTTTTTGCCGAAATTCCAATGCGGGATTATGTAAAGCAAGTTTGGGTGGATGATCTACCTTACGACGCATCCGGGCTATTATTGGTTGGGGAATATGAAGACCCACAGCTTGGGGAGATTAAGTCAATAGCGTTTTCTGACTTAAGCACTACCTCACTAAGGGCGTCCTTCCCTGTATCGGATACCATTGACTACAATTTTGTATCTGCCGATATGACGCTAAGAATCCAAGAAGCCTATGGTAGTACGACCAATCTCCCTTCTGTTGGCTATGGTGTATATCAGCTATTAGATACCGTTGATGTAAATGCAGAGTATACGAATTCAAGCGCCTTAGCAATTGGCAATAAAATCGGTGAAACACAATTTACATTCTACTTGGACTCATTAGGGATAAACCTTGCAGATAGTTCTGATAATCAAAGCATTACTAATATACCTGACTCGCTTTTTGATGCTAGCGGCATATACTTGTATACGGCCAGTTTTGATCTCGATCAACCGTTTTGGGAAGATATTTTCAATCAATACCGCGACGTATTATTGGACACACTTAGTTTTCCGGATTCGACGCTTAATGCTTCCCAAGAGTTTGATAAGATTATGAAAGGTATCGCTTTGCAACAGGAATCAGGAAATACAGCGCTTCAGTTCAGTGGGCAAGATGTTCGATCATTTATATCCGTTAAGTATAATCGTGTGACGCCATCAGGCACGAGTGAAATAGAGATGTTTATTCTGTTCAATTCAAATAAAGCCTTTAATGAAATAAGGCCAAACGCCAACTCCGGTTGGTCGCTTGAAAAATTTAACCCTTTGACGGATTTTTATACCCCGGCGGAGCTGGAAGATGAGAACGCCTACATACAATCAGGCGCTAATCTTTTTATTGCTTTGGACTTCGAACCCTTCAAATCATTTGTAGATACATTAGAAAATACAGTGTTTCAGGGCGCCGAACTTTACCTGAATAGCGATAGCACGCTTGTTCTGGAAGGAAATGATCCAATCTCTGTACTACAGTTTTTGCTGAGTTCCGAAGAACGTTTAAATGACAATGAGTTGGTCGGTATACAAGATGCAAACTTCTTGGGGGAGGTACCAATAGCCATTAACTATGATGAAGCGGATTCAAATTTTATTAGGATACCGACTTACCTAAATCAGCTTACATTAGATCGAACTTCTCTTGACAAGATTATCATAAGAGGGCCATCAGTGTCCAGACTTGACCGCATAGTGATACCAAAGGACAGTATTTTCTTAAGGTTGTATTACAGCAAAACAGATTAGCATATGTGTGGAATAGTGGCATATGTGGGGTATAGAAAAGCCCACGAGGTAATTATTAAGGGTTTAAAACGACTCGAATATCGCGGTTATGATAGCGCCGGCATCGCACTCTTAAATAATGGCTTGAATGTATATAAAAAGAAGGGGCGTGTTTCAGATCTGGAAAATGCCATACTAGATGAAAAACTGACCAGTAATATTGGCATAGGTCATACGCGATGGGCCACTCATGGCGAGCCAAATGATATCAATGCCCATCCCCATTATTCTTACTCGAAAAATCTTGCTATAATACACAATGGCATAATTGAGAACTACAGCTCACTAAAGCAAGAGCTCATTAATAAAGGTTATACTTTTAATAGTGAGACGGATTCGGAGGTTTTCATACAATTTATTGAAGACATCCAGCTAAACAACGAATACTCACTGGAAGAAGCCGTGCGTTTAGCGCTCACCAAGGTTGTTGGAGCCTATGCCATAGTCATAATGTCAAAAGACGATCCAAATCTGCTGATCGCGGCAAGAAAAGGTAGCCCTCTAGTTATCGGTGTAGGAAATAACGAATTTTTTTTGGCTTCTGACGCTACGCCCATTATCGAATACACAAATGAAGTAGTGTATTTAAATGATTACGAAATAGCTATTATCGAAAACAATGAGCTGAGACTAAAAAATACTCAAGACGTACCTTCCACACCCTATATTCAAACGTTAGACATGGAGCTCGAGGCGATAGAAAAGGGTGGTTATGAGCATTTTATGCTTAAAGAAATTTATGAACAGCCTAAATCAATAAGCGACTGTATGCGAGGTCGTTTAAATGCAAATGAAGGCAGGCTGGTTCTTGGTGGTATTCGTGAGTATGCCAATAAATTAATATCTGCGGACAGAATTATAATAGTAGCATGTGGGACTTCCTGGCATGCCGGCTTGGTAGCGGAGTATTTCTTTGAAGAGTTTTGCAGAGTACCTGTAGAAGTAGAGTATGCATCCGAATTTAGATATAGGAACCCTGTTATTAAAGAGGGAGATGTAGTTATTGCCATTTCACAATCCGGTGAGACTGCCGATACACTTGCTGCTATTGAACTTGCCAAGTCAAAAGGTGCGGTGATCTTTGGAGTTTGTAATGTGGTAGGCTCATCCATAGCCAGAACATCTCATGAAGGAGCCTATACGCATGCCGGTCCGGAAATAGGTGTGGCATCGACAAAAGCCTTTACTGCACAACTGACCGTACTTACCATGATAGCTCTTCGAGTTGCGCATAGAAAGGGCACCATTACCGAACGCAGATACCACGAGCTATTGGTGGAAATGGAAAACATTCCTGTCAAAGTGGGAAAAGCGCTATTATTAGACCAGCAAACTAAGGAAGTTGCAGAGCGATTTCAGGATGCCAAAAATTTCCTTTACCTGGGCAGAGGTTATAACTTTCCTGTAGCCCTGGAAGGCGCATTAAAGCTTAAAGAAATTTCCTATATCCATGCCGAGGGCTATCCGGCGGCAGAAATGAAACATGGCCCCATTGCATTAATAGATGAAGAGATGCCGGTGGTATTCATTGCCACTCGTGATAGCTCTTACGACAAAGTCGTTTCCAATATTCAGGAAGTAAAGGCGAGGAAAGGAAAAGTGATTGCTGTTGTCACAGAGGGTGATGCTTTAATACCAAAAATGGCTGAATTTGTCATAGAAGTTCCTAAGACAGATGAGTCTTTAATGCCAATGGTATCTGTAATCCCATTGCAATTGTTGTCCTATCATATAGCAGTAATGCGTAATTGCAATGTGGATCAGCCTAGGAATCTAGCTAAATCCGTTACAGTGGAATAGATTCATACCGAGGAAATAAGATAATCTCGCTTCAATAAAGGAGAAATTTTGTAGCGCTGGTCTTTGGTATCTTCGAATAAAGATTCTAATAGCTCATAGACATTTTGAACACCTATTTTTTCCATCCACTCAAAGGGGCCATAGGGATAGTTAGTACCTAACTTCATGCCTAGGTCAATATCTTCTTTTGTTGCCGTTCCTTCCTGAAGTGTGTAAAAGGCTTCATTAATTATCATGGCAATCACCCTCGGAGTTACCATTCCAACCCGGTCTGCTACTTCTAAATAATCAACGCCCAAGACATCCATAGCGCCTGCAAGCGAATCTGAGTTATCAATACTGGTCACCTCCAAAATCGATCGATTGAAAAAGCCCGGCAAACCGTTAAATCCGAAAATCTTAGACGTTAAGCCATCATGAAGATAAGCCAGTTCTGATAGACTTGTCTTAACTGAATTAACAAAAACGAAAGTGTTTGAGAGCTGCACAAGCGCATCTAAATCTTCAGGACACTCTTCAATAGCAAAATGAAAGAGGTAGTCTACAGAAATTGACATATCATCAATTTCATCTATTGACAAGTGTACCACTTGGTAGCTATCTAATTTTGAATCAACATCCGCATGGTTCGTTTTGTCACCGATAACGCCTATCTTCATTTCATATTATTTAACATAACAAAAGTAGCCATAATGGACAAAACCATCATCAATAGTAACCAGGCGCCGGAGCCCATCGGCCCCTATAGCCAGGCCGTTCTTATTGGAAACACGCTTTACATTTCCGGTCAAATACCTATTGACCGCTCCACCGGTAACATGCAGAATGCTAGCATAGAGGAAGAGACCGAACAGGTTATGAAGAACCTGGGCTTCATACTAAAGGAAGCCGGCCTGGATTATAAACATGTTATTAAATGCAGCATCTTTATTAGAAATATGGATGACTTTGGACGAATTAATGCAGAATATGGTAAGTATTTTCAAGTTGATCCTCCAGCCAGAGAAACTGTTGAAGTATCGCGCCTTCCCAAAAATGTAAATGTAGAGATTTCCTGTATCGCCATTAAATAAACCTGGTCTTAATCTGTAGTTAAACTTATTCGGGAAAGTAGAATTACTACTTTTGCAGCCTGAAAATTTTAAACATGGAAAGACCGGTAAGGGTAAGATTTGCCCCAAGTCCTACGGGAGCGCTGCATATTGGTGGGCTTCGAACAGCTCTGTATAATTATTTATTCGCAAAACAGCATAACGGGGCTTTGATACTACGTATCGAAGATACTGACCAAGCCAGGTATGTGCCTGAGGCCGAATCCTATATTAACGACAGCTTAAATTGGGCTGATATTATTCCTGATGAAAGCCCTGAGAAAGGTGGAGCTTTTGGCCCTTACAAGCAGTCGGAAAGAAAAGCTATTTACCATGAATACATTCAGAAATTGCTGGATACCGGGTGGGCCTATTACGCATTTGATACGGCAGAAGAACTCGATGAAATGAGAAAACGGCTTAAAGCTGCCAAGGCGAACGCACTAACCTATAATGGTGTTACGCGTAACCAAATGAAGAATTCCCTTACCCTTCCCAAAGAAGCTGTGGAAGAAAAGCTAAAAAACGGAGATGCCTATGTCGTCAGGTTTAAAGTTCCGCTCAAAGAGGATATCAGGATAAATGATTTAGTAAGAGGGTGGGTAATGGTACACTCCACGGCTATCGATGACAAGGTAATTATGAAATCCGATGGCATGCCGACTTATCACTTAGCAAATGTTGTGGATGATCATTTAATGAAGATCAGCCACGTTATTAGGGGGGAAGAATGGCTACCATCGGCACCGCTTCATGTTCTTCTTTATCGCGCCTTTGGGTGGGAAGATTCAATGCCACAATTTGCACATTTGCCATTATTACTTAAGCCCGATGGAAATGGCAAGCTTAGCAAACGCGATGGAGATAAGCACGGTTTCCCTGTTTTTCCAATTGACGGATCATTTTTGGATGCCCATGGAAATGATGAAAAGTTCAATGGCTTTAGAGAAGCAGGCTACTTGCCGGAAGCCTTGATCAATTTTCTTGCTTTATTAGGATGGAATCCTGGTACAGATCAGGAGTTATTTACCAGGGACGAACTGATCAACGAATTTGCTTTAGATAGAATCAATAAGGCCGGCGCCAAGTTTGATATCGAAAAAGCAAAATGGTTTAACCAGCAGTACATCAGGAAAATGGATCCTGAGGAGTTAGCCATGGCATTTGCCAAAAGAATCGAAAGCAAAGGCATATCCTTGCCAAAGGATCGAATCAGGGAAATCGCTGTTTGTTTACATGACAGGATAGAGTTTCTTGATGACTTATGGGTAGAGGGGGATTTCTTCTTTGCAACGCCGGACTATTACGATGAAAAAGTAGTAAAAAAAAGATGGACGGCCTCGCTGGTAGAGGCGCTCTCCATTTTTGCTGAAAAACTGTCTGAAACTGAAAATGTGAGTAACGTCGAAGCAAAATCCATATTGGAAGGCATATTAGGGGAAAAAGGAATGGGTCTTGGTCAAATCATGCAGGGCTTAAGAGTAGCTATTACGGGAAAAGGAGGAGGACCTGATCTGATGAAAATCATTGAAATATTAGGTGGGCATGAAGTAAATTTAAGGATAGCAAAAGCTGTAGAGCTACTGACTGTAAAAGAAGAAAAAGATGACTAAAAGAAAGAAAAAGAAAGAAGACGCAGACGAAAAGCCTAAAGTGAACCCTGAACTGGATGGTTTAAATATAAGCATAGATTCGTTTGGAGAAATAAATACCACCTACAACATCGACGACATAAACGACTTTTTAAATCGGAATGTGGAAGATAAAAAGCTGGAAGAAAGGGATGATTACGAGGAACTTAAATCTGGTAAAAAGAAGCAAAACCCGGAAGGTGACGAAGGTTAAGTTCATCTTTTCCTTAAGTCAGGAATTAACATAGGTACCTTTTCGGCATATTGCTTGTATTGCTCTCCAAACGTTTTGATAAGCTTCTTTTCTTCGAGCCAAATGCCTATCGGTAAGTAAGCCATCACACAACCCCACGATACAATTGAAGACACCCGGCTATCATATAAAACGAATCCCGTAAAAATTAAAATGGCGGCGCTGTAAAGCGGGTGCCTGATATGTCGTAGTATTCCGGTTGTTCTTAGGGTTAGGTCCGTATCTTCAGAAAAACCAACAAAGGCGCGAAGGCTGTATGTTTTAAATGCTTCCCGCAAAATAAAAACTCCTCCGGCCACTAAAAATAAGGCAAAGGCTTTTATCAACCGATTTTCCATAAGTAGTTTCTCACCGCCAATTACTCCGTTGAAGAGTAAGATTAGCAGTAAAGCCAACACTGAGAAAATAGTATATATAAAACGCTGATTCTTAAGAGAAAGGCCAATGTCTAAAAAATATGCTTTGACACTATCGCTCGAAAATAAACTGTGATGTAGAAAATAAATGCTCCAGAAAAACACTAACCATATATACTGCATACAGTGAAAATACGAATAATAGGCACGCTACAAAACGTTAGCAGTAACGTGTATATTTGTTCTACATAATCAAATAATTAATGTCTAAAATTATCGGGATAATAAAAGAAGGTAAAGTTCCTATTGATAAGCGTGTGCCCTTTACCCCGGCTCAGACTAGTGAAATCCAATCTCAATTTGAAGGAGTAAAAGTCAAGGTTCAATCAAGTGAGGTACGCGCATTTTCTGATCAGGAATATGAAGAGCAGGGGCTCACCCTTACCAGCGATATGTCTGATTGCGATGTCTTTTTTGGTGTAAAAGAAGTTCCCATCGAAGAACTCATACCAAATAAGACCTACTTCTTTTTTTCTCATACTATTAAAGAGCAGCCATACAATAAAAGGCTATTGCAAACTATTGTCAAAAAAAATATCCGGCTCATTGACTACGAAGTACTGACAGACTCTGATGGCTTACGCATAGTGGCTTTTGGCCGTTATGCAGGACTCGTAGGAGCGTATAACGGTATACTTACCTATGGAAAACGGTACAACCTATTCCGCCTGAGGCCAGCACATACCTGTTTTGATCTTGATGATATGAAAACAGAATACAGCAAAGTGAAGTTACCGGCAATCAAAATTGCCTTAACCGGTGGTGGGCGCGTGGCCAAAGGAGCCATGGAAGTACTGAATGGCATGAATATCAGGCACGTATCACCCTCTGAATTCACCAGGGAATATTTTAACGAACCTGTTTATACGCAACTTAATACCAGGGATTACAGCAAAGCCAAGGACGGCTCAGATTTTAGCCGTCATGATTTTTACAACCACCCTGAGAGGTATACAGGAGATTTTCTAAAATATGCTAACGTGGCTGACGTGCTAATTGCCGGAGCTTTTTGGGACCCTAGGGCGCCAGTACTATTTACATCGAAAGATGCAGCATCAGAAGATTTTAAAATCAGGGTAATTTCAGACATTACATGTGACATAGAAGGTTCTATTCCGTCTACAAAAAAACCAACCACTATTGAAGATCCTATTTACGATTATAATCCATCTGACGACACCATAGAACCCCCTATGAGCGATGAGGGCAATATCACGGTTATGGCTGTAGATAATCTTCCATGTGAACTTCCGAGAAATGCATCTCAAGATTTTGGGAAAGAGTTGATAGACAATGTCCTTCCGCATTTATTAGGAGATGACGCTGAGAAAGTGATAGAACGCGCTACAATAACAAAAGACGGTAAGCTAACAAAACGCTATGAATATCTTAGAAATTATATATCTGACCAAATAGAAGCACATAACATGCGTTAAGCTTGAGGTATTAGTGGAAAAATAGCTACTTTAGTTATAATGGAAGAATCTATTTTGATCAAAGAATCAAGAGAATACGCTGAATCAGTGCTAGGAACGCTGCCCGAGGGTTATTGTTATCATAATTTAGACCATACCAGGGAGGTTGTATCGGCGGCATCTGAGATAGGTAGTAGCTCAGATCTTGAAGATGAAGATATGGAGCTCATTATTCTCGCGGCATGGTATCATGATTTAGGCTATAGTTCTGGCTATGAAAATCATGAAGATGAAAGCATTAGGTTGATGCACGAAAAGCTTACGGAGTTGGGGGTGAATCAAACCAAAATAAGGCAAATTGCTGCAATTATAAAAAGTACCGAAATGCCTCAATCACCAAAAAATGAATTGGGCAAGGTGATGTGCGATGCAGATCTCTACCACCTGAGTACAGGGGCTTTTAATGAAAAAAGCGAAGAACTTCGAAAAGAACTAGCAGCGGTCAATGGAAAAGAGTATGATCAAGATGAATGGACCCGAATGAATACCGAGTTCATTTCTTCTCACAGCTACTTTACAAATTACGGCAAAATTAAACTTGAGCCCAGAAAGAAAAAAAACCTAAAGAAGCTGAAAAAGAATGATTCAGTGGACCTTAAATATGTAGAAAAGCTTGAAAATCAAGTAGTTAAACTTCAAAATAAAGTTGAACAAACCAAAATACAGAAACCGGACAGGGGTATAGAAACTATGTTTCGTATTACCTCGAAGAATCACCTTACTTTGAGCGCCATGGCAGATAATAAGTCCAACATTATGATCTCCATCAACTCCATCATACTCTCAGTACTGGTTTCCGTACTCTTTAGAAAACTTGAAGACTATCCTCATCTGCTTATACCGGGTTTAATTTTAGTTTTAGTATGCCTTACCACAATAGTTTTTGCGGTATTGGCCACACGTCCAAATGTTTCATCCGGTGAGTTTGCAAGAAAAGACATTGAAGAAAAAAAGACTAACCTCTTGTTTTTTGGAAACTTTCATAATTCAAAGTTAAATGACTACATGTGGGGTATGAAAGAAATGATGAAGGATGCCGATTACCTGTATAGCAGCATGATCAAAGACATATACTTCTTAGGAAAGGTATTAGGTAAAAAGTATAAAATGCTGCGCACCAGCTATACGATTTTCATGTTTGGCTTTACTATTTCAATAGTTTCTTTTTTGATAGCGATGATTTTGTACAAGCCCGGCGCTTGACCATTTTTAATTCACCATAATACGTTTTATGCTTTTTTGATTATTTGTTTCCAACAAAAGAAAGTATATTCCTTTCTTAGACGATAATATATTCATTGGAATGTCAAACTTATTGTTCGTTTCATACGCATTAGCTCTTTGTATTCTGTTTCCTCTTATACCAATTAAAGTGAGGCGTATGGGCGCCGACTCGTTTAATTCTACAAGTACTACAAACTCCCCATTATTTGGATTGGGGCTCACCTTAAAGGTCTTCACCAATGGCTCAGCTCCTGAGGCTTGACGACCCCCATCGTCAGGTTTCTCTGACCGATCTAATATCGTGATAGACTGTCCATACGTGTCCCTGCAGTCTGCCAATGTCGCCTCTATGTTCACTTCATACGTACCCGGAGCATTAAACACCACTTCCGCATAGTCCTGGTTCTCGATCAATACCGTGGGATCTGTACCAAAATCCCAGGTCAGCGTCTCCGGTATCGGCCAGCTGATGTCTATGATAACCACCGTATCGCCCACATAGGCTTCCGTTACCATTAAGAAGTCTGCATTCAGTATATCGTCCGAGGTTGTGAGAACAAAACTGTCTGTCGCCTCACAGCCATCTTCATTGATCACCGTTAGGGTATACTCCCCAGCATCGGTCAGCATAACAGAGGCGGCTGTGCCGGTAAAACCCGTCGATGAAGTCCAGCTATAGCTCGTACCTGATACAGGCGCTGTAACTTGAGCGACCGATCCGGTACATACCACTACATCTTCTATTGCTATCTCAAAAGGATCAGCCTCGCCTAACACTAAGTCTTCGGTTATTGTACAGCCTCGCTCATCCGTCACGGTCACTGAATAAGTGCCAGAAGGTATATTGATGATGCTGTTGGACGTAGAACCGGTAGACCAGTCATAATTGTAGTTGCCATTACCTCCTGTAGTGGTCACACTCAAGCTACCATCGGACTGACCTTCACAACTCGGCCGGATGGCTTCAGTAGTTAGGGTGATTTCTTCCACTCCAATAAGGGTAAGCTCTTCCTCCAGTTCACAGCCATTCGAATCGGTGATGGTAACGGTATAGGCGCCTTGAGTTACGTTGGTAAGTAGCGCTCCGGAAGTGCCCGTAGACCATGTGTAGGTGTAGCTCCCCGTACCTCCTGAGGCCTGTATCTCCAATGCCCCGTCGGAACTGTCCCAACAGGTAGGTGTTTGTTCAGTAACTATGCTTGAGGTGATCGCAGCTGGGGAAGGAATCGTAATGGTCTCTACCACGGTACAGCCGTTCGCATCGGTAATGGTAACGGTGTTTGATCCGGGCAATAGGTTGGCTGCCGTCAAGGTGGTCTCACCACTCGACCATAGTACATCAAAGGGACCTACTCCGACAATTGAGACGGTCGCGCTGCCGTCTGCGCTATTAAAGCATGAGGTACCTGCCAAGGATGATGTGGTCGCTTCAGCTCCGTCTTCACTGCTGATAGTGGCTGTGCTGGTGGTAATACAACCGTTGGCATCTGTGATGATGGCCGTGTAAATACCTCCTGGCGCTCCAGTAAGGATAGCGCTGGTACCCACAGGTTGGTTCAGGCTGTTCTCCCAACGATAGCTGTAGCTGCTCGTGCCTCCATTGACCGCTACGGTGGCCGAACCATTCGGGTCTGAACAGGTGGCGTCGCTCGTGGAGGTGACCTGGGAGGTTAATGGGGACGGCTCGGTGATGGTGAAAGATACCTGGTCGGCGCAACCGTTCGCGTCTTCTACTTCTACCGTATAGAACCCGGCTGGCAGATCATCAAACTGCCCGGTAGGTTGGGTTATCGTGCCATCGAGGGTATAAGTCTTGCCCATTACTCCGCCGGAAGCCTGGAGGTCCACCGAACCACTGGCATTGCCGTTACAGTCTACATTCGTCTGGGTAGACAACGAAAGGGTTAATGCAGAGGGAGCCGTGATATTGATGTTGGTAAGGGATAGGTCGCAGCCGTTTACATCGGTGATGGTTACCGAATAGGCGCCCGCAGCCAGACTGTTTAAGTCCTCACTGGTGGACCCGGTGGACCATAAATAGCTGTACGGACCGGTACCCCCCGTAACTTCCAGGTCAATCGAGCCGTCTGACGCTCCTGCGCAGCTGATGCCTACACCGTTGTAATCACTGGTAAGTACGCTCTCCAACAGCACAAACGGCTCAGTTAAGAGGTAGGTCTCTTGTTCATCGCAGCCATTTGAATCGGTGATGGTAACGGTATAGGTCCCCGCTGTCAGGTTGCTCAGGTCTTTTGAGGTCTCCCCTGTAGACCAGCTGTAGCTGTACATACCACTGCCACCGCTCACATTTAAGGTAATGGAGCCGTCCGAAGCGCCCTGGCAGCTAATGGATCGACCATTGTAATCGGATACGGTTTCTATGGCCTCTATCCCAGGGGGGTCGGCTAGGACGATAGGACCGGAGGCATCGGAAATACATCCGTTCTCATCTCGTACTTTTACTAAATACGTACCGGCTGACAGGTTGTTAAAAACGGTGGCGCTTAAAAAGGTAATGCCGTTATCGATACTGTATTGCCGTGTACCTACTCCACCTGAACCACTTACGGTGATCTGACCGTCGCTCGCTCCATTGCAACTCAGTGCACGACCATCGTAATCGCTGGTGATATTCGCTGAAACGGTCAACGCCGGTGGAGCCGTTAATATTATGCTTTGGGTTGAAGATTCGCAGTTATTCGCATCCCTTACTTTTATCGTATAGGTACCTGGTGCAAGCCCTGTAAACGTATTGAGGGACTGGTAACTCGCGCCAGCGTCAATCGAAAATGATTTTGCGCCGGTACCACCTGCGCCGGTAACGGTGATCTGCCCATTGGCCGTTCCCAAACAACTCACTCCAAACCCATTATAATCCACAGAATTCACTGAGCTAATACTCACCGCAGTGACCGGAGCAATGGTAACGGTGGTCGCATCGGTAAAACAACCGTTGCCGTCACGGGCCCTCACCGTGTATGTGCCTGCACCCAGGTTGGGAAAACTACCACTCGATTGGTAACTCCCGCTATTCAATGAGTAGGACGCCGAACCTGTACCTCCGGAGGCAGCCGCCGTAATCACAGCGTCACTCTCCCCAAAACAGCTCACATCAGAACCATTGTAATCCGAGGTAACACCCGCTGAAATGAGCGAGATGGTTGAAGTTGGCTCAGTTAAGGTTACCGTGCCTGATGACTCTAATGTTACTCCACAAGCATCTCGTACCTCAACCTGGTAAGTGCCCGCATCCAGGCCCGTAAAAATATGACTCGATCCCGAACAATTATTGCAGTCTAACACATAGCTCCCACTCCCCTTTTTAATGAAATAGTCATAGGGAGGCCTGCCGTTAGTCACCGAAGCCCTGACCTCTCCATCATTGTTCGGACCGTTAACCCCACTGCTACAGGAAATTGTACCAGCAACAGTAGGACTATTCACAACATACGTAGGAGCGTTCGGAATCGAAAAAGTTCTGAGTTGTGAACTACATGCATTCCTGCCAACAGAGCTGACATTTTCTATTTTAAGTTGGTATCCCCCTCCAGGGGAGAAAAAAGTGGAATTTTGAATATTATATGAAGTACTGCCAGATAGGGTTTGATTAAAACCCTCAGTACCACCCGCATTAGTTATAGAAACAATTATTGGTTCCCCTCCATAACTCCCCCCTCCAGGATATCTAAGATTAGACAGCACTATCGAGCCATCGGTTGTACAGGAGTAATTGGGGGAGGAAGGTGTGATGGTCATACTGCTTGGTACAGCTCTGTAAAATGTAGCATTGGTATTATTTGACGAGGTTACTCCAATATTCAGGTCATCACATGGTCGAAGTCTGACTCTGAAATAAATCACTCTTTCCAGAAGGGAGCTCGGAAGTTCACTGTTAAAATTAAACGAGGTACTAGCAGAAGATGTAGTTCTAAAAGTCACGTATCCGGAAGTAGGACTAGTACTATACTGCCAGTCTTTAAAAAAAGCTGAGCTATTATTATTACATCCCAAAGTAATAGACTCATTAGAGCAATAAATACCATTTAATGAAGTCGTTAGTGAAACAGGGGGAGCTTGCCTAAAACTTACATTTAATTGATCACTCGTTCTACCAGAACCACTTGGTGGACAGATACCTGTCCCTCCGTTATTGTTAAGCGTCCAATCTGCGGAAACCATTAGACGTTTTGTTCCCGTGGAGGTCCATCGAACTCGAGCAAAGGTTCCATTTTGGGGATTATTTAAAAATGTACCTCCGGTGACAGTCCATTGATAATTAGAAAAGACCAGTTCATCACAGATACCACTGAAGAGGATTAAATAGCCCAATTCATCGTCCTTGCAGACTGTTTGATCGGATCCGATATCAATCAATTGTGCGTTGGTCTGGCCGACACTAAACACCAAGAAGACTAAGAGTATTATAAAATTTATATCTCTCATAACTGCTACTTAACAAATACTCTAAAAAACCTCGATTCTCTGCCAGCAGAAAGACGAAGAATATAAACCCCTGAAATTAAATCCGTATGGACAACCTTGATACTATACGAGTCACTGCCAGTTAATACTTTCTTCAAAACATCTTTACTTCCCTGCGTATCTACCATCAATAATTCTATCTCAGAAACCGTTGCTAGTCCAACCTCTATTTCAAACTCCCCGTTATTTGGATTGGGGCTCACCTTAAAGGTCTTCACCAATGGCTCAGCTCCTGAGGCTTGACGACCCCCATCGTCAGGTTTCTCTGACCGATCTAATATCGTGATAGACTGTCCATACGTGTCCCTGCAGTCTGCCAATGTCGCCTCTATGTTCACTTCATACGTACCCGGAGCATTAAACACCACTTCCGCATAGTCCTGGTTCTCGATCAATACCGTGGGATCTGTACCAAAATCCCAGGTCAGCGTCTCCGGTATCGGCCAGCTGATGTCTATGATAACCACCGTATCGCCCACATAGGCTTCCGTTACCATTAAGAAGTCTGCATTCAGTATATCGTCCGAGGTTGTGAGAACAAAACTGTCTGTCGCCTCACAGCCATCTTCATTGATCACCGTTAGGGTATACTCCCCAGCATCGGTCAGCATAACAGAGGCGGCTGTGCCGGTAAAACCCGTCGATGAAGTCCAGCTATAGCTCGTACCTGATACAGGCGCTGTAACTTGAGCGACCGATCCGGTACATACCACTACATCTTCTATTGCTATCTCAAAAGGATCAGCCTCGCCTAACACTAAGTCTTCGGTTATTGTACAGCCTCGCTCATCCGTCACGGTCACTGAATAAGTGCCAGAAGGTATATTGATGATGCTGTTGGACGTAGAACCGGTAGACCAGTCATAATTGTAGTTGCCATTACCTCCTGTAGTGGTCACACTCAAGCTACCATCGGACTGACCTTCACAACTCGGCCGGATGGCTTCAGTAGTTAGGGTGATTTCTTCCACTCCAATAAGGGTAAGCTCTTCCTCCAGTTCACAGCCATTCGAATCGGTGATGGTAACGGTATAGGCGCCTTGAGTTACGTTGGTAAGTAGCGCTCCGGAAGTGCCCGTAGACCATGTGTAGGTGTAGCTCCCCGTACCTCCTGAGGCCTGTATCTCCAATGCCCCGTCGGAACTGTCCCAACAGGTAGGTGTTTGTTCAGTAACTATGCTTGAGGTGATCGCAGCTGGGGAAGGAATCGTAATGGTCTCTACCACGGTACAGCCGTTCGCATCGGTAATGGTAACGGTGTTTGATCCGGGCAATAGGTTGGCTGCCGTCAAGGTGGTCTCACCACTCGACCATAGTACATCAAAGGGACCTACTCCGACAATTGAGACGGTCGCGCTGCCGTCTGCGCTATTAAAGCATGAGGTACCTGCCAAGGATGATGTGGTCGCTTCAGCTCCGTCTTCACTGCTGATAGTGGCTGTGCTGGTGGTAATACAACCGTTGGCATCTGTGATGATGGCCGTGTAAATACCTCCTGGCGCTCCAGTAAGGATAGCGCTGGTACCCACAGGTTGGTTCAGGCTGTTCTCCCAACGATAGCTGTAGCTGCTCGTGCCTCCATTGACCGCTACGGTGGCCGAACCATTCGGGTCTGAACAGGTGGCGTCGCTCGTGGAGGTGACCTGGGAGGTTAATGGGGACGGCTCGGTGATGGTGAAAGATACCTGGTCGGCGCAACCGTTCGCGTCTTCTACTTCTACCGTATAGAACCCGGCTGGCAGATCATCAAACTGCCCGGTAGGTTGGGTTATCGTGCCATCGAGGGTATAAGTCTTGCCCATTACTCCGCCGGAAGCCTGGAGGTCCACCGAACCACTGGCATTGCCGTTACAGTCTACATTCGTCTGGGTAGACAACGAAAGGGTTAATGCAGAGGGAGCCGTGATATTGATGTTGGTAAGGGATAGGTCGCAGCCGTTTACATCGGTGATGGTTACCGAATAGGCGCCCGCAGCCAGACTGTTTAAGTCCTCACTGGTGGACCCGGTGGACCATAAATAGCTGTACGGACCGGTACCCCCCGTAACTTCCAGGTCAATCGAGCCGTCTGACGCTCCTGCGCAGCTGATGCCTACACCGTTGTAATCACTGGTAAGTACGCTCTCCAACAGCACAAACGGCTCAGTTAAGAGGTAGGTCTCTTGTTCATCGCAGCCATTTGAATCGGTGATGGTAACGGTATAGGTCCCCGCTGTCAGGTTGCTCAGGTCTTTTGAGGTCTCCCCTGTAGACCAGCTGTAGCTGTACATACCACTGCCACCGCTCACATTTAAGGTAATGGAGCCGTCCGAAGCGCCCTGGCAGCTAATGGATCGACCATTGTAATCGGATACGGTTTCTATGGCCTCTATCCCAGGGGGGTCGGCTAGGACGATAGGACCGGAGGCATCGGAAATACATCCGTTCTCATCTCGTACTTTTACTAAATACGTACCGGCTGACAGGTTGTTAAAAACGGTGGCGCTTAAAAAGGTAATGCCGTTATCGATACTGTATTGCCGTGTACCTACTCCACCTGAACCACTTACGGTGATCTGACCGTCGCTCGCTCCATTGCAACTCAGTGCACGACCATCGTAATCGCTGGTGATATTCGCTGAAACGGTCAACGCCGGTGGAGCCGTTAATATTATGCTTTGGGTTGAAGATTCGCAGTTATTCGCATCCCTTACTTTTATCGTATAGGTACCTGGTGCAAGCCCTGTAAACGTATTGAGGGACTGGTAACTCGCGCCAGCGTCAATCGAAAATGATTTTGCGCCGGTACCACCTGCGCCGGTAACGGTGATCTGCCCATTGGCCGTTCCCAAACAACTCACTCCAAACCCATTATAATCCACAGAATTCACTGAGCTAATACTCACCGCAGTGACCGGAGCAATGGTAACGGTGGTCGCATCGGTAAAACAACCGTTGCCGTCACGGGCCCTCACCGTGTATGTGCCTGCACCCAGGTTGGGAAAACTACCACTCGATTGGTAACTCCCGCTATTCAATGAGTAGGACGCCGAACCTGTACCTCCGGAGGCAGCCGCCGTAATCACAGCGTCACTCTCCCCAAAACAGCTCACATCAGAACCATTGTAATCCGAGGTAACACCCGCTGAAATGAGCGAGATGGTTGAAGTTGGCTCAGTTAAGGTTACCGTGCCTGATGACTCTAATGTTACTCCACAAGCATCTCGTACCTCAACCTGGTAAGTGCCCGCATCCAGGCCCGTAAAAATATGACTCGATCCCGAACAATTATTGCAGTCTAACACATAGCTCCCACTCCCCTTTTTAATGAAATAGTCATAGGGAGGCCTGCCGTTAGTCACCGAAGCCCTGACCTCTCCATCATTGTTCGGACCGTTAACCCCACTGCTACAGGAAATTGTACCAGCAACAGTAGGACTATTCACAACATACGTAGGAGCGTTCGGAATCGAAAAGGTAAGCTCGGGAGAAGCACATGTGTTTTGACCTACTTCTACCGCATTTTCTATTTTTATCCTGTAACCAGTGCCCGATGAAAAAAAAGCCGGGTTGGTTATTGTGTAATTGGTCTGACCTGAAAGAGATTGATTAAACCCTTCTGTGCCGCTGGAGTTCACAATCGACACCAGAATCGGTTCCCCTGAATAATTACTCTCATCCGAATACCGTAACCCGTTTAAAGTTAGCCCTCCATCATTCGTACAACTATATGATGGCGCAAAGGCATTAATGTTCGATGAAGTAACTTCCGGTATGGGCCGGTAGAAAGTGTAAGGGCTTGATACTACTCGATTACAATCACCAAACCGAGCACTGAAATAAACATTTCTACCGTATACGTTCGAAATATTGGAACCAAAAAACTGCTGCGCAGTTCCGGATAGGCGAGAATCTTGGACAAGGGGTCTATTAACTGCGTTCCATCCAGAAGTACCGTTAAAACTATATTCCCAAATGTAATCGTTGTATTCCCTAGTAGCGCTCAATGTTATTTGTTCATCTGCACAATATATACCTGCCGGGGAATCCTCAGTTATGCTTAAGCCAGTGGGTTCCCAGTAAGTCTCTACGGTAACTCTTGTGGAGCCAAAAGAGACAGTCTGCTCATCGCATCCGGCTGATCCTGTCAAATCAATTCGAACGGATGACGTTTGATCTACTATACAGAAACAAGGAAAGATATCATCAAAGGCTTGAATTCTAAATGAAAACCCAGGATCAATCGAGCTAATAACGTTATCATAAGCCACAAATGGTGTTCGACCACCAGCAGATTCGGTAACCTCACCTAGACTTGTTGTTGTACCAAAAAAAGTACTGGGGCAACCACAATTCACGGATAGCACTCTAATGCGTACGTCATAGTTTTGACCAGATGCCAGGCCGCAGATAGTAATGCAAAATATGACTAGAAGCCCTCTTTTCATGACTTAAAAGTTCACAGTCGAAAAAACTACCCTCGAAAATAAACCTCCGGACACTACTGCCTGGACACCGTATTGATACTGACTATTGATTTGTACATTGCTATCGTAGAAAACCTTTTCTGAACCCGCCACGGTTTTGTAGAGTTCCAATACATCATTTTCACGCTTTCTATAGATTCTGAACTCTTCAACCGGACTGTCGAACTCCCAGCTGAGGATAACTCTTTTCTCCGATCTATCCGCTTCTATCTTTAATCGTTCAGGATCTCTTTCTGAAATAGTTTTTATACTACTGCCTGCAACAGGCTCTGATGGCCTCGACTCCAAACCACTTGAATCTTTGGCTGTAATTGTGTAGAAATACTTAATATTTGGCTGGATGCTCTGATCTATGAAAATGGTACTGTCTATGGTAGAATTCTCTCTAATTAACGTCCATCCCTCTTCATTTATGCCTCTTCTGTAAATGAAGTATTTTTCTGTATCTGCGCTCGGGCTTTTTGTGTAGCTAAGTTGTATCCCTACATCCACACTCTTGATGCCCCTGAAAACCGGAGGCGCCGGAGGAAGTACATCGGGCCTTCTAAGGCTAAAAACAGGGGACCTTTCGGATTCGTTAAATCTGAAGTCTACCGCACTGATTTGATAGTAAACAGACGAAGTTAATGTTTTGACGTTTACCGTATCTAACCAATTATTACGTTCAACGGCCTCCTTGGTGACCTGCACAAATTCTGCGTTTTTGAAATTGGATCTATAAATTCTATACCCAAGAAGATCGTCCTCAGCGTTCTGGTCCCACGTGAGAGCCACAGTACCGACAGAATCAATCAAGCCACTTAAACCATTAGGAATAACAGGTGGGATGCTGTCCTCTAGCTGCACCAGCACCGGAAAAGAAGACCGCTGACTCCGGCTGTTATAAGCTACCACTCTATAGTAATTGGTAGCTAATGGTTTCTCATCCTCATAAGACCTGTCATTAAGTTTAGCGGATTCTATTACCTGGTACGGTCCGTTCTCTGACCTACTTCTTTCAATCCTGAATCCTGTGATTTCCGTGCCTTGAGAAGGGAATTGCCATTCAAGGTCTACCTTAACATTATCTGTAATCCATTTAGTAAAATTGGGCGCCGCGGCTATCGGCATAAAACCGCTTCCTGATACGGAATCCGACGGTGGAGATGTCTCCCCAAATGCAGTAATTCCCTTAACCCTGTAGTAATAGGTTTTATTGTTTTCTGCCAGAGAATCGAGCTTGTAGGCCCTCCTTGACTTGTCAATCTCATCTTTAGAAGCATTGATGATTGGCTCATCTGAAACCGGCATATAGGTTTTCCCTCCATCAGACGATTTTTCTACAATGAAACTGTTATAAATGCCATCAAAATTCTCACGTTCCCAACTGAGAACTACCGCACGATTGCCAAACACCGCTTGCAAATCATAGATTTTGGGCACAGGTTTACGGTCTTCTAATCCAACATATACAAAACCCATATCTATATCCTCAATCTCTACGGGAACAGCGCTCTTAACTCGATATAAATATTTTTCATTTGCCCTTGGAGTATGGTCTATAAAGGACAAAGCTGACATCTGTGCTACAAAAAAGTATTGATCAGCCGCAAACAAGGCAAATGAGAAACGCTGCTCCAGTTCAATGGACTTATTCACTACCTGCATAATATCTGAAGAATAGTTTTCAGTAAGCTCAAAAGTTTCTCCGTAAATAGCCTGTGCTGCTACTGCGGCATTATCATTCCGCTCAACAATGCCCTGCCAATCATTTAAGGGCCGCGGTTTTAATGGTGCTTCTGTCAGTATAAGTTTTTCTGGTGTATTCAGCAGCTCTCCATTTCTGCTTACCGTAACGCGCTCGACAATGTAGCCATATTCGTTTAACCGTTGCCAGGCTATAGGGCTAGACGGAGCCCACCTAAGCATAATATTTTTTTCAGTAGCATTTGCCAAAACCTCGATTTTTGGCTTGTTATCCTGCCCTTGAGCAACGGAAATGAATTGGGTCGCCAATAACGTCAAAATCATTAGATGTCGCATCTATTCCACAGGGTTAGTTATGGTAATCATTTGTTCGCTAGCCACGATATTCTTTCCGGGCAATACATATCTTACTTTGACATCATATGGCCCTCCAAGAATCCGGGGAAATGGAGATGTAAGTAAAAACTGCAAGCGTTGACTTACATCTCCACTATCTACATAATAATTAGCCACTTGATTTTGCAGGTTGGATAGGTCCTGCTGATAGTAGTGTGACAAATTGTAAATGAATGCTGCCGATAAGCCCGAAGTGATAACCTGACCTGATGCTATATCAGATTCTGTAAGAATGAGATCCGTATTTGGATGTTGCCTGATGAAGACAGCCCGTGCAGGTGGTACTCCCATTGGCTGTTCTTCACGCCAGTTGACACGGAATTTGCCTTGAAGTGGATAACCTTGGTATGTGATCGGATACATATACTCATCGAAATAGCGATTGTTAGTCAAAACAGCCTCATATTGGATCATAGGCGCTTGACCGTTAGGTCCATTTAACTCAGCGTTATCAAACAATTCAGCTGCTTTAATTGATTTACCCAACTCATGCACCCCACTGCGTATGGGCCATCTCCATTGCTGAGACATATCGGCAGTATTGAGTTTTTCTCGTAGCGTACTGAACTTACTAGTTCTTATGTAACTCCCGAAAATGGATTGTTCTTGTAGCTCGCTAATTGTGCCCTCAGCCTCCTTAGTAGTGATCTCAGTATCTATCTTTCCACCTTCATTCGCCAATTTTGAAGTTCTGGCAGAAACATTTCGATCAATGGCTCCTTGATCGCCAGCCGGCAGGTTCACAAGATCCAACGCATAAATAGTACCTTTTTGTAGATTTTCAGGAAGATTGAAACGCACTTCCCTGTCACCGGTAGAGTAACTATAATCAAAGAATGATTGCGCTCCGCTGGAGTTTGTGAACCGGCCTACCTGCTCCCATTGATCGGGGTCTTCTTCAAAAAGATAGGGTTGACCCCTTTTTAACTTAATGTAACCGGAAGGGTACTCATCTTTATAGAAATTTAATTGACTCAGCACAGGATAACTATACTCAATATTGTTTACGGGAATATGATCCGGAGCCTTCCCTGATGCAAACTTGGTATTGCTCGCCTCCACGTATTTTTTCCCGTCGATGAATACAGGAACCCACCGGCCGGAAGTATACTCTTCAAAGCTTACCTGAGCTGAAACATTTACGTCCTCCTCGGAAGGAAATACATCAAAAGCATTAAATACAACCACATCTTTGTCTGTATTCCATTCCAGATCACCGGGGATAGTATAACCATTACTCACCAGTTTAAACTCATCAAGTTTTATACGAAACTTCTTTTTGACATCATCGACATCGATCAATTCAAATTCTTTTTCGACGGGCATATTGAAAACAACCTGTGGTGTTGAGAAAACATCTACTTCACGTTGGCCATCATTAGGTGTAACCTCGGCAATGACATCCACCCCCTGAAGTGCACTACCTCCAATAATTTCGCACTCTTCTCCTATGGTTACCTCAAACCGGCAGTTCCCCTTTACCAGCCCTCCAAGCACTCTAAACCTTCCCCCAACAATGCCACGCATCCAGAAAGGATTCGGCAATTTCGCCTGCAGTACAGCGGCTGCACCAATACTCAGTATTTCAATTTTTCTACGTTTACCAAAGATCCTGATCCTAATACCGATTTTGCCATCAAAGTAGGCATAGGCCTGCCCATTAGCATACCAACCATTAATACCTAATGGATCAGATCGGCCCTTACATCGTACATTGTCACCGTAGTTTTTAAGCATAATATCAAACCCTAAACCTGCCTGAAAGCGGGCGTAGAAGATAAGAAAAGTGAGATCTCAGGTATCTACAATAACTGCTGAGCCAAACCCTATCCCCTTTCCTAAGCCCAAGGCGTTTTCGTCGGCCATATAATCAAGGTCAATGCCACCGAGTATATCTGAGACGATTTCCGGTGGGGGTGGGCTTCCTGGAATTTTAGTTCCAACCATAAAATATGATGTTAGTTCGGCTCGAATAGGGCCAACTCCTGCGCTTACCCCAATTCTATCCTCAGGAGTGCCTAAATAAAAATACCAATCATCAGGCCCATAGTGCAGTACTGCCCATCCGGCACGTCCGCCCGGGCCTACTCCCTTAATAATACCGCCTGCCACATTCACATACATTTCCATATTAGCATGCAGTGATCTGTTCTCAAAATCCAGCACAATTTTAACATGTGCTGAAATGCTTCCACGTTTACCGGCGGCGGCTCCAATCTGACCATGAATTTCTTTAATAGTCTGAGGGTCATCAGGTAAAATCCCGGCCGCCATACTATTTTCATACTTTTCTACCACCTCTACCATCTTCTGGGTTTTCTCCTCCATGCGAGCCAGCATTTCTCCACCGATGGGAGGAGTAACAATGAACATATTGCCCGTGAATGTGATGCTACGTAGCCCTCCACCAGTATAAAATGCCATTTCATAAGTGGCGTCACCATTGATGACCGACTCACTACCGACTGTGGCAAATGCGATGGTAGCCTTTAACCCGAGCCCGGCATTTCCATCCGGTACGTAAACAGTGCCTGAAGCAGTCCTTCCGTAATCCGAACCTATTCCTTCATTGTCCATCTTCATATGATAGTAGGCACCGCCTCCAAATCCGTTTATTCCAAATGGCGGAACCACGGGTATTGCGGTTGGAAAAGAAGCTAATGCATCTGCGTACCAAAAACGGGTGCCATTAACCGCACCGAAGATAGCTGTCGCCTGCACTTTTATACCGGGATTGAATGTAGCATCAATTACCCCATTAAATCCGTTGCCATAGACATCGTCATCACGAAAGAATTGTAACCTGCCGTAGAACTTAAAGGCCCCCTGATCGATATCAACACTGATATCATTGACCTGTAGCTTTTTGTACCTCCAACGTTGCCCTTCACCATTATCTGACAGGTTACCAAGGATGGTAAGGCCTGCTTCTCCCCCAAAGGATTCATTGAGGTTAACGATCAAGTCAAAATCCAATCCTACCTCTGTTTCAGAAACCGTTCTTAAACCAATGTTATTGATACTTACGGGGAAGTTAGCCATGGCCTGTTCAGCTGCCTCGGAACCAAAGGAAAAGTCTCCTACCTGTAGGTAAGGCTTAACGGTTTGTAGCTGTAAATTTTCAAAAGTAATGGCCGCTAATTGGGCGGATTGGGATGAACTACCTTCGCTCATCGGAGCATTGATATCCATTCGACCATGCAAATTGGCTTTCGGTCTGAATTTCCCTTCTGCTACTTTTATTTCCAGGTAAGAAGCCTCGTAGATCTCTACGCTGCTGGTTTTAAATACATCAAACTGCATATCTTCTGCTGCCTCTACATTGAAGATATATTCGTTACCAGGATTAATTAAAGCCGTGTATTCAAAAGGCCGCTGTTCATTAGCAATAGGAATGACCAAATCACCATTAAATCCGGCCTGTTTAATTTGATTAGCTTCTAACGCAATGCCGAGTGAATCCAGCGAATAAGACCACCCACTCATATTTCCTTCTCCCGTATTGATCAGCGCTTTGCCTTCAAGAAGACCTGAGAAGCCCATATTGTCGATGAGCACGTCGTAAGCGGCAAAGCTGGTGCGTTCCGTAGAACCTCGCTTTTCAAATTGCTGCGGAAGGCGAACAGATAGTTCCCTTAAGTAAAATCCTCTCCACAAATTAGGCGTGCCGGAAAGTATCGCTGGTGACTGGTAGCCTTCAGGAAATTTGACAGCTGGTGCATTGCGATGATCACTAAAGTCAAAAACAGCATCCCTAACTGTAATACCTACGCCTTCCAGGCTCGTTACCTGAAATGCCGGCATGTCTATCTGCACAATAAGATCATTCCAGCTTTTTATGACCGTGCCAAAACTGGCTTCCACATTCCCACTTGTGCGATTACCATTCGCGTCTTCAGGAACCAGCAAATCCCTCGAAAACTTCACCTGAGCATCCAGCCCCATCTCCAGGAAGCCACTACAGTCGAATCTAGCAAAGGTCCCTGTTCCGGATACCGAATTACCGCCTCCTTTTAAAACTATCTGTGATTTATCACCATCGAGATTTATTGTATAATCGGTGACCAGTTCTAAAGCAGCATCACCTACGATACCTCCAGCTTTAGTGAATTTTATTCCTGTACCTCTGAATGTTAAAACCTTCCCATTTTGAGGGACGGTGAACTGCATGTACACTTCAAGCTCGGCATATTGAGGCTTTAGACGGATGTCTGTAATCGCGATATCATAAGCATGGCCTCCTATTTCCTTGTGAATTCCTACCGGTAAATCCAGCAACGACTCCCCATCCAGATAACCTATGAATTTCCGAAGTGATCGAACCTGCTCAATGGCTTCTTGAGCTTTAGCAACGAAGTATTTAGCGGAATCAATAGGGTCATTAGAAAAAACGGGACCTTCTGGTAAAAACTCTGGTTCATCTACAACAGCCTCCTCTTCAAAGTAATGCTCCAACTCTGTGAACTGGCGGGTGGCTAAGGCTGCAGGAGTTGGTGTAGGAACAGAAGCCGTTTCCTTAGAAGCCTTGTCTTTCTTTTCGCCTTCACCCGTTCCGGTCGTGGCCCAGAGTGGGGTGAAGGTTAGAAGTAAGAGACAGTATGTGAGTAAAGTTTTTTTCATTTTTAGATTTGAATCCAACTAATATTTTGTGGTTGGGACATTAACTATTTTTTAAAGCATTTGAATAATCATAATTATTAAATAGACCGTCAAGAAACCTTCCGATCTGTTGCAGGTCAGCTCCCCTCGGGTATCTATTCTCCTGCGTATTTCTAATGGCTTGTATGGGACTTAAAAAGAACTCCTTGTCATTTGGAATAATTTCATCCAGCTCCTTCAACAAGAAAATGACATTAACGATTTCTCCTTCTAACTTCATTACATATCCATGATCATACATGATGAACTCAAGCCCTTCTAATGAAGCTTTCTTGAAAACAGTCGTGTTGGTATCTATATCAGATTTATTAAATATTTTGAATTCGAATCTTGAATGACTCTGAAGATCTTCAACAAAATCATCTAAGGCGTCAGATGAAATAAGACCATTCTCATTAAATGCAAATAGTTTTGTTTCCATTTTTAAGGTGTCCAAGGTACTAACTCAACTTTTATGGGGACGTTATACTTTACTGCTAGATGCTCGAATAGAGAAACGCTATTCTCACTTTCTCTACTTATATATATTATTAATTCTTCTGTAGGATTAGACTCATCAGCAATTATCCGACCGTAACGTCTGAATTCTTCCTCCAAGTCTCCGTATAAAAAGGGTTTCTGATTGTAGCTATCAAGTGTATAAAAGTTACCCGGATTATGCTTTGCGTCCAACAATGCTCTTCTTGAGGAGTTAACACCGTCTGCCCAAATTTTCTCGCCACCACCCAGAGCCTCATATTGAATGTCATCCCCAGTAACTCTTCTTTCAAAAGCACCATCTGGTAAATCTTTCCTTGGATTAACTTTAGTTTTGAGGGTTTTGACATAATCATCAAATTTCTGCGTAGCATTTCTAAGCCTATTCTTAACTCGATTAACACCCGCAGTATCCGGTGTTTTATCAAAGCTCTTTAGAAAAACCTTCAATCGAGTGATAAAGCCGGCAAGGGTTTTTTCACCCGAGTTTTTGATCGCTTTTAACCCAGAAGCAAGGTCATCCGCTAATTTGAATGTTTTAGCTGCTGCATTAGCGCCTTTTACTATGGCAACAATTTCAGTAACTCCGACAAAACATAACGCCACCTGAACCGCAGCATACCCAGTATAATACTCAATTTCTCGAGCGCTCATCTCTTGCACTTTCTCCCAGGCTGTTTTACCCAACTCGAAAGCAAATGCTACTTTTAGAATCTCCGCATCGCTGTTCAGCGCTAATACAAAAGGACTGAAGTTGAGTACTAACTCTTTTATACTCCCTGGATCGCCTTCATTTAAGGCCTCAATATTATTGATATGGGTCAGCTGTTCTTCGGCCGTCAAGCCATATCCTACACCTTTGGGGAAGAAAAATTGGAAGTTCTTGATTAACGTAGTATCCGGTATTTCTAATTCAGAAAAGAATGTTATGAAGCCGAGAGCACCATTTTTGAGAATTGGGAATAAGTTTTCCTTAATTTCTTCTAACTCTGCCAGTACCTGTGTTCGCTTTGTATCGTTAGTAGCTAACTCATAAGCAAACAGACGTATTTGAACACCGAAGTGAGCAATTGAAGCCGAGGCTTTTCCACCCAATACAACAAGTTGAAGAAGACCCGTGACATCATCTAAAATACCATTGATTACACCTGATGCAAAGGGATCCAAATTGTACCAGTTATCACCGTCCCACCATGTTTTGGGAATTCGTATTTGCTCTAAAAACTCCGATGCCGCATCCAGGATAAATATGAAGTCGCTGTAAGCCTTATCATCAATATCCTTGATTTGATCGGTCCATTTTAAAAGACCAATGTCTTCCCAAACATTATCAAGTTGTTCTTTGACTTGCTTATCAAACTGGCTCCCATACTTTGCAGTGAAGCGAATCGAAACTTTTTCAGAATTACTGTTAGGCGTATCTAAAAAATGCAGCCCTAATAGCAACGTATTCGGGTTGAGAGTCTCCTCCTTAACTAATTGTATGGCATTCTGCCCTTTGTGTGTATTATAAGCACTGGTAGTAATTACCTTTAAATTAAGTCCTTCAGGTTCACTAAATAACCGACTATAATAGTTGCCAAATAGCCGCTGAAGAAAATTACTTACCCCAGCATAGTCTTTTAAATTACTTGTCAAGCTTGGGCTGGTATTAGGTTCGGCCAGTACTTTTTCAAGCTCGGATTTTTCAACATCATTTAGCTCCAATTCCACAAAAAACTCAGAGTTAGTTTCATCCTCGAAAAAGCTACTGTCCCCGGAAGATATCTTTTCAATAATCTGAGCTACCTTGCTCACATAAGCAGACAAAACATCAGCCCGGTGAGGCTTATTCGCGGAAGTAGAAGCCCCTTGAACGGCAAACTCAAAGTTTTTACTCGTTTCAGTTAATCCGCCTTCAATAAGCGCATCATATGAGCTGTCCTTAAGTTTACTTCCAATGCCAACAAAAGGATGATAAGTCAGAGTAAAGGTTGGTTTTTCTTTTGTGGTCTTTTCCTTTTCATCAAATACAGTCCTCAGTTCTTTAATGCTTAGAAAAGACTCTATATTTAGCAGGATACCATTTGCGCTCAGTTGACTTCGGTCATAAAGTTCCTGGGTATATTTCTTAAGGTAGGCTTCCTTATCAAGTCCTGAAACTGATTGTATATACTCATCAGCAGGAAAAAACATATTGAGTAGTACATAACAAGCCGGTTTGGTCTCATCTGTTGAAGAATTTTGATTGATAACCTGCAACTTTTGATTCATGCTCAAGAGCGCTTCATCGTCTAAAAAGGCCGCTGAGTTAGTAGAAGCCCTTAAATCAACTATGTAACTGGTTTCCGAATTTCGATCTGTTCGCAATAAATCATTGTTGAAATCAATTTGTTTATTTATTGCTTTGACAGCTACATTTAACCTTTTATCATTTATTTCTGGTTCTGACCATTCAAATGATTGAGCTATTTGGGTTCTGGTCAAAGACGATTGAACGGCTTGTTGTGCACTTTTTAATTTGTGTAATTGATGATAGTAAAACAGCTTACGCAATTCATGCCCATAGGAATAAATAGAAGCATCGTTCTTTCTTTTAATTAAGACGGTTGCTCTTTTGAAAGAAGAGCTCTCGTTACGGAGTAACTCCGCCCTGCCACTTAGAACAGACAACAAAACCGAAAACATGAGTACAAATGTTTTTCGCATATCAGTTATCAGTCTCATTATCAAATAGATATTTCTCTATTATTTCCCTCATTTTAGCCTTAAATACACCATCGAAGCTCTTGCTTTTTATCTTTTGAACAAGCTGGGGATCGGCATCTATCCGGTCTTTTAATGACTTCAGCAAGTCTTCAAGTGCACCACTTTCATTAAGCCACCGGTCAACATTTTGATAAATCCCTTCATATCGATTCAGAACTTTTATTAGTTCCTCCAAAGCAAGCAGTTTATCCATATACGCCGCAATCTTAGGGTCTTGACGCAGCGCTTCTATATCATCATCACTGAGTATCTCTTCATTGGAACCTGGTTCCAGGGCTTCAACACTCCCTGAGCTTCCTCCACTTCCTCCATTGATATTAACATCTTCGCGGTCATCCAATATATCTTGAGCGGCTTTGTTTGCATCTTCACTTGTCTCAGGCTTTTTAGCTAAAAGATTATCTATGGCTTCTTTTGTATCTTTACCTAACGCTTGTATAACCTCCTTCACAACTTTCAACAGTTCTCCAAGTACTTTACCGTAATGGCCAATAGCCTTCTTTACCCCATCGCGTAGCTTTTTCTTGGCCTCCTTTAGCTCCACCTTAGCCTGCTCCTTTGCTTCTGGAGTAGACGCAGTTTTTACCGCGTTACGGGCTTCTGCTATTTCAGTTTTAGCATCTTCTATTTCATCCAGAATGTCGTCGGGCAGATAATCATCAATTTCATCTAATATTTCGTCCACCACATTAATTGCATCATCTATCTGATCCAGAACGTCATCAACATCGTCCAAAACTTCGTCTATCTCATCTAGTGTTTCATCCAGTTCATCCAAAAAATCAGATACGTCCCCCGGTAATACATCTAGCCCAATGCCATGAACATCCATATATCCGGCGTACATTCTATACTCTTCATTGACACTGATATTTTGAAATTTAACATTCACGGTGAGGTCGTCTAAAAAAGGCACCTTTGCACTTCCCTTACCTGTAAAGCGATCTCCACCAGCAGTTATCTCGGTGATTTTGACTGTAAAATCACCTGCTAAAATCACGTCTCCCACATTAAGAGATGCTATGGGTTGATTATTTGCGAGGCTGATTTGTTCAAGAGGCAACCCACAACTATAATTAACATCCGGCAGAGCTTCAGTAGTGATACTAGCTATCGGGCTGTACTCACTGAAAAACGGCCCACAACCTGCCAGTACCTGATACTCATACACTGTTTCGGCCTGTAAACCGCTAACCTCGAGGTCCTGTAAATAGGTAGTCTCTTCATACCACTCGGCTTGAGGATCATTGGCCTTACGATAACGAATCCCGAAGTTGGTATGGTTAACATTGGGCTCCCAGGAAACACTAAATTTGCCGCTATTCACTGCTTCAGCGGTTATATTGACTGGTAACGTACAAGCATCTCCGTAAATAAACCCAATTGCTTCGCTATAGCCCTGATTCTTAAAAAGATCGAGCTCATCTATACCCGTCATGGCTTTAGCTCTCACCCTGAAAGCGTAACTTCTACCTAGAACAAGCGGTGTTTCCGCCGGGCCATAGATCAGAGTCGTACTTTGGGTGGTAGTCTCAAAAATAGGTGGGGTCGTAAGTATGGCATCATTAGGATTGCGGGTTTTTGGCCATAGTTCTACCAGCGAAAATTCGTATTCTGTGCTGAAGGCTGAGTTTGGCGATCCCGTATGTCTCGGTGTCCATTGGAAAGTGATGTACTGTGGATCCTGTGGACGCAGCTTCTCCCCTTGCCTCGGAAAATTGATAATTGGAGGATCGTTCAATATCAACCATGCCATGGTACAGGCTGAATTAGATACTTTTACTCCCCTGTTATACTCCAGTACTTCAAAACAAAATTGGTACAGGCCTTCCGGCAGCTGTCCAGTCCGTTCAAATTGTTGTCGGGTGATACCTTGAAAATTCAGGTTTCCCGGCAGGAAATAATCGGCCAGGTCAGTAGCAATTAAGCGTTCCGGCACTCCTCCTTGCAAGATCAGCGGAGGTGGTAAATACTCGGGCTTTGTTTCTATTAACATACCTTGACCTTCAATTCTTAAGCGCAGTCGTGTCCTTAACTCGGGACGGTTAACATCGGCCAAGAAGATATTCAGCGCTAAACGCTCGGACCCAGGAGCCACATAGTCTGCCAAATAGGTAGAATACGGTGGCACTATGGTAGTGGACGCCTGAACGGGGAAAGTTTGGGCGAATCCTTTGTTTATGAAAAAGGAGAACAGTAGGAGCGATATGGTTAGTGCTCTCTTCACCTGTCTGTACCTTGATTTATTTGATTGCAGGATTGGCTTGATTTAGTTTTACTCAATTTATTATTGTGTACCCTTTTGAATTGTAAACTTCTAGCCCCGAAATTGATTAATAATGCAATTTCCAGGTGATACGCCTCACAGTAATTCATGGCTTGTGCCAAATGCACATCCTCCAATTCAATCACTGCTTCTAGCTCAACCATAATTTTATCTTCCACAAGAAAATCTACCCTTCTTAAGCCGACGTCAACGCCTTTATAGTATATGGGGATTTCCTTTTCACGCTCGTAGCCAAGACCTACTTCCTCAAGCTCTAAGGCTAAACATCTCTGATAGATCACTTCTTGGAACCCATTACCCAATTCAGAATGGACTTTCATCGCACATCCAATAATTCGATGTGTCAAATCTTTATGTTTAGTATTATTCTGAATCATGGAAGTCATTAAATCAAATAAATCAAGGTACTGACAATTATCTACTACTAAAATTATAACTATACCCCAACGTACCAGTAAACTCGGTAAACGCCTGCGCCCCTCCTTCTGAGTCAGACTCGCGATTTACCACCACCATGCTCAAATTCAAATTATGTTTCTTTTTAATACTGTAGCTGCCGTTAGCTCTTACATTCACAACTCTACTCACTTGGGAGCCATTCGTGAATGATTCATTCCAAGATGTAGAAAGAGTGGTGCGTAACTGCCTGTCAAACAAAGATTTACTTATAGCCAATGTTGGGCCCAGCGTCTGTGTCTCAATGCTCACCGATTCGTTTCGATTGTAATTAAAGGCTGCGGTTATAGTCATATTTTTAGGTACAAGGCTAAGGCTGTAAGCCGCATTGGCCATGTAAAACTGTGACCCGCTATTTTGTTCTATACCTCCCTGCTCGTCTGAGGCATCTTGAAAAGTGAGGTTCACATTCAGGTTTTGTCGTTTGCTTTCATTGCTACTCAGAATGTAATTGGCATTAACTGTAGCATTCTGTGATATCTGCGTAAAATCCAGGGTGTCAAGATTGTCAAAAGGGGTGAGTTGATTAATATCCACAAACTGCGAACGGATATTAGTAAATGTTGTGAAGTTGGAATAAGACGCTGTAACATTAAGCCTTTCATTCGCCGCATAACCCACGTTCAACGAACCTACTGTACGCTCCATTGTACTAACCTTTTCGTCGTCAAGATTATCACGCTGCAACCCCAAGTTACCTGCTACATTCAACTTGCCCCCAAAAAAAGTAGTCGCCATATTGAGTGTGTAATTGACCAGATCATTGTTAAAAAAATAGGCGCCAAGCGTTCGGTATCCCGGGTCTACACGCTCATAGCCCACACCCACGGAAAAGAGGTTCCCCTGATAGGTAAGCCCCGATTTAATAGCGTTATAATATGACGAGGAGAGGCGGGGGCGGAACAAGTTTCCGACATTAGCAAAAATTCGATTTTCAGAAATACTGACCCTATCGCTCCTTGTATCCCTGGTAATTCCACTTATTGCATATTCTGCATTAACTATAAACCGTTCTAGGATCGCCTTGCTACCTATAACACTCAACACCAAATTCTCCAGAGGCAATATATCTTCGTCTTCAGGGACATAGGCTATGGAACTTACATCATCCTTTGCTCTAAATAAAATAATTGCTGCCTGGTCATTGCCATCAGCATAGGCCGCCTTAAAGCCGTACCCCATTCTTCTGAATGAAGGAACGTCAGAGTTTTCTGTAAGACTATCCGGTTCGACTGCTGCCAGTAGTCGCCCATACATTGTACTGAATTTCCATTTACCTGGCGAAGCATCTACACCAGCGCCCAGGAAGAGATGCCCTCCAAGGGTATAAGGTGAAAAGTTCATACTGGCCCAACCTATATGTCCTGTAATCCATTTATAAGTGGGATGAAGGCCATATTGATTAAAAGGTTGCTGAAATGAAGCTTCTTGATTGGAATAGGCAAAAGTCAAAGGCACGCTCCATCCATATAAATTGAAGTTGATATTTCCCGAAGCGTAAAATGAATACGGGTCACGTCGAGAATCAATGCCGTCTACAGCATATGCTATTTGATTTAAAGAAATACCTCCTGTGATAGATAAAGGCTTCTCCTTACCTACAGATTCAAGGTTTTGTCCATTTACGATTTTGAACGGGCTCAGAATGAGCGCAAGGAAAAGAAGCCCGCAAGGTTTTAACAAGTCTTTCTTAGATTAATTCAACTTGCAAGATAATAGATGGCGTATTAAAGTTTTGTTGAAAATTATCCAATTCCTTACACAGGCCTTATGTACCATATATATCTCCCTGACCTTCAATTCATGGTTATACATTATTTATCCTTCAACCATTCATAAAAGTCAAGTTGAGCTTGAACTGGATTTAAGCTGCTCGCCAGAGGTTGGTTCTGTAAATGTTCATTCAGTAAAGAGCCCTTTACATTGTCTGACAATTGTATTTCCAAAAGCTTTAATATCTCTTCTTTTAGGCTAGGATCATATAAAGGAAAAACTACTTCTATTCTATGATACAGATTTCGTTTCATCCAATCTGCGGAACCTAGATACAAATCTTCGGCCCCATTGTTGTAAAAGTAGAAAACCCTGGAATGCTCAAGATAGCGATCTACAATACGATGGACAGTAATATTCTTACTCATTCCTTTAACCCCTGGCCTCAATCGACAAATGGCGCGTACTATTAGCTCTACTTTAACTCCTGCCTCACTGGCCTCATAAAGCTTATTGATCATTTTTTCATCTTCCAGGTTGTTAAGCTTAATAATAATATGTCCTTTGTATCCTTTTTTAGCATGCTCGATCTCTCTGTCTACCAGCCCCCGAAATTGTTTTCTAATATTAAATTGAGCTACAAGAAGCTCCTTAAATTCGATGGACAGATTTTGATCGTTGAGGTAGGAAAAGAGTGAATCAAGTTCATCAGTAAGATAATCCTGACACGTAAGCAATGCTTCATCCGCATATATCTTAGCTGTCTTCTCATTGAAGTTTCCTGTTCCGAAATAGGCGTATTTCGTAACTCTGCTATTAACAGATTTCCTGGTTACCAAAGCGACCTTGGCATGTACCTTTAACCCAGGTATACTGTAAATGATTTTAGCCCCTGCATTCTCAATCCTTTCAGCCCATTGCAGATTATTGGCCTCATCAAACCTGGCCTTCACCTCCACAAAAACAGTAACAGATTTACCATTCTCAGCCGCTTTAATCAAAGACTTACAAATAGCTGAGTCTGCAGCTATTCGGTAAAAAGTAGCTTTAATATCAACAACACTTTCATCTTCAGATGATTCTTCAAAAAACCTTAGCACATAGTCATATGATTGATAAGGAAAATGGAGTAGAATATCCTTCCTGTCTATCACATTGAATAAAGCTGTGGCATCGTCCAACTCATGCACATGTAAAGCAGGCAGTGGAGCATTCTCCAACAGAGGACTTACCGGGTTTGGAAGTTGAAAAAGATCATTCATGTTATGATATCTACCACCCTCAACAAGATCATTTTCGCCAATGTCAAATCGTTGCATCAGAAACTTCAGCAGCGCCTTAGGCATATTTGCATCGTAAAGAAATCTGGCAGGTACGCCCATATCACGTTTCTTTATCTGCTTTTCAATCTTAGCTACAAGGTCTCCGGAATACTCGTCCTCAATTTGTAAATCTGCATCCCTATTTAACTTAATACTGTACGCCTTATTTATGCTAATATCAGAAAAGACCGATCCTACATTTTCTCGAATAATGTCATCAATCGTAACGTAGTAATGCATGTTTTCTATTTTGGGCAACTCGAAAAAGCGTGGCAGTTCAGTGGGTATCTTCACTAGCCCGATTTGCGCCTTGTTTTGATTTTGCATTTCCAGGACAAGGTACAGGCTCTTATTCTCAAGGTGAGGCGCTTCGCTCCCGTCTTCTGTTAAGTTGATTGGATCAAGTGTAGCTAAAATATGCTCTTTAAAGTATTGTTCAGCAGGGGCCTTATGCGCATTTAGCAGTGGTTCATTACGGTATAAGTAAATGCCCTCTTTCTTTAGTTGTGGAATAATTAGATTGCGCTTTATTTCTCCAAACTCTTCCTGTTGGTTATGAACCTCAGAGATAAGTTCTTCCAGAATTTCCTTTGGCGGTTTGTCGAACTTCTTATTTATCTTCTTTTTATCAATTTCGGCAATACTTCTTAGGCTGGCTACTCTGACTCTAAAGAACTCATCAAGATTGGACGAGTAAATAGCGAGAAACTTTACCCTTTCGTATAATGGTACCTCCAAGGTAGCAGCTTCCATAAGTACCCTTTTGTTAAATGAGAGCCAGGAGATATCACGATCGAAGAATTTCATATGTAAAAGAAGTTAAAAAAAGGAGACCTGTTTCCAAGTCTCCTTTAGTAAAAAGAAATCTTATTTAATTAATTCTGAGTTTCGTAAACTTTAATCGTTCCATCGTCCTCCGATGAAACTACTAGTAAGCTTCTTCTGGTTGGGCTTTGTGCAGCGCTGATAAACACTAATCCTTCAGGTGCGTCACCTGTTTCAAGAATTGCCAGAAACTGAGGACTCTCTGGATCAGAAAGGTCGTATACGGCTACAGCATCAACACGCTCAAGACCAATGAAACCGATTGGACTACCTGAAACAGAACCGACAACAGCTCCTTCAGGCTCTACACCTTTGTCATCGCTTCTGTCATCATCGTATAAACCAGCGTTATTCACCTCAGTTTCAAGCTCGTTTCCGCTATCCCAGACTAGCGCCCCAGTAGACCCGTCCCAGACTGAAAAAGAACGAGCCCCATAACTCCAGATAACATCGAAATCGCCGTCGCCGTCAGTGTCGCCAATTGCGAATGTCAACTTCAATCTTCCCAAATTAGCATCCAACTGCAGATTTGCTGCATCTGGGAATGCGGTGGCATCAAGCATGACATTGCCTACCCGATCTTCTCCTACAAAACCTGGAGTACCTTCATACTCTCGTGCATCACCTTCATTAGCAGATATGATGTAGGTATCTCCATCTACTTCAAACGCTGCTATCGCATCAGGCTGATACATTCCGAAAGCCGGAACAGATATAGGATTATAAGTACCGTCCTCATCAGTAGGATCGATTTCGTTACCTGCCATTGAATAATCTTTCAGCCCCAATGGAATAATACCTGAAATCGTTTTTGAAGAAAGGTCGACAACGGCTAACCCATTGTTTTCCTGGAGTGCTACATAGGCAGTTGAACCATCGGGTGATACAGTAATGAATTCTGGTTCAACATCCTGTGCAAGAGTAGCACCCGGGCCAAATACTCTAAAGGCATCTTCCTCAAGATCCGCTTCCATGCTATTGAAACCGCTAAAACCCAATGTTGAAGCTGAAAAAGTGCTGGTAGAAATAAGTGTTACCGAACCTTCAGGATCGATTAGATAATCATCATCAGGTTCACCTTCATTGGCCACAAGTATGTAGCTGCCATCAGGAGTGAAGGTAACCATATCAGGCAGCGCACCGGCAGTGACCTCTGCTACAGGACCCCCCAGGCTATCCAGTCTCCAAACGACTACAACACCTGGATCCGTTGCTTCATCAGCCTCAATTGCGGCTGCCAAATAAGTACTGCTAGCTGCAACACTATTAACACCTCCTCCATAAGACGATACATCGATGGATGAAGTTACTGACAGTGCTGAAGGTGTTGAGAAATCCATGACATCAATGACAGAACCTCCATCATTATTGACTACAAATAATCTCTGATTAGTAGCGTCATAAGCAGATATTTCTGCCGCTCCTTCACCTCCTATTGATATACTTTCAATCTCAGCAAATGATGATGCATCTTCTGAAGGTGGCGTAACTGTTACTTCTCTGGATACTGTCGCATCTCCGTCATTTAAGGTTAGCGTCACGGCGTAAGTACCAAATTCACTATAGGTTACAGAAGCGTTTTGTGTTGTTGATGACTGACCATCACCAAAATCCCAGCTGTAAGAGATAACATCGTCAGACGCATTAACTGAAAAGGTTACAGTCAAAAAGTTTTGTTCGTAAGTGAAATTACCAAATGTATTGTCCAATGCTTCGTCATCGTCATCATCGCAGCTTACAAAAACTGCCGCCATTAATGATGTAGCAAATAATATTTTAAATAAATTTTTCATTTTCTAATTTTCTTGAATTAGTTACCGAATATGTATCTCACGCCCACTTGCATCTGCCATCTTGAACTCAATACGCCAGAATCATCAAGATCTCCGAAGTAAGGTTCATCTTCATCAAATGGATCAAATGAAAAAGTCGGAGTATCTGATCCATCCTGGAACCCTTCAAACTCAAGAAGTTCATAGCCAGCAAACTGACGGTTGTATCTTTTGCCCCAATTCTTATTCAAGAAGTTACCAAAGTTGAAGATATCAAGAGAAAGTTGAAGCGTATTTTTCTTGCCATTGGCCATCTCAATATAGAAATCCTGCAGAATTCTTAAGTCAACAATACTCTCAAATGGTGTACGCGACTGATTTCTTTCTGCATACTGTCCTCTTCTGTCTTTTAAGTAATCATCACTTTCTATAAAAGAGTTTAGCGCTTCCCACTGCTCAGCAGCCGTCGATTCATCAGCAAATACAATTTCACTTGCATTTCTTGGTACATATACCAGCTCACGGTTTCTTGAATCTTCACCAGTGATATCATCACCATCGCCATAAACATAGCTATATGGATTACCAGACTGACCCTCATATACAAGAGATACTTGTGTAGATGCAAATCCTGCGTAGGCTTTCCTGTAAGTTAGGTTAGCAAGAATTCTGCTTCCTTGAGCAAAGTCGGAACGCTGAACTTCATCCCAGTTATTTCTTCCGTTGACGGCATGCAGACCTCTCCATTGAGATGAGTTTTGAGATGAAGTACCTACAAAGAAAGTCCAGGAGTCACCATAGGAGTAAGAAAGTTGACCTTTCAATCCAAAGCCAAAATCCTTGCTTAATGAGGCACTTAAGTTATAAGCGTATCCTTTATCAGTATTGCTGCCCAAAAGGATTCGGCCATATGTACCATCGATACGATCCTCATAACCAATTAGTCGGTTATCAGGTGTTCCGGTTGCACGAGTCGTAGGTCGACTTACATTTATATTTTCGTAATATACGTTATTCAAAAATTTGGTATAGATACCTTCTACTGTTAAGACCATATCTCCTGGCAGCGCCTTATCTCCTGCCACGTTGAATTTAAGTACTTGCGGTACTTTGAAGTCTTCGACGAATAGATCTACACTACCTGAAGGAATTTGTTCACCTACTCCTATATCTCTGAACTGATTATTAACGTCTGGTTCAAAATCAGGAATAGGGCCTAAAAATCCTAAATCTACACGTCTGAAAGTATTGCCTGTGTTAAGACCTGTATTGTTGTAAGCAGCTCCTGGCCATACCAAAGGTATTCTACTGGTAAATAAACCTTCTCCTCCTCGAAGTTGGAATGTTCTGTCTCCATTGACATCATAGTTAAGTCCAACTCTTGGTGAACAGGACACTTGGGGATCGATAAATTGACCCGGGCTTGCTCCTCGTAAATTATAAGGGAATTGGTCTTTTGTGGCGTCATCAAAGAAAGGGTTTCCAGGAGTATCTTCGAAGAAGTTGATGTCCGCTCGTAATCCTACAGTCAATTTCAACTTGTCATTGGCCTGGATCTCATCCTGCACATATAATCCAAATTGTGAACTATTAAATTCAGCGGCAGCACCAGTCGTCTCATCTCCATTGGTCGAACTATTTAGGCCATAGCTAAAAGAATATTGAGTGGCCGGAAGACCATTTAAGAAATCATCCAAGAAACTTGTACCCACAAAATCGAAGCTTCCCTGTCTTCTATAGCTATAATTTCCAAAGTTATCAGGTATGAAAAGGTTTTTTGTCTGATAAAATTCAGCATTGGCTCCTACAAGAATCGTGTGCTTGCCTTTATAAATTTCAAGATTATTGTTAATAGTAATTATATCCTGATCCAAAAGGTTGGCCGTTGAGAAGGTTTCAGAACCAAATGTTATCCCTCCGTCACCGTCATCAATGAAAACTGCAGGGAATGGATCTCCCGAGGGATCTCTATCGTCTCTTACCGTAGTTACTCCTATAGTGAGGTGGTTGGACATGTTATTCCCAATGACAGACTTCAGCTCCAAGGCAGTAGAATTTGTTTCAGAAACAAAAAACTCCGACCCGTTAATAAAGCGGATGCCTGATGAAGTAGATTGTCTCGCTTCCAAATTCTCTGCTTTTGTATAGGAGTGTCTCAGAGTTAACTTATGATTTTGATTTAGGTTAAAGTCCAGTTTTGCAATCACTTTATCACTATCCAGGAAAGCGGTATTGTCTAAATAGGAACCTGGATTGTAACCATATTGTGTATCAAGGAAATTAACCAGTTGGTCAATATCCGCAGTGGTAAGATCTCCATTGTAATTGTTGAAATCAAAAGGCTGTGGGGTCTCATCGCGCTGCAGTTCAGCATTCACGAAAAAGAACACCTTGTCTTTTACAATTGGGCCACCTAACCTGAAGCCGTAGGTCTCGGCGGTAAAGTCAGCTAATTTCTGACGATCTGTGATATCTTCATTCTCCTCTTCAAATGGAGTCTTTCCGGCAAGGTCCTCATTTCTTAAAAAGTAATAGGCAGAACCTTCAAATTCATTTGTTCCACTTCTGGTAACCGCATTAATGCTACCACCGGCAAAACCAGACTGTCTAACATCAAAAGGAGCCACAGAAACAGTAAATTGCTCGATGGCATCCAGTGAAATAGGAGAAACGCCTGTCTGACCACCATTCGTTCCACTTGCGGCCAATCCAAATACATCATTATTAACTGCTCCGTCTATGTATATGGCATTTAATCTATTGTTCATACCTCCAATAGAGATCTCCAAGCCATCATTACCTTCATTAATAATAGTTTGCGGATTAAATCTTGCAAAATCTCCAAGCGATCTTCCTACGGTTGGCGCTGCATTGATATCATCAGTAGATAAAGCTGTACCTGCTCCTGTCCTGTTTCCATCAAAAATGTCGTCAATAGCAGCTGTTACAACAACCTCTGCCAACTCAGTAGCACCTTCACTAAGTTTAGCATCAAGGTAGTACTTCTGACCGAGTGACAGGAACAGCTCGCTCTTCTCAAAAGGCTGGTATCCTACAAAAGTAACTGTTACCTTGTAAGGACCTCCAACTCTCATGTTAGGTATTCTAAAATACCCTTCAAGATCGGTTACATTACCATACTGAGTTCCTGACGGTGTGTGCACCGCAATTACTGTAGCGCCAGGAAGCGCTTCACCGTTACTGTCGGTGACTTTGCCATTCATCGAAGAGGTAGTTACCCCTTGACCAAAGGCGACAATTGCAGCAAATGAAACTGCAATTGTGAAAACAATCTTTCGTAAAAGTTGATTCATAATTGTTATTGTTTGATAAATAGATAATTCTCACAAAATGAGACGTGCAAAACAAGCTAATTATTGATATGGCGAACTCATCTTAATGTTAAGTTTAGGTTAATAAACCGTTTATAAAAACTACTGTTTAAACATTGATAAAAGCAATGTATTTTAGGAGTTAATTCAAATTCAGAACATCCAATATGAAACGCGTATCAATATCTATCTTTTATTTGATTATTACAACCGTTTTATCGTATGGTCAAAATAGTGTTGGTCTGTCATATATCATTCCGGGCAGTATTAGCTACAACCAAGCTATTCCTACGCCTAAATCCGTTATAGGTCATGAAGTAGGTGAATGGCACATCAGTCATGACAGGCTTGTGAATTACATGTACGCTGTAGCGGAAGCCTCCGAAAGAATTACAATTCAAGAAATCGGGAGAACCTTTGAAACAAGGCCTCAACTATTACTGACCATCACATCTCCTGAAAATCAGGCGAGGATAGATCAAATAAAAAAAGATCATGTAAGCCTTACGGATCCTGATATATCGGCCTCGCTGGATATAACAAATATGCCGGCAGTAGTTTATATGGGTTATAGTATTCACGGTAATGAGCCTAGCGGTAGCAATGCCTCTCTGGCATTAGCTTACTACTTGGCCGCCGCCCAGGGAAAGGAAATCGAAGACCTGCTTAAAAATGTCATTATTTTGTTAGACCCATGCCTTAACCCGGATGGGTTGAACCGCTTTGCAAACTATGTGAATTCCAGAAAGAGTAAAAATCTCGTTTCAGACCCGAACAGCACCGAACAAAATGAACCCTGGCCCAGAGGCAGAACCAATCATTATTGGTTTGATATGAACCGTGACTGGCTTCCGGTGCAATTACCCGAGTCGAAGAATAGGATCAGAATGTTTCATGAATGGAAACCAAATGTACTGACTGACCACCACGAAATGGGCAGTAATTCCTCCTTCTTTTTTCAGCCTGGCATCCCTTCAAGAAATAATCCCTTAACACCCAAAAATAACTACCGCTTAACTGATAAGATGGGTGAATACCACGCTAAGGCACTAGACAAGATCGGTTCTTTATATTATACTCGTGAGAGCTTTGATGATTATTATTATGGTAAAGGTTCAACTTACCCCGACATAAATGGAGCTGTAGGTATCCTTTTCGAGCAAGCAAGTTCACGGGGTCATTCGCGGGAAACTGTCAACGGGATCTTAAAATTTCCTTTCACTATTCGAAATCATTTCACGACATCATTATCTACACTGCAAGCTGTTTATGAAATGAAAAATGATTTTTTGGAGCATCAGCGTACATTTTATAAAGATGCTATTGCTGAAGCATCACGAGACAATAATAAAGCGTATGTCTTTAGTTCTAAAGATAAATATCGCAACTATCATCTGGCTGAGCTCATAGATCAACATCAAATTGAAATCTACAAGCCCAAAAATGAGATCAAAATCAACGGTAAAAGCTACCCTGCCAATTCTTCCTACATCGTGCCGTTAAATCAACCACAATACAAGCTGATCAGAACGATGTTCGAAAAGAACACCACTTTTCAAGATAGCCTTTTTTATGATGTATCTGCCTGGACATTGCCGTTGGCCTTTGGAGTTGACTACCAGCTTCTATCAGGCAAGGCCTTTTCAAATAACCTATTGGGCAACAAGTTCCAGGCTGACCAAAAGCCCTCAGGCTCCATCATCGGAGGTAAATCCGATTACGCGTACGTTTTTGAATATTATAATTACTACACGCCAAAAGCGTTATACGCCATTTTAAAAGCAGGTTATAAGGCGAAAGTAGCCAACGAGCCATTCCATCATCCAAATGGCAAGCGTTTTGAACGCGGTTCAATTTTGATTCCCGTGAGCATGCAGAATAAGCCCTCAGAAGAATTGTTTAAGGACCTAACAGCTATATCAAATGAAAATGCCCTGGATATTTACTCCTTTGAAACGGGTTTGGACTATAAGGGTGTAAGCCTTGGAAGTCCCAATTTTGCAAATATTAAAAGACCCAAGGTGGCTGTATTGGTAGAAGGTGGTATCAGTGGATACGATGCCGGCGAAGTATGGCATTTATTTGATCAACGCTATGATATGGATCTATCTCTACTTCCACTGAATGTATTAAACAGGGCTAATCTGAGCCGGTACAATACCATTGTAATGGTAAATGGTAATTATTCGGGTATAACGGAACGTGGTAGACAGAAGCTTAAAAACTGGGTCAGGAATGGCGGAACAGTGGTTGCGTCAAAATCTGCCTTGAATTACCTGACGAGTAATGGGATGGGCAAATTTAAGTTTATCAAGGCTACTCCTAAAGATTCCGCTCGAAGCAGGCCTTATTCTGAAATCAGTGAATATTTTGGCGCTCAGGAAATAGGTGGGGCCATATTCAGCACAAAGGTTGATCTTACCAATCCCTTACTCTATGGTTACCACCGAAGCGAAGTCCCTGTTTTTAGAAACTCGGAATTGTTTATGGAAAAGTCCGATCGGCCATTTGCTAATCCCATGGTCTACACGGCCTCGCCACTTCTAAGCGGGTACATTTCCAATTCTAATCTTGAGAAGCTCAAGAATAGCAGTGCAGTTGGTATTTCCACAATGGGGCAAGGGCGTATAGTTGGGTTTACGGATAACTTGAATTTTAGAGCCTTTTGGTACGGCACAAATAAAATATTTATGAACGCCGTATTCTTCGGTAATTTGTTAAGCCGTTCATCAGCACGATAAATTCGGGTAAAAAGGTACTCTCAATTGTAACTAATCGTTATTAGTAGTAATTTGATTGGTCGAAAAATTTAATATTGGCACAGTTTTGGTCAATAGATTAGGTTGATTAAATGAAAATGAAAAAATTAATTCAGCTAACGATATTTGTTTTGTTGGCTACCAGCTCATTGGTGCAGGGGCAAAGTGAAGTTGTGGACAACATAAAAACTGCCATGAAATCGGGTAGTTCCAAAGAGTTGAGTAAGTACTTCTCTCAAAATGTTGATGTCACTATTGACGGAGACATTCAGCCTTTCAGTAAAACACAGGCCGAATATGAATTACGCGACTTTTTTAAAAACCATGTGCCTGATAACTTCACTATAATCCATCAAGGAGCTTCAAAAGGGGGACTCCACTTTGCCATAGGGCAGTACATAAGCAAGTCCGATACGTTTAGGATATTCTTTCGTATAAAAGGTTCTGAGGGCAAATACCTTATTCATGAAATCACTATCGATAAAGAGTAAAACCACCTCTTAGCAGTGATCTTTTACGTACTTTTGACGGATGCAATTGTCATATTTGACAGATGATACCATAAGGCAATTCATAGAAAATGCTTTTCGCGAGGATGTCGGTGATGGAGACCATTCAACACTAGCTTCTGTTCCAAAAACTGCCACTAAATCGGCAAAAGTACTTTTTAAAGATAAGGGTATAGCTGCCGGCATGGAGATGGCCAAAGTCATCTTTAATCAATTTGATCCGCGGGTTAAGCTGGACTTTAAAATAAACGACGGTGATGAGGTAAAATACGGCGACCTGGGTATTGCAATACACGGTCCGGCTCAGTCTATACTCACTTGTGAGCGATTAGTTTTGAATTGCATGCAGCGAATGAGTGGTATAGCCACATACACCAATAAGCTTAGCGAACTCGTGTCAGGCACTAAAGCAAAATTATTAGATACCAGAAAGACCACTCCAAACTTTAGAATCGCTGAAAAGTGGGCGGTAGCCATCGGCGGAGGTACCAATCACAGGTATGGACTTTATGATATGGTGATGTTGAAAGATAATCACATTGATTTTGCGGGCAGTATTGCCCAAGCCGTAGCCTCCACAAAAAAGTATTTGAGAGAAGTAGGAAAAAAGCTGCGAATAGAAATAGAAACTCGAAATTTAAATGAGGTTAGGGAAGCTTTAGAAGCTGAGGTGGATGTTATTATGCTTGATAATATGGACATAAATACGATGAAAGAAGCTGTGAGGATAATTGGCGATCTGTGTGAAACTGAGGCCAGTGGAGGCATTACTGAAGAAACGATTCAGTCTGTGGCCGAATGTGGTGTAGACTTCATATCGGTTGGGGCGCTAACGCATTCAATTAAAAGCTTGGACATTAGCCTGAAAGCAGTGAAATAGATGAAAGGGAGAAGAAATATCATAAGGATGTTCATCGAAGTGACTATTTTCACATTAATCTTTGTATCAATTTTTTATCATTGCACCTGAATTAGGTGGAATTGATATGATCGTAAAGACCAAGAAGTATAAACTGGAAAGTGGAACCTACATAAAGCTAGCCCTACTGGGAGTTTTGAAGCAGCAGTGGTGGGTAGCGCTGATTGTTGTGGCGTTGTGCTGTGGTTACTTTTGGATCCCGAATATGTGGTGGTTCATAGGCACAGGGATAGCATTGGTTCTTTACCTGCTCTTTTGGCTTATTCAGTTTGCAGGAGTTACACAATTAGAACAGACTAAAATGCTTTTTGAGAAGCTTTCTTACGAAATCAATAGTCAACAAGTACTTGTGAAATTGAATTCTAAACAGGGAATGCCTATAAAATGGGATCAGGTAAAACGTGCATCAATTGGTAAAAACCACATTTTATTATCAGTTAATAAAGCTCAGCTGATACACCTGCCTCACAAAATCTTTAACTCAGATAATGAGCGCAAATTTGTGGAGAGCATACTAAAAAGGAAGGGCCTGGTTTAGGGTTGAATGTACGCGGACCAGCCTAAAAAGAAAAAATTCTACTCAAAGCAAGAAGCCAAGCTTAAAGCAGCAGATTATTGTGCTTATCAAGAAAGATCTCAACAAGAGGTTCGTGATAAGCTCTACAGTTACGGCCTCCATAAAGAAGATGTGGAAGAGGTGATATCTTTACTTATTACCGAAGGATTTATCAACGAAGAACGATTTGCCAAAGCTTACGTAAGAGGAAAATTCCAGTTAAAAAAATGGGGACGAAATAAGATCGCCGAAGGGCTTAAGCAACATAAAATATCAGCGTATTGCTTAAAAAAGGGCTGGCAGGAGATTGATGAAAAAGAATATCGTACAATTTTACTTAGCCTTATAAACAAAAAAGATGCATCTCTAAAAGAAACAAATGAATACATCAGAAAAAGAAAAATTGCACAATTCATGATCCAAAGAGGGTTTGAGCCAAGTTTAGTTTGGGACGAACTAAGGAAAATTTAAAATGTAAGTGGTACGACATTCCATTCTAATTTATTAACCTTAAGAGAGTAGAATGAGTAAATTAATTCAACCAAATGCGCTTACACATGAAGAATTTAGCCTTTTTTCTTTTGATATGCAGCAGCGCTGTGATTGCACAAAGCCCTGAAGTACGAACAAAACATTACAATACAAAAAGAAACCTTGGCATCCAGGGGTATGATCCGGTAAGCTATTTTCAATCAGGCCCTGAGCAGGGTGATGATGAAATTACAGCTGAATATAAGGGTATAAAATACTATTTCGTAAGTACTGCCAATAAGGACCTTTTCAAGGCCAATCCTGAAAAATATGAACCGGAATATGGTGGGTGGTGTGCCTACGCCCTTGGCGAGACTGGCGAGAAGGTAAAAGTAGATCCCGAAACATATAAGATTTTAGACGGAAAACTATATCTGTTTTATAATTTCTGGGGAACAAATACCCTTAAAAGCTGGAACAAAGATGAGAGTAAGCTCAAATCAGAAGGAGATAAAAACTGGGCTAAAATCATCGACTAGGTTAGCAATAGAAGTTAATGATAAATTAACATTATGCTATATTTGCGGATTACCAAAACTTGAGAATGAAACTAGTAGAAGCTTGTAAGGATATTTTGGGACAGTTAGAGAACGTAATTTACGACCTGAGCGACCAACACTTTACTCTGCCAATAGAGACATTAAATAATTCAACCATAGGTCAGCACATGCGACATACGCTTGAATTCTTCACTTGCCTGATGAATAATCATAACTCCGGGTTAATCAATTATGATAACAGAGACCATGACAAGGTTATTGAATCTGATAGAACTATTGCTCTTGAGCTAATTAGAGACTTAAAGGGTTTTATCAGTAGTATAAAAGAAGATCGGCCACTAAAATTGGATGCCTGCTATAGCCTGGATGGGAATGACGTGGTTACTATAGACACTAATCTGTATCGAGAACTTACTTATAACATTGAGCATGCCATACATCATATGGCTATAATTAAAATCGGTCTCAAAGAAGTGGCGACATATGTCACTGTTCCATCCCACTTCGGGGTGGCCGTATCAACCATAAAATATCAAAAAGATCAGGCGTAGTTTTAAGTCTACCTGATGTTAGTTCTACGCAAATTTTGGAGAAGTAACTTTCTTATTAAACTTAGAAGCTGGGAGTATTGGCCCTTCGGTGTGGTGTATGCACCAGTTTTTGTATACTGGGCGTGGTTATCTTTCAAAGCCCGGTCTTTTTTCTTTTTCAGCGCCTCTAACCCCTCTATAGAAAACGGGGGTATGCTGGGCGAGTCGAAAGCTAAAATATTTGAGCTCATTCCGAATGAATTAAAGCCAATCACACTTTTTTTTAGCAAAAACTCACCTTTTAACAAGGTAAGGGAAAAGATAGTTACAGCATCACTTACTTACCCCCTCATTGCCAAACCCGATATTGGTGAACGGGGCTGGTTGGTCGAGAAAATTAACAATGACGGCGAGCTTCGGACTTATGTGAAAGAAACGCCCGTGAATTTCCTTATTCAGGAATTTCTCAATGAACCCATCGAAATGGGAGTGTTTTATTACCGTTATCCTAACAAGGCACAAGGCGAGGTAACATCTATTGTGATCAAAGAGATGCTCAGCATAACCGGCGACGGAGAAAATACTCTGGGTCAGTTAGCTTATGACAGCGACCGTGCTAAGCTCCAACTACCTCAATTACACGAAAAATATCGTCAGGAATGGCAAAGCATTCTTGACCGGGGTGAAACACGTGAATTGGTATCCATAGGTAACCATTGCCTGGGAACCAAGTTTTTGAATGGAAACCACCTTATAAATGAAAGCCTGTCTGAAACCTTTGATAAGATCAGTAAGTCCATTGAGGGATTTTATTATGGTCGATATGATATTCGTGTACAATCTATTGAAAATCTTTACCTGGGTAAAATAAAGATCATGGAACTTAATGGATCGGGAGCTGAACCCGCTCATATCTATGACCCGGAATTCTCATTTTTCAGAGGAGTAGGTGTTTTGCTCAGACATTGGAGCATACTTTATAAGGTAAGTGTACAAAATCATAAAAAAGGAATTCCATATTTGTCATGGAAAGAGGGACGCCGGGAATATGCCAAAGTACTCGCCTTGAATAAATTAAAATAGTGCTGATCACCTTCATTCTTGGTTTTAGTTTTAGTTT
>CALBPF010000039.1 GCA_937899105.1 uncultured Flammeovirgaceae bacterium | reverse complement strand
ATATCGTGTACCATAAAAGATCGATACACCAATATTTACCGGATATCGGATACTCAGAAATTCTGCCTGAAACCAAATCATGGTGATTAAAAGTAAGAAAAGCCATGTATTATGTTTCCTCACCTGTTGCTTAAGTATCATCAATGACAACACAAAATTACCTTGTGCCAGACCTATGATGATAAGAATTGACCATATGTCCAGAGATTGTGCTTCCATTATTATTTAAATTAATAACTACAGAAAAAACAATTAAATGAAACTTTATGGGCGGTGAATTAGTACATGTTTGGGAGCTTGAGTTTACAAATCAGATTATGCTTACCTATACCATATCAAACCTGAATTAATGAGTAAATCGAAAGTGACTATTGGCTATGTTTTCAAACCGATTATCTGGCCAAGAAGAAAGTTTGTATTTATAGGTCTTATTTTGATTGTAATAAGCCGCCTTGCCAATTTGGTTTTACCGTATGCCAGTAAAATCTTAATGGATGACGTAATTCCCCAGAATGATCTTGAAAGATTAAAGTTAATACTTATCGTGGTTGTAGGCGCTATTGCCGTGCAGGCCGTAACTTCCTTTTCTCTTACGCAAATACTGAGTGTAGAAGCACAGCGCCTTATTGCTCAATTAAGAGCTAAAGTTCAAAGGCACATTATTCAGTTACCCATACGCTTTTTTGATAATACCAAGACAGGTGAGTTGGTATCAAGAATCATGACGGACGTGGAAGGTATTCGAAATGTGGTGGGAACAGGTCTGCTGCAGCTTTTCGGCGGCACACTTACCTCTATTATTTCTCTTTTTCTGTTGATCAGCATCAGTCCCATGATGACGCTCTATGTACTAGTGCCAGTGGCCATTTTTGGTGTGATCTCTCTGAAAGCATTTGGCTATATACGTCCGATATTTCGTGAACGTGGTAAGATCAATGCGGAGGTTACCGGTAGGCTCACAGAAACGCTGGGCGGTGTCCGAGTAATCAAAGGGTTTAATGCTGAAGCACAGGAAATCAAAACCTTTGAAAGTGGCGTAGACCGGCTATTTCGTAATGTTAAAAAGAGTCTGACTTCTACCAGTATTGTGACCAGTTCAGCCACATTTTTACTGGGACTAGCCTCCACTGGAATTATGGGCATAGGTGGCTATATGATCATGAAGGGAGACCTCACTTTCGGTGAGTTTCTGTCTTTCACCTTGTATTTGGGATTTATGATCGCCCCGATAGTTCAAATGAGTAACATTGGCAGTCAGCTTACCGAAGCTTTTGCCGGATTAGATCGTACCGAAGAAATAATGAATATGCCTTTGGAAGATGATGGCTCCGAGCGAAACATAGGGTTGGATCATATTAAAGGCGACGTTCAATTTGATAAAGTTTCTTTTGCCTATGAAACAGGAAAGGAGGTGGTTCGAAACGTCAGTTTTAATGCTACTGCGGGATCAGTTACGGCATTGGTAGGAACTTCAGGTAGCGGAAAATCGACCATAGCCGGTCTTGCCGCATCATTCCTGAACCCTGAATCAGGCGTGATAACCGTTGACGGCGCAGATTTATCAAAAGTGACGCTAAGAAGCTTCAGAGCTAAGCTGGGCGTTGTGCTTCAGGATGATTTTCTGTTTGAAGGCACCATTCGCGAGAATATTCTATTTCCAAGACCGGACGCTACAGATGAGCAATTGGGCACGGCCGTAAAAGCTGCGCATGTGAATGAATTTACCGACCGGTTTGAAGATGGGTTGGATACACTAATAGGAGAACGAGGTGTTAAACTTTCCGGTGGGCAACGTCAGAGAATCGCAATTGCCCGGGCAATTTTAGCTGACCCCAGGATTCTAATTTTAGATGAAGCCACCTCAAATCTGGATACTGAGAGTGAAACTTTTATCCAGGCCAGTTTAAAAGGGCTGATGAAGGGCCGGACCACATTTGTTATAGCACACCGGTTAAGTACAATACGCCAAGCAGATCAAATACTGGTTGTTGAAAATGGTGAGATCGTTGAACGTGGTAAACATGACGAACTGATCGCCAAAGAGGGAAGATATTATCAGCTATATACGTATCAAGCTAGGATTTGATAGCAGGGAATTCTCTCCTCATTTTTCTGCTTCTTAAACGGCCCCATATTGGAAAAAGTGGCCAATAGAGTAGATAAATAAAGCCTGAGACAATTGATCCCGCTAAGGTATGCCCAAAAATAAGAGCTACAAGTACAGATAAAACAGGCACGGAGCCCATGAGTATATGCGACTGCAAACTGGAAGTTGCCTCAAAAACTTCAATTTTACTTAACCCAAGGTTTTCACGGTTTCTGAGCGCGTATCGATACATCAGAACAAGCATAAAGAAAATTAACGCTGCTCCAAGTCCATAAATAATCATGAGCTCAGACATTTCCTGTCCCTGGATCATTGAGCTTGTTGCCGGAAAACTTGTGCCTGTAATACCAAATAGCTTAATAATCATGTTGCCATAAATACCTACAAGGAGCTTAGCCAAAAACTTTAGTGGATAAACATAGAGCAACAGAAAAAATAGAAGTGTGGCATTCAGCAAAACAATTTTCTTGCTTCTAAACCCAAAACGTACAAAAAAGAGATAGTGCTCATACCATACATAGGTGATAAAACCCATACATAAGGCAAATGGAATAATGTCAAAGATGAATAATCGCATCTCAACGAAATTATCCGGCACTTCTGCCGAAACAATTAACAAAGTAATGGCTAAAGCAAAAACCGCATCACTAAAAGTTTCTACCCGGGTTTGTTCTTCTCCCCTATACCGGAAGTTTTCACTCATTCCAATATAGTTCTTAAATTCCTGACGGATCATCCAGTCAATATAGTAGGAATGAACTTAGTATTCAAGGAAATGAATTTGCCAATGCACCAGGTAACGCTCTAGTTTATTCCCTCACCTTTGTACAATACTTCTATCTTATCGCGATCCTCCTGCGGGATAGAATTATCCTGCAAGAGACGAAATGCGTCGGCAGGGCTTTTTATGTTATAACGTTCAATAACACTGTTCTCCTTTTCCTGTCTCCTTTTCTTACGTATTATAAAAAACATAGCCACTTGAAGAACTAACACCAGGAAGGCAAAAAACAGAAATGTATTCATGTGCCGGCAAATTGATCATAAAATTATGAAAGTTCATAAAAAAACAGAGGCCAAATCGCCTCTTTTGGCGATTGACCTCCTATTTAACCTAAACAAAACAAGTAATCTTAGCCAGCGCTAACGCTTAGAGTGCTGTTCTTATTTTTAAGATCGAAACGAAAACTATCACCTTCAGCTTCGATAAGATCGAAAGTTTTTCTGAAGCTATCTTTTGATCGTATAGTTTCCGAATGGATTAATTCGTCTTGATCATTGTAAATTCTTAAATCCACAGGCTGATCGTTATATTTTACGACAGCTAATCTGAACTTATTATTATCATTCACATCCAATACATTGGCCTTAATTTCAGCTTGCGCAATAGCCGCTATATGCTGTACTTTCTGGATTATTTTGGCGCCGTCAGGGCGGATAATTTCAAAGGTGTATTGACCAAGCGGAAGTTGTTCAAAATCATATTGTTGAGCGAATCCAGCTTCGTTTTCCACCAACTGTGAATGTACCAAATTACCTTGGGCATTTTTGATATTAACCTTTACATTACCCGCTGTTTCTTCCAGATAAATGAGTTTAAATTTTTGACTGGTGTTTTGAATGACTGCTACTTTAGAAGAAGTAGTTTTTTCGTCTTTTTTTGGATTGTTTGCGAACGCTACACTGCCCACTATGAGCAACACAGCAACTGCTGTTAATGATTTCATACCTATTTATTTTTGTTGTTGTTTGACCTACTTATACAGACGTGAAAGGGGAGGACTTGTGTTTCGTTTAAAATGAAATATCAATATAAACGGTATATATTTAGTTTGAATGGTTTTATATTAAAATGATTAGCGAGCTAATTGGGGGATAAAAACCAAATCCGCCGACAAGTTGTTACTACTTCATGAACAAAATTAAAGTCTCGGTCACCGCAACAACATTATTTTTGATATTCTATACAATCACTCCCTATGTAGGATTACCTTACCCTTATGTCTTCGCGTCTTTTGTAACAATAAATGTACTCACTATTTGGATGGTGATAAGGATACTAAAATATGGTGAGCCAAGCGGCAAGACCTTTAACGAACAGTGGTACGATGATCAGCAGCCTTAGTTTATCACTATTTTTGGGGTTATTATCAATTACCGTTAGCCCGCTTCAATCTTACAAATGGAAAAATAGAATCGTAATTGTTTACGCCAAAGATAAAAACTTACTGTCCAAACAACTTACCGTTTTTGCCGGTGAAAAGACAGAATTTAAAGAAAGAGACCTTGTCATATTTAAGTTGAATAAGTATGATGGTATTAACCCATCCGGGCAAAAATTGACCGCTAAAGATTACCAATGGTTGGTCCGTCGCTATTTCAGCACCAGCGACAAATTCGGTATTGTTTTGATAGGAAAAGATGGTGGGGTTAAATTAAAATCAAAAGAACAAATAGGAAATAAACGACTTTTTGATCTAATTGACAGCATGCCGATGCGCATGCAAGAAATGAAAGAAGGTCAATGACATTTGGAGAAAAAGTAGCTCAATACTATAAGTCGATTCCCATTCCTAAAAACTTACCCTCAGGTGTGGAAGTATTATATCCTTTTGAAGATCGGGACGTAATGGATCTCGTTAATCTTTTTTGCAAACAGTTCTATACAGGTTCTCATTCACGAACTTTTCTCATAGGCATAAATCCTGGAAGGTTTGGAGGCGGAGCGACTGGCATACCTTTTACTGATCCCATTAGACTTAAAGAAGTCCTGGCTATTCATAATGATATGGATAAGAAGGCTGAATTATCTTCAAAGTACATCTATGATATGATAGAAGCTTATGGAGGAGCTACAGCTTTTTACAATGACTGTTATTTCACTTCGGTTTCACCGATAGGTTTTGTAAAGGACGGGCGAAACTTAAACTACTATGATATAAGGGAACTTCAGGAAAGCCTGGAGGAATATATCGTCGCAGAACTTAGAAAACAAATTGACTTCGGAGCTAAGCCTAAAGCATTTAGCCTGGGAATGGGCAAGAACATCGCTTTTTTAAAGAAATTGAATGAGAAATATCAATTGTTTGAAGCGATCGATGCATTGCCACACCCCCGATGGATCATGCAGTATAGGCTAAAAAGAAAAGATGAATTTGTGGGTCAATATATTAAATCAATAAAAGGATGAATTTTCATACCAGAAAATGGGTAAAACCGGAAGACCTTAACGCCAATGGCACATTATTCGGGGGCAGTCTTTTACGATGGATAGATGAAGAGGCAGCAATTTATGCCATCATTCAACTTGAAAATCATCGCTGTGTGACCAAATATATTTCAGAGATTAACTTTGTAAGTTCAGCAAGGCAAGGGGATATCATTGAGCTTGGGATGGAGGCTACCCATTTTGGTACTTCTTCACTTACGATTACCTGTAAGGTCCGTAATAAGCTGAATCATAAAACTATTCTCCAAATTGACAAAATCGTGTTTGTAAGCTTGAATGAGCATGGCAAGCCGGAGCCCCACGGCAAAACAGAGATTGAGTATGTGAACGACAGGTTAAACAAAGATAGCTAAGGTATTAACTCGCACCCTTCAATCTCAAAAATCAAATCTTTTCCGTAGGCAGTTGCCGGTGTTTGAAAACCAGGTTTGAAATTGCCATGAAGAATCTTTTGGGTTATCAACAAGACTGCTGATGCAGTAAGATCATAACCGTTGGGTACTTTTAATCTACATTCTACCGACTTCTCTTTTTTTATGGCTTTCCCCCAGAGATAGGTTTCAGAGCGCTTTCGGCTTTCTTCGGATGGTCCCGGAGGTTTTTTATCAATTTGCTTTTGAAGGAATCGCTTAACAAAGCCTAACTTCAACAGGCCACGCAGCCTGTGCGCCATTTTCAAACTTTTCAACTGTTTCTTATCAGCGCCTGTAAATACCGTGATATTCGGGATTTTTGTACTGTAATATGCCGTCGAAATATCGCCCCAGGAAATCCCTACAGAGAGTTGAGTGAAACCGCCGTAGTCAACCTTTCTTATCAGCCTGCCAAGAGGAAACTGCTCTAGTTTCCCATTCTTCCTAATAAGATGTCCCTTGTCAGAATTTTCTACCATTGTCTTCGCTGTACCTCTAGATAGTCTCCCGCCCTTGGTGGTAAACGCCAAAATCAGGTCTTCCGCATCAGGCAGTTGCTCTTTTAGTTTATTGGCAAGGCAATCGGAAGGTACAACGTCAAAACCCGCACCAGGAAGTAGCATAATACCTGTCCTGTTAGCTTGATCGCCTAGGCCCTTAAGCAAATCAAAAACATTATATTCACCGGTAATATCAATATAATGCGTCTTGGTAGTCAAACAGGCTTTTACCATAGGCACGGCTGTATGGATAAATGGGCCAGCACAATGTACAACCAAATCAACTTGGTTTAATAGCTTTTCCAATGCTGATTGTTCGCTCAAGTCAATCTTGTCAAAATGGAGTCCCAGGGCTTTCCCCATTTCATCTAACTTTGCCTCGTTCCTACCTGATAAAAGAGGGCGTATCCCCGATTCCAAGAGTTTATCTACGATTAACCTTCCGGTATACCCATAAGCTCCGTACACTAAAACCCCATTGCTCATAACTTTGTCAGCCTCATAATTTTGATATTGAATAAATTCATCCTTACAATGGATAAAACTAGTTAAATTAAATGCCAATTATGATGCGAGCGCTATGACTAAAAAAGTTCTGGTTTTGACGGGTGGCGGAGACTGCCCGGGATTGAATGCCGTAATCAGAGGGATCGCAAAAAGAGCGAAGCAAGAAAAAGGCTGGCAAATCATAGGCAGTATCGAGGCTTACAACGGTCTTCTGCGAGACCCAATGGAAATCATCAAGCTCAATAACAAAGCTACTGCTGGCATCCATGTTAAAGGGGGAACCATTTTAAAAACTACTAACAAGGGTAATCCGTTTGATTTTCCAACTAAACAAGGTGATGGCTCAATTAAAACTATTGATCGTTCAGACGATTTAATAGAAAAATTAAATGAACTTGGTGTTAATGCGGTTATCAGCATTGGCGGAGACGGCTCTCAGCGAATTGCACAAAAGTTGTTTGAAAAAGGGCTCAGTATTATCGGAGTACCAAAAACCATTGACAACGATCTTTCGGCAACTGACTTTACCTTTGGATTTAAAACCGCTGTACAAATCGCCACGGATAGCTTCGATAAGCTGGTAAGTACAGCTGAAAGTCACCACAGAGTAATGATAATGGAAGTTATGGGGCGCGATGCGGGTTGGATAGCATTGCATACGGCAATTGCCGGTGGAGCAGAGGTGTGCCTTATTCCTGAAATTCCCTACGACATAAACAAGGTTGTTTCCAAAATCAACAAAAGATACTTCAAGGGTAGGGGCTTTGCAAATATAGTTATTGCCGAAGGAGCTAAGCCTAAAGACGGAACTATCGTAAGCCAAAAAAGTGACGAATTGGGCTATAAAAATGTACGTTTGGGAGGTGTAGCTTTTGAGCTATCGAGGCAATTGAAAGAAGCTGGTTGTAAAGCTGATATCCGTGAAACCGTACTCGGCCATATACAACGTGGTGGAACCCCGGTAGCTTTCGATAGAATCCTCGCCACGCTTTTTGGAGTAAAGGCCTTTGAGTTGGTTTTAGAAAGGGGATTTGGAAAAATGGTATCTTACCTAAACAATGAAATAACCTCGGTGACATTAAAAGAGGCAACGGAGAGTTACAATGCGATAAGTAAAGATTCCTTTATTTTAAAGGCCGCAAGAAACATTGGAATAGCACTTGGGGACTAAGTATGCGAATGGGTCTAATTTTATGCCTACTTTTTACCAGCCTACCTTCATTGGGTCAAGAGGTATTACATATCCGGTCGTTAGACGCGGTTACAAATTTAAATCCTTATCTGAGTTATTATCTGGACGAAGACAAATCCAAAGATATAAACGATATAAGCGCTTTAAGTTCCGGGTATTTTGTTTCAATGGATAAAGAGGGCTTGCGCTTGCCAAAAACCAATTCACAAATTTGGCTAAAACTCACCTGCCTGAGCACGCTTAATGCGAAGGAGGAATTCATAATTGACTTCATAGATCCATCGCTTTATGTTATGGAACTTTACTGGCCCGGTAAAGACGGCACATTTGAGACGTATGCCTCAGGCACATCAGTTACCCAGAGAAAAAAAGCCATTAAAGGCAATAGAAATAACTTCCGAGTAACTCTTGAACCCCGGCAAGAGCTAAGTATTTTCATAAAAATACATTCTACAAATAATATGACTATCTCAGCAGAGATAATGAATGATCAGATCGCCCAGGAGAGAATTACCAATGAAAGAACATTTATTGGTATTTTCTACGGCGCGATGATGATACTTATGATTTATAATCTGTTACTCTTTATTACAACGAAGTTTAGGGTATTTCTATTCAATGGGTTATATGCATTTTTAGTTGCACTTTTTACCGGATCGGCAGATGGCTTTACAGCTCAGTATTTTCATTTTTTTGTTTCGTGGACCAGCGGTTATCACGATGCATATATAGCCGCCGGCTGTAACATAGTCGGACTTTTTTTTATGCGGGACTTTTTAAAGATTTCCGAATGGTCAAAAGGCTATGACCGCGGAATTAAGTGGTTTATTTATGGTATAATCGCCACCCTGGTTCTCGTTTCGCTGATCTATTTACAGTCTACTTTTGTTTTCTTAAGCTATATTGGAATTTTAGTACTTCTTGTAACAATTTTCATTGGCGCCCTGGCGGTCAAATGGGAACGACCTCAAGCAGTTTACTTCCTTACGGCCTACCTGGTTTTTGGCGTATTTATTCTCATATTCATTCTAAGTATCCTACGAATCTTTCCGTATGGAATTCTGGTAAAATATTCTATTCACTTTGGCTATATGAGTTGTATAAGCATACTCTCCTATGGTTTGAGTGCAAAAATACATGAACTCTACCTGGAGCTGATTAGAAAGGAAAAGGAGAAAAAGAATCTGATCGAATTAAAGAACCTGGAATTAGAAGAAAAAGTAGCTAGACGAACGCAATACATACAAAAAAAGGAAATAAACCTCCGTTCTATCCTGGATAATACGGATAGCTCCATTTGGCTTGTTGACAATCAATACAAAATCATAGAATTCAATAAGGTGTTTTTCAACGAGTGGAAGTTGGCTTATGATATTGATGTAGAGATTGGCAAGAGCATCTTGGAATTAATCCCGGATGAAGCTACAAGAACCCTATGGAAAGATCGTTACGATGATGCATTAGACAATAACCGGGCAGTCTATCAAGACAATTACAATCTAGGTGGTTCGGAAAACTACTATGAAATTCATGTATTTCCGATAAGTTATGGCGATAGTGTCACCGGTATAGCTTTCTTTTCCAAAGACATTACGAAACGGGTAAATGTTCAGAAACAACTCATCAAACAAAATCAAATTCTAACTAAAGTAAACAAAGAACTTGACAGCTTTGTATACAGCGCCTCGCATGATCTTAAGGCCCCACTTGCTTCAGTACTTGGATTGATAAGCTTAATAAGAAAAGAAAGCGACGAAGCAAGTAAAGAACAGTATTATGACATGATGGAAAAATCCATTGTGAGGTTAGATCAGTTTATAAAAGATATTATCGACTACTCCAGAAATTCCAGAGTGGGAGTACAAATAGAAGAAATTGACTTAAAGCAGCTTATACTTAACTCTTTCGACGACCTCAAATATATTGAAGGTGCAGAACAGACAGAAAAGATCATAGATATTCCCAATGATATGAAATTTACTTCAGACCCAACGCGGCTTAAAGTAATTGTGCGGAACATTTTGAGTAACGCTATAAAGTATGGATATAAGCCAGAGGGTGAAAAAAAGATTGAAATTAAGGCAAGAAAAAACAATGGGAGCCTTTTATTATCAATTATGGATAACGGTCCCGGGATTCCAAAAGATCAACAAGGCAAAATTTTTGATATGTTCTATCGCTTACATGAAAGTAAATCGGGCACCGGTTTAGGCTTGTATATAGTGAAAGAAACTGTTGATCGGTTAAAAGGTAACATTAACATCAAATCAGCCCCTGACAAAGGTGCTCGTTTTGAAATCACTTTGCCGAATTAAATATTTCGACCAACAAACCGCTTGGATAAAGAACTTAATCTCGAAAAGGAGGTTTAAAATTAAAAAGAAATTTAATGATTAAGACAGCGACGCTAGGTGCAGGTTGTTTCTGGTGCATAGAGGCAGTATTTCAAAGAATAGCAGGGGTAACCGAAGTGGTATCCGGGTATACCGGTGGCAAGGTAAAAGATCCTACGTATCGAGAAATCTGTGGTGGAAGAACAGGGCATGCAGAGGTGGCCCAAATTACCTTTGATCCAAGCATCGTCTCCTTTGAAGAAATACTTGAAGTGTTCTGGGTAAGTCATGATCCTACAACGCTAAATCGACAAGGAGCGGATATAGGAACACAGTATCGTTCTGCCATTTTCTATCATAATGAAGAGCAGAAGAAAATCGCTGAACGTTCAAAAAAAGTTCTGGATGAATCAAAGGTTTATAACGATCCTGTGATAACAGAAATAACGGAATTAGACACATTTTATAAAGCGGAGGACTACCATCAAAATTACTTCAATGATAATGCTGAGCAGCCCTATTGTCAGTTTGTGGTAAAACCAAAAGTCGATAAGGTCAAAAGAGTTTTTGCTGACAATTTAAAGTTCTGATCATAATCTTTACTCGTCTAATACTTCCTCAATTTCATCCATCTTACGATCTGAATATCTACCCGAGGTAGCGTATACAATTTTTCCATCCTCATCCAATACAAAGAAGTAGGGTACATCTTTCTTTTCAAAATCAAGCGCCTGCTTGTAAGGTTTCAGTTTGCCTTTATAAAACAAAATGTTAGGCAATAACTGTGGATCGAAATTCTTCGCAGCCTTTTTCTTAGCGGTACCGGTAGCTGCCGCCTTAACCCCTGTAAACATAGGAATAAAATAGACATTAACATCGTACCCAAAACCTCCAAATAGTCCATCGCTTTTTTGTATAAATTTGGCAAAGACAGGATTATACCAGGTATTCAGATCACCCTCGGACTTTTTGGAATATGCCAGGCCGAGTAATGTATATTTACCGGACACGTCATTTGGTAGTGAAATTGGCTTATCATCAACAGTCTCGGTGGACATATCGGGGAAGGTCGTATTTAAAACCTGACCATTTACCCAAAAACATACACAGCCAAATAGTGCGACAAAGAGTGATTTCAGTTTCATAGCGTCAAAATATATTTATTAAAAATACGAAAAACCGTACCATTTATTTTATACTAAAAATAAACTTGACATGTAATTGGTGTTTAAACATTTATAATTAGCTTAGAAACAAATAAACCCTACAATTATGAGTGAAAAAACCAAAAAAATCATCGGTTGGATTCTGACAGGTTTACTTTCCGCAATGCTTATCTTTAGTTCAATTGGCAAGTTTTCAGGAGCCGCCGGGCCAATGTTAACCTATGTCGGTTTTACGGAAAGTGAGATTTTAATGATAGCAATCGGGGAACTAGTATCTGTCGTTTTATTCTTAATTCCTAAGACGCAGTCTTTAGGTACACTTTTGCTAAGTGCCTATATGGGCGGCGCCATTGTAGTTCATATGTCAGCTGCTGTTGCTCCTGAAGAACTTGGAGGGGAGGGTATTCAAAGTTATCTAGTGCCATCTATTATTTTAGTAGTTATTTGGATTACGAGTTATATTCGAAATCCGAAAACACTTTCAAGTCTTATTGATTAGTTAGAAATCTTACCCTTGAAAACTAATCCGGCCAAGCGCCGGATTTTTTGTTTTACAGGCAATACAATTTAGTTAGTTTTATTTAATGGAAACAGATGTCTTAGATCAGCTAAGAACTATTGAAGATTTTAAAGATGTTCCTCAAGAACAATTACAATGGGTCATTGACAATGGTTCCTATGATGTATATCGGGTAGGCGATCACCTTTTCGCAAAAGGAGATGTTATGGATAAAATGTTCATCATCCTCACAGGTAGATTTCAAATTAAAATTGCTCAAAACGATCAATTTCGGAATATAGGTAACTTCGATGCTAAGTCCATTACCGGCACTCTGCCTTACTCAAGGGCAGTAGTAGCAAGTGGATATGCAGAAGCAACAAGGGAAAGTCATGTATTGATATTGCATAAGGATCATTTTAAAACCATGATCCATAATCATGAAGAACTCACAACGGCCCTTGTTCATAATATGAGTTCGAGAATAAGGTCTTTCACCAAGCTTCAGCAGCAAAATGATAAAATGATGGCTCTGGGAAAATTATCCGCGGGTCTTGCGCACGAATTGAATAATCCATCTGCTGCGGTGGTCAGAAGTGCACAGTCATTGAAAAAGCATCTTTCCTTTCTTCCGGAAGACTTTAAAAAAGTAATTAAGATCCAATCAACGGATGAACAGGTAGATTGCGTTAACAATATTCTATTTGGAAGAGTAGAGCAAGGAGTTCAGAATTTACCTCTCATGCAAAAAACCGAATGTGAAGATGCCATAGCCTCTTGGCTTGAAGAAAGAGGTGTAGAAGATGGTTATGAACTTGCCGAGAACTTTGTTGATTTTGCCTTTTCCGAAGAAGACTTCGAAACCATTGAAGGATGTGTAAGGAAAGAGGACCTACTCCCGGTCATTAATTGGTTAAACCAGGTGCTCACAACAGAAAAACTGGTAAATGAGATTGAAGACGCGTCACAAAGGATCAACGATTTGGTACTTTCAGTGAAGAGTTATACGCACATGGATCAGGCGCCGGAAAAGCAGCCGGTAGATATTCATAAAGGCATTCATAATACATTAACTATGCTTAAACATAAAGTAGGTAAAGGTGGAGTTGAGGTTGAAACCACCTTAAGTGAGCTTCCAGCTGTGTCTTTGTTTGTTAGTGAGATGAACCAGGTGTGGACCAATTTAATTGACAATGCCATTGATGCTATGGAAGATTCAAATATTAAGAAGCTAAACATTGAAACCCTCCAGGACGGTGACTTTGTAAATGTTAACATTACCGATTCCGGAAAAGGCATCACGGAAGACATCCAGGACAAAATATTTGATCCCTTTTTCACTACTAAACCGGTGGGTAAAGGTACAGGTCTGGGCCTTGATGTAGTTCAACAAATTATTTCGCAACATAATGGTGCAATAAAAGTTAACTCCAAGCCCGGTAAAACCACCTTTAACATTTGCTTACCAATTAAATGAAAAAACCGATAGTCTTTGCCCTTGACGATGATCCCGCTGTTTTAAAGGCAGTTGTACGGGATCTAAGAAACGCATACAAAAAATCTTATAGAATACTAGCTACGGAATCAGCCAATGAAGCGCTACAGTCTTTGAAAGACCTTAAAAATAAGGGAGAAAATGTAGCTCTCTTTCTGAGTGATCAGCGCATGCCTGAGATGTTAGGTGT
>CALBPF010000038.1 GCA_937899105.1 uncultured Flammeovirgaceae bacterium | reverse complement strand
AGGGTTATTTATTTTGGTGATCGGTTTTTCACGAATATCATTGGGTATGAGTAGCGGAATACTTTGGGTAATTCCTGTTTTGCTCACTGTAGCTGCCGTACTTTACATCATAGCTCAAGCAGGACAAAAAATAGGTGCAGAGCAAATGTACACGCTGCACCATTTTTTTGAAGACTTGATTCACGACGAGGTGAATATTAAGGTAATCTAATGTTGTGATACATTAACGTACCCTATACATATTATTCTCTCCAATAGTAAACCATCGATTAATTCGTGGTAGGCCACTATATTTTACAACAGATTCCCCTAATGAGCTCAAACGCAAATAATCTTTAGCATTAACATCGATCTCCGTTTCACCCAGTACGCCAACCTTGGTAACATTGGTGATGAGATCTTCATTTTGAATATTATTATCACCAACGCCTTTAATTACTTGCTTCTTAACTATGCCTTCCTTTATTCTCAGGTCATGCTCTCCCCACAACACGGCTTTTAAACGATCGGCTTTAAGTGAGGTTAATCGAATATCGGATGATCCATAAGATTTGATTTTGAGTTTGTCAACAACAAGAGGTTTATCACTGTATACAAACTCCTCCCCTTTGGATACAATCTTTTTCAGGTCCCGTACGGTTACATAAGCGGTTACACGGGCACGAGCATAAACATTTACTTTTTCTTTGTACATACCGTTATACACCTTAACCTTTTTAGGTAGAGTTTTAGATTTTTCAAGATGAATCTTTAACGTTTTCCCTACCAGTTTCACATGGATGTCTTCTTCATCAATTCTTCGATAATCAATCTTCACTTCTTCTTTGTCGCCTTGAACGAAGTGCAGTTTTACATGTGGACCTACTGATATTTTATTAAAGTAGCCGATGTCATTGATATTCAAGGTTTGATCACTTTTTTGCGCAAATGCGAAAGTGGCTACCAGACTTAAAAGTAATAGTAAGTTGAGCTTTTTCATTGTTGTTTATTTTGAGTTTATATTTAAGATAGAACAAAAATTGTTATGTCACCCGCCCGTAAAGGTTTGTAACATGTTGTAACAAAGACAACAAGAGCTCTTAACCGTTGCCAATATGATTGTTAGTTATCACTAATCTTTCTTTAAAACTTCTACCGGATTTGTCCCGGCCACTTTAATGCTTTGCGATAGTGTAGATAATAAAGTAAAAACCATCATAAACACTATTGGCAGCAGGAAATAAATAATACCGACCTCAATTTTAAATACATAAGTATTAAGCCATATTTCGGCAATCCAGTAAGCCATTGGTAGTCCAATCAAGCTAGCGAAGAGTACCAGAATCATGTAATTTTTTAGAAAGAGCTGAATCAAGCCAAGCATGGAGGCTCCCAGTACTTTACGAATACTCATCTCCTTCGATCTTTGGTAAGCTAAATTAGTGCTCAAACCAAAAACTCCCATACAAGCAAGTAATATGGAAAGTATTGAAAATAAAGAAATTACCTGTCCGGTTTTGATATCAGCTTCAAACTGACGTTCAAAATGGTCGTCCAAAAAGAAATAGTGAAATGGCCTGGAAGGAAAGGCCTTATCCCAAGCATTTTGGATATGCGTAAGAACACCTTGAAAGTCAGCGGAGTTTAAAGCAACTGACATGTATGTCTGGTGTCCTATTCCCATAGAGAAGATCATAGGTTCGACGTCATATCTAGGAGATATCTGATGAAAGTCTTTCAAAACCCCTATTATCTCGTAATCATTGCCGCCTATAGGTATAAATTTTCCAACAGCTTCCTCATCAGATGGAAAGCCAACTCCTTCTACCCAGGCAGAGTTCACTACAAGCTGCCGTTTGACACGCCCATCTTCCGTCTTAAAAAATCGACCTGCAGTTAAGGGGATATTGTAAACTTCGTTAAAGTCCGGGCTAACACGCACGCGATATGACACAACATGTTCATCTTCTTGCGACCGATTTACACCCCGCCAGGTAGCTTGCTTACCAGGGACGTCAGAACTAATCGTTGCTCCACCTACCGCAGGGTTAGTCAATACTTCATTCTTCAACGCCTCAAGTTTATACCCGTGGGTAGAATCTCTTAGATCTGATACAAGCTCAAAGAGGTTGATCACCAGAATTTGATCCTTTTGAAACCCGGTGTTCTTTTTCTTGATAGACTGAATTTGTTCAACGACTATAAGCGTCGCGGCAATTAAAAATAAGGAGACAGCAAACTGAAAGACCGTCAACACATTTCTTAAGCTGAATCCTTTGACCTTAGACTTTTCCTTTCTTCGGATCAAACTTATGGGCGTAAAACGGGCCATTACAAATGCTGGATATAGGCCCGCCAATAATGTTGTAACGGTCATACCAGTAATCAACATTAGCCAAAATTGTGGTCGATGCCAATGCAGAACTACCATATCGACGTTAAGCCAATCACTAAATTAGGGTAAAGCCATCTGTATTGCGGTTATAGCCGATACACTGGACAAGCACATAATAAAAAAAGATTCCAGCAGGAACTGCCACATCAACTGGCTTTTTTGTGAACCTATTACCTTTCTAATCCCCACTTCTTTGGCTCGCTCAATGGCATTTGCAGTAGAAAGGTTTATATAGTTAATAAGTGCCAGCATCAGAATAAAAACTGCTATGATTACAAGCCCATAAGTGACATCAGCGTCCCCATTGATTTCATGTTCATTTTGTAAGTGGGAATGAAGGTGAATTGAGCTTAACGACTGCAGGTCTACAATAGAACTCAAGCTTCTTGAATTATTGTATTCTGATAAATACGCCGTAGCAAAACCTTTTATCTCTTCCTGCAATAGTTTCCGGTTGGCCTGTTCATTCAATAGAAGATAGTTGTAAAAGCCATCCCACCGCTTGAGACTTCTTGACCCATACACGTTAAACCAGGTGGCCAATATCTCAAAGTCAAAGTGGCTATTCTTAGGAAGGTCTGCAAATACACCGGTAATTGTATAACTTCCCTGACCTTTCCATTCCACCTCCTCGCCAACTACATCCAGGCTGTTAAAGACCTTTCGTGCCAGTGATTGGGAAATAATTAAACCATTTTTGACAGATAATGGATTTTCATTTGCAGCATTTAGCATTTCCAAATCAAAGATTTTTAGGAAAGTACTGTCAGCCAGGAACACCCGTGGTTCTGAAAAGCTTATTCGATTGCCGGCTCTATCATAGTTAAAAACGGGAGTAAACTCATTACCTATGTTAAAGAGACGAGCTATGCTTTCAATAGCGGCGAAATTGTTTTTTAATTCAATTCCCAGCTCCGGAAAACTCGTAGCGCTGGAATATTGCTGAGCCCCTTCAGAGATTCTAGTGTGCGTTAATCTATAAATCCGACTCGCCTTCTCATGGGATTGATCATAGCTAAGTTCATAATTCGAGTAGAGACACAATAGACCTGTAGCTGTTAAACCTATGCTCAAGCCCAGAATATTTATCAAGGTAAAAACCTTGTGTTTGAATAAATGCCTGAAAGCAACTTTAGTATAATTTTTGATCACAGAATAATTATTTAGGATATCATGTCATTCATGCCTTATGCTGTCCGCAGGGTTTTTTAATGCCGCTTTAAGAAGCTCCCATGATATGGTAAAAGCAACAATAATGGCAATGGCAAAAACACCTGCTGCGTAGGTATGCCATGATTGATCTATACGGTAGGCGAAATTGCTCAACCACTTTTCTGAAACAAGGTACGAAAGAGGAACTACCAATAGTGTAGCCAGAGCTATTTGCCACATGTACTCTTTCGAGAGTAGTTTAATGATATCCTTCCCCGAAGCGCCTAAAACCTTTCTCACACCTATCTCCTTAGTACGCTTCGCAGCGCCTTGCATCGTAACACCAAACAAACCAATGGCCATGACAGCTATGGAAAGAAGTGCGGCTATTGTTGATGCTGACTTAAACTGTCTTTCACTCTCATAAAGGCTTTGAATTTTATCTTCAATAGTAACATATTCAAAAGGAACGTCATTAAAGAGTTGATTCCACTTCTGCTCAATTTTGGCGATGGCGCTCTCGTACCCATCTGCCCTCAGTTGGAAGCTGAAGTAGCGGTAAAGCAATGGATCTGTGACTTCAGTAAATACCAATCCTTGAATGGGATTGTGCAAAGAGCCAAAATTAAAATCACGAACAATACCCACTACCTCATAGTCAAGGGTATCCCTTCCTCTTATCAGATTACCTACCACCGGTTGATCTTCGAACAGATCATAAGCCGCCTTTTCCGTTAAGACAACTTTCTTAAGTTCATTATTCCCATCATCTTTGTTAAGAAACCTTCCTTCGACAAGTTCTAAATCGAAACTCTCGGCATATTCGGCATCACATGAGATCACCGGAAAAGTGTAAAATTCATCTATGGCTTTTTCAGGATTACTAAAATCGAAGGTTTGGCCATATCTCCCGTCCGGTATTTCAAACGACAATGTCCCCGACTTTACCTCGGGAATACTTTTAAACTCCTCCTTCAGGCTTAGCATTTTTTGTACCCCTTCCTCACTCCACCATCTTGGAAGCGATGTGACAGTCACGATATTCTTTGATTCATAACCTAAGTCCTTGTTTAGAAAAAAGTTCAGTTGGTCAGAAACAACCATGGAAGTCATGACTATGAATAGAGCAATAAAGAACTGAAAGCTTAACAGTACTTTCTTTAAATCTACCTTTTTTAAAGCAATACTCTCCTTCCCTTTTAAAGAATTCAAAGTAGGTTTGCAGGCTAATACAATAGACGGGTACATTCCTGCCAACAGTCCGATAAGTATCGCAAGACCGCCGAATAAAGGATACAGAAGAGGAATAGTAGTGTTACTAAATAAATGAGGTTTGTTAACTAAAAGTGCGAACTCTTGTTGGGTTAGCTGTACTATACATAAGGCTAATAAAGAGGCTAATACGGTGAACAAAAGCGCTTCTGACAGGAACTGAAACATAATTTGTTGGCGCACCCCCCCAATTACTTTGCGTACCCCAATTTCCTTCATCCGCTTACTCGCCATACCCTGCGAAATATTGATAAAATTCATGATGGCCACCAACAAGATGAAAATGGTTATGGCGATTAGGATATTGATCATCTTTCCTCTAGCCTGATCATTTTGGCCGATATTATATGAACTCAGAGCAGTGAGCAAGAGTATCATAAAAATTGCTAAATAGTCAGGTGCATTATTTTGGACTAATTCTGCCATAGGTTCGATTAGATCTTCGGGGCTGACCCCTTCCCTTAGTTCTATTCGTGTCTGGACTATATCAACATCCCACCTGTTCCACATATCTACAGGGCCGTAATAAGGGACGTTATCTGACCCAATGTATATATCGGTTCGGTCACCCAGGTTATCCGTAATTGAGTTCTCAGGAAGTTTGTCAATGACGCCCGTGATCATAAAAGTCTTTTTGCCCACAGGATCATATTCCGCATTTTCTGTTTCAAGCACCAATTCTTCTCCTATGACATCAGTCCTTCCAAAAAACTTCTGAGCTACATCGTGCTGAATAACAATGCCAGAGGGCTCGTCAAATGCAGTTGAAGCATTGCCATGAAGCAGAGGTATTCCATAGGAATTCAAAAAGTCACCGTCAAAAACCTGTAAGTTTAATCTGAAGCTCTTGTTTAACTGTGGAACAGATACATTGCAACTACGCGCGTGAACAGTAAAATGGTTTGCAACCAAATGCGGATAGTTCTCTTGTAAACTACGTCCCATAGGAGCTAAAGACACAATTTCAAGGCCTTGTCGTCCCGCTTTCCAATCGGATTCGATAAAATAATGACGGTCGGCATTTTTTACCCAGTCGTTCATCCTGTACTCGTCCCAAATGAAGAGTGTCATCAAATAAACAGCGGCCAACCCAATGGCAAGTCCAATAACGTTGATCGTTGCAAATATCGGTTGGCGAGATAAGTTTCTCCAGGCCGTTGTGAGGTAGTTCTTAAGCATAGTCAAAGGTTATTCTCGCAAACTTTCTATAGGGTTGATTGAGGCCGTTACTACTGTCTTTCCGACTGTAGTTAGAACAGCCACGGCAGCTGTTAAAATAGCGCTTACCGCAAAATACAGAGGCGTCATTTCAATACGGTAGGCAAAGGCCTGAAGCCATCCGTCCATCACAAACCAGGCTACCAACGATCCGATTACAATAGACACCAAAAGCAACCTTAGAAAATAGTTCGAAAGCATAAAGACTATACCTGATACACTAGCTCCCAATGTTTTTCTGATACCAATTTCCCGCGTTCTTATCTCCGCCATAAACGATATTAGCCCGTAAAGTCCCAGGCAACCTATTACGATGGCTATGAAAGACGACACTTTGAACGCATCAAAAACAAGGCCCTCAATTCTATAATTATCTGCCATGTGGTCTTCTACAAATTGATGCTTGAAAATCTGTTTAGAAAAAACGTCCTTCCACACTTTTTCTACACCGGCTAGGAGTTCGCTCTCATTTGCTCCCGGTTGATATCTGATACCTGACTCACTAAAAAAGCCATGCCAATAGAATAGCAGACAAGGAGTAATCTCCAGTTGTAATCCCATATTGTGAAAATCAGAAATTACCCCAATTACAGGAGCGGTTCCTTCATTTATAGCTATTTCTCTTCCAATGATCTCTTCCGGTGTTGTACCTAAGCTTTGTACGAGTGTCTCATTAACCACGAATCCGTTAAAAGTATGGTCCACCGTAACATTGTTTTGATCCAACCATCGACCTGCAACCAATTTTAGATCATACATTTTTAAGTAGTCCGGGCCAACAACTTTCATTTCGGCCTCCTGCTGTTGTTCGATATCTTGATTAGCAAAACGAAAAGCAGTTCCATATTGCCGCTTTGGAGCCAGTGGTATGCCTGAGGCAAAACTAACTTGGTTAATGGCTGCCAAGCGTTCTAATTCTGTTTTTAAAGTTGTGAGGCTTTTATTTGATTGATCCGGAATATTTATGGTTAACAAGCCTTTGCTGTCAAAGCCCAGGTCCTTATTGAAGAATAGATCCATTTGCTTGCCAGTAATAACCGTAGTTACTATCAACAATTGAACTACCGCAAATTGACCTATTACTAAAGCATTTCGGGAACCGGATTTATAACTCTTTCGAATATCAGATTTTATAGCTCTGAGCGGAGAATATCCTGACATTACCGCAGCAGGATAGCTGCCTGCTAAAAGGGTAACAAAGACAAAGAGCAACGCCAAAAACCAATATATCTCGTTTGTGAGCTGAAGGTCTAGCTGTAAATGGGATAAATGACCGTTAATACCTCCTAAAATCAACTCAGACAGCGCATAAGCATGCAGTATAGCTACTAGGGTCAATAGCATCGTTTCAAGGATAAATTGTCGAAATAAATTCATGCGCGAGCTACCAAGTACTTTCCTAACACCAACCTCCTTAGACTTTTTGAGGGACTGTGCCGTAGCCAGATTGACATAATTAATTACAGCAATCAGCAGTACAAGCAAACCAATAGTAGCCAATCCGTTGAGCATTTTTGACGATACCACATAACTCGCAATGCTGGTTCCATACTCATCACTTGTATGGATTGCTGACATGGGTTGAAGGCGATACTCTATGCGCTTGTTATCAACTTCACTAAGGTACTTGGCTTTAAAAGTTTCTAAATCATTCTCAAAATTCTCCCAGGAGGCTACCTCATTGAGCCTTATATAGGTGTATCCCTGGTAATTACCAGACCAGTTATTGGCGAAGTAAGGGTTGTTAACTGCAAAAAATTCATAGTTCACCAACATCTCAAAGAGTAAAGTTGTGTTGGCTGGTGGGTTTCGAATAACCCCGGTAATTTCTAATTGATCTTTATTGTTTAGCAAAAGTGTCTTACCCAATAACGCTTCACCATTTCGAACTGCATCAGGAAAGTATCTCTCCGCTAATTTCTGGGTGATGACACAAGCATTCAATTTTTCAAATGCTGAGGATGGATTTCCTTCTATCCATAGTTCTTTTCCCTCAAAAGCATTTTTAAAATTGAATAGTTGCAAATAGTTAAAATCGACAAAAAGTAATCTTTCCACCTCATGTCGGATGACTCTATCATTCACTTCTGAACTTATGATTCGAGTAAGTGGACCCGCGGATTGCGTGACCTGAACTTCAGGAAAATCTGAGCGAATTGCTTTGGCTAAAGTGTATGCAGTAGTGTTCCAATGCTGTGTTTGCTCCGCAGTATGGTTTCTTTGAACTACTCTATAGATGTTATCTGAATTATCATGAAAGCTGTCAAAGCTTTGCTCATAACTGATGAACGTGTAGATCACCACAGCGCAGGTAATACCTAATGTAAGACCTACTGTATTGATGATGGCATAGCTGACGTTTGATCGTAAACTGCGCCATATAGTAATGAATTGATTTGTAATCATGACTTAATTCTGTTCTTTCAAAATTGTGATTGGATTAACCTGAATAGTTTGAGCCATCTTTGACATAATGCTCACTCCCGCGATTAAGAACATCATGACCAAAGGCGATAGAAGTACTAATTGGTTAATATTAATATCGACTAAATACTGTGACAACCATTCTGAACCATACCAGTAAACTAGTGATGTAGCTAAAATGTAGCTCGTTAGAATGTACCGTACAAACCTGCCCGACAAAAGCACAAATAGGGAGGACATGGAAGCCCCAAAAACCTTACGAACGCTAATTTCTTTTTTGCGCTTATGGAGCACCATGCCCGCATAACCTACGAGGCAGAATGAGACAATGACCAAAGAGATGAAACCAAACATGGAGATAAGCTCACCAAGTTGGCGGTCTTGATCATACTGTTTATAGTAATAGTCGCTTAGTAGCGTATAATCAAACAAATCATCATCAAACGTTTCTACATATATCCTGCTTAAAGTGGTTATTGAGCCCGCCAGATCCTCCGAATTCAGTTTTACTGTAATGTAGTTTTTCCAGCGTGTTAGGGGAACATAGATAGTTGGGTTAATCTTGTTTTTGAAGGACGTATGATGATAATCTTTAATTACTCCAACTACTTTATAGCCTTCTGGTTCGTTGATGCCATCCCACAGCAGATCCGAGCCGAGGGCGTCTTCAGGGGACTTGAAACCGAGGTTATAAACGGCTGATTCGTTCAGCATCAATGACTTACCATGACGAATATCCTGTTCGACAAATCCTCTTCCTGTGAGTAACTCCAATCCATAGGTCTCCAAAAATGCTTCATCAGCTCTCATTACCCAGTTTGAATTGATCTGATCAGGACTTGCTCCTACTTTTCTTAAGCTCGTATGGTTGGAAGCCACTCGCTTACCGGGAACATCGGAAGTAAACGAGACATGTAAAATATCTGACTCTTGATTAAGCCTTTTTTTAAAGGTCTCAAGCCTTTGGTTAAAGACAGAGTCTTTCACAATAGGCGTATTAATGACCATCAATTGTGAAATATCATATCCAATATCACGCTTTTGAATGTCTTTGAGATGGAAAAATATAAATGCCGCACCCGAAATAAGTGTGCAAGACAACGTAAGCTGAAGTATGAGCATGGTATTTCGAAAACCACTAATTCCTTTTCCAACATTTAGCGTTTTGCGCTTAAGCACATCACCCGGGTTTTGAAAACCAAATACAATGGTTGGATAGAGACCCGTTATCAGCGATCCCACAATCACAATTACCAAGCCTTGCCTGATAACAGCGCCATATTGAAATGGAATGACATCAAGTTCTAAGAGTGGGTAAAGAAGTGGGCTAAAACTTTGAAATAGAGTGTAGGACAGACTAAAGGCTATAAAATTCAGAAAGAGGGATTCAACTAGGAACTGCAAGAAAAAGGTTACTACCCCAGACCCCATGGTTCGGCGGATACCTACTTCCTTCGCTCTGCTTAAGGCTTGTGAGGTGTTTAACTGTATTGAATTTATCCATGCCATCGCCAGCACGGCTAAGGCTGCTAGGGTCAGGATAGAGAGTGTATCAGGATCAACGTAGCTACTGATCTTTGATGGTTTTGTAATCGTATGAAGTTGATCCATACGGTCAAATGTCATGGCCACCTCATAGCCTTCCGAGCGCCAGATATCAGCATGAGGTTCCATTATTTTATTGAATTTGTTACTCAAATCCTCTGGGTTAATTCCCGGTTGAAATTTGAGGAAAAGGTAAACATCAGACCATACCCAGTTTGAATTCCCGTAATCACCAAAACGCTCGTAGTTGAGCAATACCTCAGGCTGAAGCCAACTGTTTTCCGGTATGTGTATAACTCCTTTAACCAGGTGTTCCTCATTATACCCACCTTGTTTCAGTAGAATACTTTTACCTATCGGATCTTCATCACCAAAATATTTAGTAGCCGTTTGTAATGAAATGACCACATCATTGAGTTGATCAAAAGCGGTATTTATATCCCCTTTAAGCCATTTGTAATCAAAAAAATGAAAAAATGATCTGTCAGCAAAAAAGATATTATCCTGAGGCAAACTGGTTCCATCATACTCTACAGCTGACCGGCCCACCCATTCCCTTAATCTAACATAGCTTTCAACTTCAGGTATATTCTTTTCAAATGCCAGACCCGAAGCATACCAGTTGGTAACCCCGTCAATTTCAATTTCACCGTTCTTGAACCAGGTCTGCCCGATCCGATACATCCGGTTATGATCTAAGTGAAAGGTGTCAAAGCTATTGTGGAAATTAGTGTACTGAGTGATAAAAAAGAAAGCTGTCATGCCCATGGCCAAGCCAAGTACATTTATCAACGAGAAAACCCGTTGTCTAAGTAAATTCCTCCACGCTATTTTGATATAACTCCTCAGCACGACTATTCCTGTCTTAAGCTATTCACGGGATTTTCAGTTGCCGTTTTTAGCGTCTGACCTATTACCGTAGAAAAGGCAATCAAGAGTATCAAGGCAATAGGTATAGCGAATAGCCACCATTCAATTTCTATTTGACTGGCATAATTATCCAGCCATAAGTTGACAATATATAAGCCAATAGGAACATCCAGGATACCGGCAAGGAGTACCAACCTAATAAAATCCTGCGATAAAAGTCGAATAAGACCAACGAGTGAAGACCCGAGTACTTTTCTTATACCAATCTCTTTTTTTCGCTGAAGTATGGTGAAAGTGGACAACCCAAATAATCCCAAAACGGCGATGAGAACGGAAAGAATTGTGAACAATATGGTTACATTGCCAAAACGCTGATCTGTCTCGTATTGAAAGTTGTAACGATCGTCAAGAAAGTAGTAGTCAAGTGCGTTATTTGGAAATACTTCTTTCCAGGTTGCTTCTACTTCAGAGAGTAACTCTTTAGGTCGTCCGGAATTTGACTTGATTACAAACAGATCCCCACCCCCGGCGTAAATAATCATTGGAATGTGCACCTCTTTAGGCGACCTTTGAAAAAAGTTGCGAAATACGCCTACAACTTCAGATGGCTTATCAGCCATATTAAACGTGATCTTCTTTCCTATGGCTCCTTCAGGGCTATCAAATCCGAGTGTTTGAACTGCCTTTTCGTTGATGACCACTCTATTTTCAACACCGTCTACAATCCCCTTTCCGGCAACAAACTCTACTTCCATCACTCCAAAGAAATTTTCCTTAACTCCATAGTGGTAATAGTTGTAAGCCCCTTCCTTTTCATCAGCCTCTACTCTTTTAATACCTGTGCTTGTGGAAATGTCATGAAGCTCTGAACCAGGTATCCCATCTGTATTCGTTACTCCGGAAACGAGACTACTTTGCGCCATCTTATTTTGAAACGTATTTGCCAGGCTGGAATAGATCGAGTCAGATTGATTTCCCGGGGGAGAACGAAGTACCAGAGTATTATCTATGTTAATGCCGAGATCCGTATCAGATAAGTATTGAACCTGAAAATAAACCGCTAGCGACACACTTAATAAAACCACAGTAGTTAAAAATTGGAAAGTCACCAGCCCTTTTCTTAATAGCAACCCTTTCGCGGAGTTTGTGAATTTTCCCTTCAGCACGGACACAGGCTTAAATGAAGACAACACTATAGCTGGGTATAAACCTGAAACCAATGTACCTAACAATATCATCAGGGTTAGCAGTAACATGAGTTGAGGTTCGGCCAGAATAGAAGATGGTAGATCCTGACCGGTTAGATTCTTGAAGTATGGAATAGACATTTGTACCAGAGTAAACGCCAGAACTGCCGCCAAAAAATTTACCAGAAAAGAGTCAAATATGAACTGACCAACTAACTGGCCCTTAGAAGAGCCTACTACTTTGCGCACACCTACTTCTTTGGCTCGTTCCAGCGCTTTGGAAGTAGATAAGTTAACATAATTGACCCAGGCTAAAAGCAAAATAAAAATGGCAATAATGACCATAAAGTTCACGGTTTGAGCGCTTCCATTTACTTCGGGCTCAAACGTTTTATTTGAATACAAATGAATGGTGGTGATTTTCTCGGCAATGATGATTTCATCTTCCATCTTGTCATTGCCCAGGGAGTACTCCTCGAGCTTAGTATTAAATGCCTTCAGATTGGCATTAGGGTCCATTAAGAGGTAAGTATATTCATTATTACCACCCCATGGATATTTCTCATACCAACTCCATATTTTGGGTATTGTATTATGGGATATAAGGATATCAAACTTAAGATGAGTGTTTTGTGGTAAATCTTCCATGACTCCAACCACCTCAAAGGGTGTATCTCGAGAGCCAATTTCAATTCGTTCGCCGATAATATCAGATCTGCCAAAATATTTATTAGCAATTGATTCATTTACCAACACCTTGTGTGGTTTATCAAATGCAGCGGCCGGATCACCAAACTTTATGTTGTAATCAAAAAGCGTAAATGCCGACGCATCAGCAAAGTAGATCAGATGTTCATAATTCCTGGTATCAGAGGCAGGAACATATATTTCTGACGTACCCAAATGAAAAAAGCGTGCGAAGTCCAAAACTTCTGGCATCTCAGCTTTGAACTCCGGTCCTAAAGTTTGATAGGTTTCACAATCGTTCACAACGAACTCACCATCATTATACAGATCAAGTGTTATTCTGTAGATGTTCTCAGCATTAGCATAATGCCGTTCGTAGCTTCTTTCGAATTTTACGTAATGTGCGATCAGCAAAGTCGAAGCCATTCCAATGGCTAAACCAAAAATATTGATCGTTGAAAATATACGACTCTTAAGAAGAGTCCTTATGGCTGTTTTAACGTAGCTTTTTAACATTTGCTCAGGTCTTTTTGCTTAAATGTTTGCGGATGGAAGTGTTATTTCAAAACTAAGGGGAACCTCGTCCTTTGGTCCACCACCTGTGAACTTGAACTTTCTCCGATTTATTTTACCACTGCCTTTGATCTTCAGATTGTTGGAGGCATCAACAGTGAATGTGACGGGAACTGTTTTGGTGATCCCCTTTAAGGTCAATTCCATATCAGTCGCATATTCCTGATCAGAAACCTTTTGAGCCCCATTCACAATGACTTTCGCTGTTGGGAATTTCTTTACATAGAAATAGTCTTTTTTCTTACGAATATTCTTTTCCAGGTCTTTCCAATCGTTGCTTAACGATTTGCAATCAATAAGTACCTCCAGCTTTATATTCTCGTAATCACCGGGCGTCCAGTCAAGTTTTTCAATTTTCCACTTTTTGAATGTAAATATCTGTTCACTGCCGGCGTTTCCAATAGCCTGAATTACACCGGGCGGTTCCTCCACGATTTCAAATGCATGTGGATCATGAAAGGCCCACTCAACGATAGCAGCCAATACGATTACAAAAACAGCGAAAGTGATTTTAAATCTGTCCATTTTATTTTGAGTTTGAGTTGTTCTGATTACTAGTTTCATTTTGCCGATTCATTATAAAATTGAGTTGAAAATGCATATTCTTTCTAGCTTCTTGAGGACCATCCGGGCCTCTTACTTTTGAGTGTTCATAAATATCGAGATCAAATTCAGCTCTGACAATGAGATTGGTTTTCCCATCTTCAGTCATGTAAGGAATTATATTACTTACAGCTACTATTTCGCGTTCCTTACCCATGAAAAGGAAAACGCCTGGAATTAGAAGCGTTTCTGGTTCATCATAAATAAGAGATCGTTTTTCCAGCGTAAAATCATCAAAAGTAAACTGGGCCTTAGGGAATCGCTTTACTCTGATGTATTTCTTGTGAACGTTGTTATCGTAAGTCTCCTCACCCATCGTAACATTGCTAGTAGCCACCTCGAATACTCCTGAAAGTTTGTCGCCGTTCCAGTTCATCTTTCCTTCAAGATCCTTTACTTCTCCGGCGTAATTATCCAAAGGCGCTAAAAAGTTAAACTGAATAATAGGTGTTATCTTATCTACGGCTCCCAATACAGACCAGGAATTCGAAAGGTCTCCGGCATCAATGATAGTAGCGTTCTCAATACCTTGAGTGGACGATGCTTCTAAGCCAAGATCACCCCAGCTTTTTGATCGTATGTCATTTTTAATCGGGTTAAATGCATCGCCATTCTGGGCGGTGGAGCTAATCTCAAAGACTTTTGCCTCCAGAATGTGTCCCAATTGCTTAAAAACCTCCTCAAATGCAGCTACTTTACCCACCATAGGGTTAATTAACCGACTATATACAGGTACTACACAATTGAATTGGCTGTATATTTCGTAGGACAAATACAGCAAGCCATCTTCACTCACAAACGGATGGATATCAAGATAAAACAACCGGTCCGTACGTTTAAAATTGAGCGTTTTACTGATGGAAAATCGCTCAAAACCAGAGTTAAAAGCGGCCAAGGCTTTTTGGTAGAACTCACCTTTATTTCCGGTGTATTTTCCTTGTAATGAAGTAATTTTAACGGGCGCCGCGGCCGTAGAACGCCCTGAATTATAACTCAGTATATCTTTTTTAATATTAGGTTTCCGCCTCTGAGGATTTCTCGCTACTGTTCGAAGAAAAACCTTGAACCGGGATATTTCAGAATACCTGCCTACATAAAATGAACGGCCATATTCATTTTGGAAGGCAATTTGCGGTGTAAGTGTTACCTCTTCAGGCGCTCCTTCTCTAATATCGAATTTTTGTATGCCAATATCAAGCCCGGCCGCTACCTCATTAATTTCAGGATAATACTCATTGATGAACTCTTGGTCCAGTTTCTTTGACTCGTCAACAAACACTAAAATCTGAGCGGACAAAGCTGAAACGAAGCCTATATTGGCTAAAATAAAAAAGAGCGTTCTATGCATAACTTACTGTTTCTCCAGCCTATAAATGTGCCTGTTAAAATAATCCGTGTCAGCCTTTAGGTACTTAATATCGCGCCTAATCGTTAAATTAGAAGCAGATATATTTATAGTTTTCCGCATCAGTGAGCGCTTACCGTTGTCTTTCCCTTTAGTTGATAATACAATTACATATTCATCTTCCCCAGTCTTTTCAAAGCTTTCTAAATCCCAGACATCATTGAAGTTGAATTTATTAGCATTATTATCTGCCACTACCTTATCCTTACCTTCCCTCACTACCACACCATTGTTATAATACGTGTATTTCAATTCCACCTCATTTTCAGAACGGACGCCTTTAATCTCAAGGTCTACTGTGCCCCTTGTTTTATCATCCTGAAAATTGAGATAACTTAAATTACCTTTCCAGTTACCTTCCAATAGTTCAACAATGGCTAACTTATCTGTGTATGACTGGGCGTAAATTGAAAAGGCCCAAGAAAAAAAGATTAGACTGGTTATTAATTTTTTCATAGTTCTATTCATATCTGAGACTATCTACAGGATTGATCCGCGCTAATTTCATCATGTGGTAGGCGGTTGTGGAAAGTGTAATGAACACAAGAGCTAAAATTGGTAGAAGAAAAATACCAAATGTGAAGTCAATTTTGTTAGCAAATTCATCCAACCATTGCTGCCCAAGATAGTATGCTAGTGGTACGGCTATTAATAATGCAATACCGATCAGTTTGATGAAATCAAGCGCTAAACTCAATAACAAAGAAATAGTATTAGCTCCAAGTACTTTTCTAACGCCTACTTCCTTTGTTCTTTGAGAGAGGTTATAAGCTGACAGGCTAAACAAACCCAAAGCGGCTAAAAAAATACCAAGTAAAGTAAATATCAGCATGACCCAGCCAAAGTCGGTTTCACTTTTATACTGACGCTCAAATCGGTCATCGAGAAACTCGTATTGATAAAGGTTATCAGGAAAAGCTTGCTTGTACTCCCGTTGAACAACATCTAGAACTTTTTTAGTAGAAGCTAAGGGGTCATTGCCTGTGTTGTACCGTATTGAAAAATAGTTAGGATTATTATTAAGAAGGTATAGCGCCGGTTCAACATTCACTTTTAAAGAACGATGGTTGTAGTTCTTTATCACCCCAATGATTTTAATAGATATTTCGCTGGTCGATACAAGCTTATCGATTGCTTCGTCGGCAGACTCAAACTTCAATGGCGCTAAAGCCGATTCATTAATCAGGGCCTTTAACGATGTATCCTCGCCCTTATACTGCGCAGAACCCGCTACAATTTCCGGTTGATAAACATCATAGTATGCATTATCAATATAAGTAATTGAAATACCTTGCTCGCTTTCGCCTGCCTGCGATTTATCGGTACGCTTCAAACTACTGGTTGACCAGTTAAATCCGCCGGATGGAATAGAACCTGATACTGAAACTGCTTCAACCTGGACGTATGATATAAGTTTATCTTTAAATGATTGAGCACGGTCGTCATATTGTTTCACATTCTTTTTAGGGCGTTCTACCACAATAACCTGATCTACATTTATGCCCAAATCCTTATTCTGGAAATAAGCCACTTGCTTATAAATAATAAAGCTTGTTATCATAAGAGCTAATGACAGCACGAATTGTACTACAACACTACCCTTTCTGTAAAGTAGTCCTTTCCCATAGTTTGACACTTTACCCTTTAAAATATCGTTCATTGAAAATGCTGCAATCAGTAATGAAGGTTGAACAGCAGACCAAAGGATTCCTATCGATACCGGAATAAAAGCGATCAAGAGTACTGTAATATTCGAAAACAGTGGTTCCTTATACGCTCCACCAATAGAAGCGCTTAAAAAAGGCATAGAAAGTTGCACGGCAGTGATGGCTATGAGAAATGCGGTTAGGTTTACAAACAGGGCTTCAAAACTGAATTGAGACACCAATTGACCTTTATTTGCTCCTAAATTTTTTCTGATGCCAACCTCTTTAGCCCTTTGAAAACCCTTAGCTGTGACAAGGTTGATATAATTTATTACGGCCATTAAGAGAATAATAATACCTACCAAAAGCAAAAAATAAACTGAGATGGCGCTCCTATTGTGACCATATTCATTTCCAAGATCAGTGCTTAGATGGATATCGGCAATGGGTTGAAAGAAAACCTCCAGATTAGAATTAAGTCGGGCCTCCTCGCCAATGTATTTATCAAGAAAATCTACTACGCTACTCTCAGAAATACTGGTACCAGGTTTCAACTTTGCGTAAGTATAGAAATCATTCCAACCCCAATTATCTAATTTAGCCCAAAAACTGTCATTATTCTCGATAGACTTCAGCGATATTAACGCATCCATTCTAAGATGAGAATTTTTAGGAATTGATTTCAGCACACCTGTTACTGACAGTTTCAGTAAGCCAAAATTGTCTTCATACATGTTTAATTCTTTGCCCAGTACCTCTGCAGAACCGAAATATTGATTGGCCATTTCCTCTGAGAGAATGATAGAACCAGGTGTATTCAGGGATTCAACGCTTCCGGATATCAGCGGGAAATCAAACACTTCCAAAAATGACATCTCTGTCATTAAAATATTATTGGACGTACTAGATACTTTGTTATCCGTGGTCTCTAGGATACCGGAAGTTTCGCGGAATCTAACTGCCAATTCAACTTCCTCAAATTCAGTTACTAGCAAAGGAGCAACGGGAACCGGCGTAGAAGCTAGTTTACCCTCATTACTATTCGTGACTACTCTTACAATAGAACCCGCCTCTTTGTGAAACGCGTCAAATCCTGTTTCGAAGTGTACAAATTGCACAATCAAAACGCAAGCCGCCATACCTATGGAAAGTCCTACCACGTTCACTATAAAGTTGGCAGGGGACTTTAGAATATTTCGAAGAGCAATTTTAAAATAGTTTCCTAACATGTTCTGATTTTTAGAGTATTGGTTTCCAGGTTTGTGCCATTTTTCTAATTAACTGTATATGTGATAGTTAGGTTAAACTATGAAGGTTTAACTGTATCATTATGAGTCATTAAACTGTATCAGGTTGATACAATTGCTTATTCATATCTCAAGCTATCTACAGGGTTCTTCAAGGTAGCTTTGACCACCTGATAGCCTACGGTAAGCGCTGCTACTACAATTATTAGCACTACCGGTAGGAAAAACATCCACCATTGCATTTCTATACGATAGGGATAGCTTTCTAACCATTTGCTCATACCAAAAAGGCCTAAGGGAAGTGCGATTACCACTGATATGGCAATTAACATCAGATATTCACTGGAAAGCAGCAGGAAGAGTCTTGAAACGGAAGCTCCAAGTACTTTTCTAACACCAATCTCTTTCGTCTTCTGGATTACAGAGTAAGAGGATAAGCCAAATAAACCTAAACCGGCAATCGCCATGGATATAAAAGCAAAGAAGGAAATGATGGCGCTAAACTCATTGTCAGATTTGTATTGTGCATCAAACTTTTGGTCAAGAAAATTATAATCGAACGCTGCCTCAGGAAAGAATTTATCCCAGCGCTGCTCAATATCTGATAAAGTTCGCTTCAAACTTTCTGCACGTTGGTCTGCAGGTAATGACTCGTCCACATTAAGCGCAAGGGAATAGTAGTTGCTCCAACTGCTTAGCACGAAACCACAAGGTTCAATTCTATTCTTTAGTGATTGCTGATGAAAGTCCCTAACTACCCCTATGATGGTCAGTTCCGGGAACATTCTACCTTCAATGAGCTTCTCGCCTATAGCCTCTTCGGCGGTTTCGAAACCGAATAGCGGCAGCGCCCTCTCATTGATTACGAAGTCGCCTCTGTCAAAAGTACCATCGCCCGGGTTGTAAAAACGTCCGGCCACAAGCTCCAGGTTATAAGCTTTTACAAAATCACGATCGCATGCGATCAGCATTAAATTTTTACGGTCTTCATCGCTTGCTGTAGCTTTCTTAACAATGGTGTTCCAGCCTATAGGTTGGCCCGGGGTGAAGCTGGAAGCGGTCATATAATTAACCGAATTGAGACCTGCAACTTCTTCCTTGAATGCGTTAACCGAATTCCGAAAGGTGTTATCAGCGCTGGATATGTCGTTGGGCGGCGAATCCAGAAGTAAGACATTATCAATGTTAACACCTAAATCCTGGTTCTTCATATAAGTAATTTGCTGGTAAACAATGTAAGTACCGGTGATCATTATTGTGGAGGCGATGAACTGAAATACGACCAAGCCTTTTCTCAGAAGCGCCCCTTTGCCAAAAGATGACACCTTACATATTAGTACGCTGGTGGGTTTAAAACCGGATAGCACAAACGCGCGATATAGACCTGAGAATATGGAACCCAATACCAGCAACGCCACTGTTCCCGACCAAAATAGCAGTTGATGGGTTGGGGCAATCAACATTGGATTAGTCAGTGAACTGATGTAGGGCAATGAAACCTGAACTACCGTAAAGGCCAAAATAGCCGCTAAAATATTTATGATGAACGATTCAATAATAAACTGCACCCGAAGTTGATAGGTCAATGAACCCAAAACCTTTCTTACACCAACCTCTCTGGCGCGTTCCATAGCTCTTGCGGTAGACAGGTTGATGAAGTTTATCCAGGCAATGCACAAAATGAAGATACCGATTAGGGCTAGTCCATATAAGGTCTGCTCAGCAGTGTTACTGATGGTGTTGTCCTCCTGGAGTATGTTAAGGTGCATATCCTCAAGAGGTAGCATATTTAGTCTCCACGTATTAGCATCATCATTAAAATTTGGGTCCTTCTCTATGACAGTGTTGAGTGTAGCTCTGATTTCCTGAATAGGCTTTTCACTTTTGAAGTATGTCCGCGTATTCCAGTTCGTCCAGCTGTTTGTAGATTCAACGCCTTCAATGGCATCATATGACGGCATGGAGAGAAGTACATTCAACTGAAAAATCGTATTGGCAGGCAGATCCTTAAATACACCCACGATCTCAAAATCTTTATCACCTATGTTATTTCGCAATGTTACGGTTTCACCGATGGCAAGGTCAGGGCTAATAAACTTGCTGACCAAGCGCTCAGGAAGGACAATTTTCATTGGCTCATCCATTTTAGCGAACGAACCGGCGACCATCTCAAGGCCGAGAGTTGAAGCAATATTACTATCACAATAAAAAACACCGGACTGTTCAAAAGTTTTGACATTGCCATTTTTCTTGTAGACAAGACTGTTATTTTGATAGTCCTTGTTTACCAGCCTAAACGCATCAGTTACTATCGGCTGATCAATGAGCATGGGTTGCAATGCCGTACCGGGATAGAAATAAACGGTAGTGCCTGCCTCTTGTTCTCTTTCAAAATACACCCGATAAATCTTCTCACTTTCAGGAAAGAACTCTTCATAACTGAACTCAAAGCTCACGTAATAGAAAATACTCAGGCAGGCAGCCATACCCAGCGCCAGACCGGATATGTTAATTAAACTGAACATCTTCTTATTCAAAAGACTGCGTAGGGCTACTTTATAATAGTTCTTGAACATGATTTAAGATTTATTTTACACAACACCTGTCTATTCATGTGCCATAAACTTAAACAACTCATTATCATTAAGTTAAAGATCCATATTCCATATTTTAAAAGATAAAATGTATCGTTATGACACAATAATTTGTCTCAATGTGATACAACTGGTAGTTTTAGTCAAATCCAGCAGAACATGAGTAAGAAAAAAGGTAACGTATTAATTATTGATGACGACGAAGATGTACTGATAACGGCAAAAATGATTTTACGTAACCAGTTCGAGCAAGTACAGGTTGAGTCTTCCCCTAAGCAATTAGAAAAGATCATCAAATCCAAATCTCCTGACATTATCATATTAGATATGAATTTCAAAACAGGGGCCACAAACGGTAATGAAGGCTTATTCTGGCTTAGAAAAATAAAAGAACTTGACCCGGAAGTTCAAGTAATTATGAATACTGCCTATGGCGATATTCAACTGGCTGTAGAATGCATGAAAGATGGAGCCATTGATTTTCTAGTCAAGCCCTGGGAAAAAGAAAAGTTACTTTCGACCGTTCGTAATGTGTTTGACCTAAAGGAAAGCAAGAAAGAGATTTCAAGGCTTGAAGGTACATCAAAGGTTTTAGAAAATGATATCCGTTCAGCTAAGGGAGACCTTTTAGGAGATTCCCCGGCAATGAAGAATGTCTTTTCCATCATTGAGAAAGTAGCCAAAACCGACGCTAATGTCCTCATCCTTGGCGCTAACGGTACAGGCAAAGAGCTTGTCGCCAGAGCCGTTCATTCAGCCTCTAAGCGAAACAAAAAACCGTTTGTAAAAGTAGACTTAGGCTCAATTACCGAATCCTTGTTTGAATCCGAGTTGTTTGGACACAAGAAAGGTGCGTTTACAGATGCCAAGGAAGATAGGATCGGGCGTTTTGAAATGGCCAAAGGCGGGACTCTTTTTCTTGATGAGATAGGCAATATACCTTTGAATCTGCAGGTAAAACTATTATCAGCGCTACAGAACCGTTCCATATCGCGTGTCGGTGATAATAAAATAATTCCGATTGACATTCGCCTTATCTCTGCGACCAATAAACCCGTGCATGATCTTGCGGCTGACGAACTCTTCAGAGAAGATCTGCTCTATCGTATAAACACAGTAGAAATTAGTGTCCCTGACCTGTCCGAAAGAAAAGAAGATATTGACTTATTAGTCAATCATTATTTGAAGTTTTACGGCAAAAAATACGATAAGCCAAACGTTAAAATCAAAAAAGAGACCCTTTCAAAGCTTAAAAAATACAGCTGGCCTGGCAATGTGAGAGAATTGCAGCACGCCGTAGAGCGCGCAGTTATAATGTCCAGTACAAACGATCTAGGCCCGGAAGATTTTTTAATCCGTGCCACTAAAGCCTCAAATCCGACCCATAGTAATACACTAAAAGTGGAGTAGGTAGAAAAGCAAGCCATAATTAAAGCCCTTGAGACCTGTAATGGCAATCTTAGTATAGCGTGCAAAGAACTAGGTATGGGCAGGAGTACCCTATACAGAAAAATGGAGAAGTATGGGTTATAAAAGAGCGACAAAACCGCTCTTTATTCAACACTTACGATCTCTTAAAAGCTATAAAACCGAAGCAAACAGTTTCTTCATCTCCTCCCAAGACTGTTCATCCGCACTTTTATTGTATGCTAACGGAAGTTCAAATTTACTGCCTAATGAATCCGCTCCCTTGCTGGTAAAAGCATGGACTGCCCCGGAATAAGCAATGTATGCATAGTCGGCGCCCACGCTGTCCATTTTAGCTTTATACGTTTCCACAGATTCTGCCGATACAAAAGGATCATCAGCGCCGTTACAAACGAGTACCTTAGCCTTTATTCCTTCCTGCGGCATTATTGGCAATTGTACGCCACTATGGAAAGCCACGACCGCGTCTAAATCCAAACCTGCATTCGCCATTGTCAGCGCTACACTACCTCCAAAGCAGTAACCAATGGCTGCAATCTTTTCAGGGTCAACATTTTCATTACTCTTCAGTAAGTCCAAAGCCTTTTCAAACCTTGCCTGCCCCTCATCGATGTTGGTCATAACAGACATGCTGAACTTTCCAGCATCCTCCGGATGATCAGCAACTTTTCCATCACCATACATATCCACAGCTAGCGCCACATACCCCAGTTCTGCTAACATATCTGCACGTTGGCGAGTATAATCATTATGGCCCCACCATTCATGGATAACCAGTATACCAGGCCTTTTACCCTCCTTATTCTTATCATAGGCAATGTAACCGTTCATTGATGTGGAATCAGTTGAATAGGTTACCTCTACGCCTACTACTTCTGGAGCGTTACTTACTACAACTTCTTCCGCTTCTGCTGTTTCTTTACGGGTATTTGTGGAACACGCTGCCAAAAGCGCTGACATAAAGAGACTTATAAATGAAATTCTTTGGTTCATGATATTTTAAGTTGGTTTTAATGCAATTTTAACAAATACTCAAAATCTATTTAAAATAACAATGGTTTTTAAATCGTTTCGCGTTAACATCTTCGTCAGGCTGGCAGTAATTTTGATATTAGGCTACACGGGTATGTATGTACTTACTCAAACCTATTTCTGGCTGGTATCTATCTGGCTTTTTCTTTTCATGCTTATTTCCTTTTTGGACTTGGTCAAGTTTATTGAGCGCTCCAAGCGAGAGCTCAGCAATTTTTTGCTTGCCATACAGCAAAACGATTTTTCGAATACTTACTCGTTAAAGGCTTTAGATACAAATGATTTTGAATTGCATTATGCCTATACCACTATCACCGATGAATTTCAGAAATTGAGAAGGGAGAAGGAATCCAACTATCATTTCCTGCAAGCCGTGGTTGAGCACTCCGGGATACCCTTGATCGGCTTCAAAGAAAATAACCTCCAAATCACTTTGATGAATGATGCAGCCAAAGAACTGTTTCAAAAACCCTATCTGAAAAATGCCAAAGCCATCTCCAAGATTGACAGGAAGTTGGGCAAGTGTGTATTAGAATTAAAAAGTGGAGAACGGGAATTATTGAAGATATTGGTAAATAATAAACTTTTGAGCCTCTCGATAATAGCCAAAGAACTTAAACTGGATGATGAGCTCTACAAACTAGTGTCTTTTCAAAACATAAAAGCAGAACTGGACGAGCAAGAACTGGAATCATGGCAAAAACTGATTAGGGTTTTAACCCATGAAATCAAAAATTCAGCTATTCCCATATCCACACTTACCGAGGTGGTTAATCAAATGATTACGGAAAATAACGGAGAACTTAAGGACTTATCCACGTTAGATCAGGAGGATTTAGCCGATCTGAAAATCGGCCTAAAAACGGTACAAAAAAGAAGCAAGGGACTGGTGAGTTTCGTAAATGCCTATGGGGAGCTTGCTAAAATTCCTCAACCTAAATTTCAGAAAGTGGATTTGAAGCAATTGACTAACGACGTTGTGACCCTACTGCAGCACGACATGAAGAAATCAAACATTACTCTAAAGAATGAAGTTCAGGCTAACTTTATGCAGATTGACCCTGAACTTGTAGAGCAGGTATTGATAAATTTAATAAAAAATGCCAAGGAAGCAGTACACGGCCGAGAGCAAGGGAAAATAGTGGTTCGATCTTCTACTGACGCCGGTAGAACACTGCTCAGTGTGATTGACAATGGATCCGGAATAGACGCAGAGACATTAGACAACATATTTGTTCCTTTTTTTACGACAAAAAAAGAAGGATCCGGAATAGGCCTCAGCCTATCCAGACAGATCATGAGGGCTCATAAAGGCGACCTGATTGTACAGTCACAATTAGATAAAGGTTCAGAATTTTCCCTGGTTTTTTAGCTACTCACTGCGAAGCACACTGGCCGGATTACTTTTTGCCACCCTCCTAACTTGAGACAAGATGGTAACACCAAGCGATATGAACATTATTAACATGGCAATTACATAGGGCCATAAAGTAGCCCCAGGCGCTTCAGGATATATAGATTTGATAAGCTGGGTCATTTGTATCATACCTAAAGGGGCCCCCAGTACAAATGCTATGATTAATATCCATATATAATCCTTATTTATATTTTGGATAATACTGAAAAGGTTTGCGCCCAACACCCGCCTTACACTAAACTCCTTAAGCCGCTTACTTATGTTATAAGCTATTAAGCCATATAATCCGATACAGGCCAGTACTAATGTCAACCCTGAAATGAATATAATAATGTAAATATTGGATCTGTTTTCCCGATAAAAATCATCCATAATCTGTGATTGATAAACACCTTCATAAGGATCATCCGGCGCCAGTTCCCTCCAGGTATCGCGCATATAATTATTTATTTCCACTTCCTTGATTAAGGATGTTTTAACCGTTAAATAGTTAAAATTTTCATCTTTAATCGCTAAAAACATGGTTGGCCTAATCTCGAAATAGAAGTCATCTAACTGGAAATCTTCAACTACTCCAATGACATCATATCTCTTTCCCTCAAAAATAAAATGATGGTTCAAAGGATCGTCCCAGCCCATTTCGCTTAACAACCTCTGATTGATAACGGCTTTATCAACATCTGCACCCTTATTAAAATAACGCCCATCTGTCAACCTCAAGCCCATAGTTTTTAAATATGCCTCGTCGGTGAGGTATAGATTTACCTGTAAATCGTTGTCTTCATATTTAATTGTAGTCAACCGGTCATACAGTCCTATCTGCCCTTTTGAACCGGATACGGCATGAATATCAGAATGCTGCAAGGCCTTATTTTTCAACCCGTTATACTCCTGTGCGTTTTTTATAGGTATGGTAACCACTCCTTCAGGAGTATAACCCAGATCTTTATTAGCGAGTTGAATGCTGGTATCAGTGAAAATGAAGCTACCAACAATAGTGGAAAAGGCGATCATAAACTGAAGGGTCAGCAATATTTTACTGAACAGACTTTTTCTGCCGAACTTTTCACCTCCGCGGAAAATGTGAACCGGTTGAAATTTAGAAATAAAAAAAGCCGGATAAGCCCCAGACACCAACCCGACCAAAAAGAGGATGCCAGTGAAAAACAAAGACATTGAGAGTAACGACGAGAATTCAAAAGGAATAGTGATAGGAATAACGGCATTGAAGCCGGGCATGAAAACAACGAATGATAAAAACGTGCCCAAAAGAACGGCAAGAAAGCAGGTAATTATATTCTCGATCAAAAATTGCCTGATAATGTTTTTCCTGGTACCGCCTAGCGCTTTTCTCAGTCCAATCTCTTTTAGCCTTTTGGTAGCCGATGATACAGCAATATTCACATAATTAGAACAGGCCAGAAGCATCAGCATAATAGAAATTACCGTAAGTGATATTCTACCTGCGGGATGTCCTCCGCCGGCAATACTACTCAAGATTTCATGATTTCTCTTTGAAAGGTCTGTGAGCATCATGGCTTCAAAACCGTTGGTACGAAATTGTGGGTTTGAATTGTTCTGATTTACTATCCATTCCGGAAAAAACCTCTCCAGTTCATCGGGATCATGGCCGGGCTTTAAAGACACAAAAACTCCATCAGCATAATACGACCAATCATAACTTTTATCATGGTTCACTTCGAAAAAACTCTCCATTGAAATGAGTATTCTGGGGTTGAAACTTGCAAGATCCGGCGCTTTGTCAAAAACACCTCCAATATAGTATGAGGCTATGAAACCATTATCGTATTTAATTGACACTTGCTTTCCAATTGGGTCGTCCTGGGGAAAGTATTTGTCTGCTACCTTCTTACTTATGAAGATATTTTCCTTATTGTCAAGCGCATTTCTTCGCCCGTATTTTATTGGAAAGTCAAACATTTTCAGGTAATCAGGATCTACAAATTCGATACCTTCCTTAAAGACCAGATCATTATAACGCATATTACCACTACCGAACTCTATGCGCGTCATTAAATCAATGAAAGGTATTTCGTCCTTCATTTCGGGACCCAGCAAAATAGGGGCGTCGCTCCACATTTGCTTTTCTCCATTATTAGTCACATGGCTTATGATTTGGTAGGTAGTATGTCGCTTGGAATGAAAAGTATCCATGCTCAGGAAAAAGTCTACGAAAATAAAAGTAGTTACGGCGCAGCCAATGGCCAGCGCCAGGCCTACGATATTAATGGTAGAAGTTACTTTATCCTTGGAAAGGCTTCTTAGGCCAGTTTTAAAATAATTAAGAATCATAGCGGTGTTGTTAATATGTTGTTTTTGAGTTGTTGTTCTTTTGATATTTGACCATCTAAAAAAGCGAAGGACATCCCAAATAAATCTTACTTTCGCCTTTCTATTCCCATCACTACTTATCCTTCTTAAAAATAGCTCCGTTGCATCGCCTTCTATTTCCTCCAGTATTGCCGGATTGCAATACCAACGAAGAAGCTTTAGAGCAAATTTTGGCGGTTTATGAAGCAATGTAGTATTAGTTAAATAAAATATCAGGTATCCTTCTATACAAATGGTCGCGTACCTCCATGGAGTCGTCTAAGGCTTTTTTACCTAAATTGGTCAATACAAAAAATCGTTTTCTGCGCCCCCCTCTCTCATTCGTAGCTCCACCCATACTGGACCTAACCATACCTTTACCTTCCAGCCTTTTAAGAACGGAATGTACTGCACTAATATTAAGGCTGCGACCCGTATTCTCGGCAATCTCGTCCATAACACTGACCCCATAGGCTTGATCTGCCAACGCGCCTACAGTCAATAATATAAGCTCTTCAAGCTCGCCTAAATGGGTTCCTTTCATGGAAATAGATATTTGTTACACAAACGTGAAAGTAATTAATATGTTTCATTTTTGTATAAGTAATAAAAAGAGCATATTCTTTTACTTAGTAGCCAAGTTCAATATCTATATGTTTAAACATATTTTTTATGGATAAAAAGTGAATTTATTTTTTTGACTTAGACACCTTAACTTTGTATTTAATTCTATTTAAGCGTGCTTTTAAGGGCGACATTCACTTTATTCATTTTATCCGGTATTGCGCATAGCCTTCTATCTCAGGAGTTTAGAATAAATAATTTTGGCCCCAACAACTATAAAGCCTCTCCTAACAATTATAGTGGCTTTGAAGCGGCTGATGGTTTTTGGTACTTTACAAATGAAAACTGTGTGCTTCAATATGATGGCAGCCGTTGGGAGCTAATAACTATACGTAACTACTCATCTGTTAATTCTCTTGCGCAACAACCGGAAAATTTAAATCGAGTTTACGTAGGGGGGAACAATGAATTTGGATATCTGGAAAAAGATAGCGTATCCGGTAACTTCGAATATCATTCTTTGAGGACTGATAATCTGGGACAACTCTCAGAGATATGGAATATAATAACACTTAATGGCGACGTTTATTTCGAATGTAGAGAGAAAATTATCAAATATAACGGCGAGCGTATTGTGACCTTTGACGTAAGTAACGCCTATCTTTTTTTAATTGGAGATGAACTTTTTGCTTCCATCTATAATCAAGGTTTAGGAACAATTACCGATGAGGGTGTAACCTTATTCAATTCCGAATTTTCCTTTGATAAAGATGCAGCCTTTTATTCATTAAAGACTCTGGAGAAACCGGATTCCATCAATAAAAACCTTCTGATAACCTCATTTAACGGTTTATACACTTACAATAAATTTACGAATGAGGTAAATAAGTGGGTAACCGAGATAGATGAACTATTGCGTACCGTAGGTGTAGCAGACGCAATAGTTTGGAGAGACAGCCTTTACGCTATAACCACAAGATCTTCAGGCTTGATATTCTTAGATGGCCAGGGTAACGTACAGAAGGTATTAGGAGAAGATGCAACTTCTTCCAACACAACGGATCAAATACCAACGCTCTTCGACGAATTGGACCCAAAAGTTGAGGGATTAATTAATGAAGAGAATGGTTTGCCATCGAACCAACTTCGCTCTTTATTCCAGGATATAAGGGGTAATATATGGATTTGCTCCTTATATGGTATGTCTCACCTGACCTGGGATATTGACTATAATTCCAAAGACTATGTGCCAAAAACAATTTTGAGAGAGGCTCTTCTTAACACTTCGGACACGGTCAATTCCAGGTCCATAGAATTCCTGTTTGCTACACCAGGATATGAGAGATCAGATGTTGAATATTCGTTCTACCTGGAAGGATTTGAAGAAACATGGCTACCCTGGACTGACCAGGTAGAAAAGGAGTATACCAATTTAGACGGAGGTATCTATAAATTTCATGTTAAAGCAAGAATTGATGACGCCAGTGAAACCACTGAAGTAATTTATCCTTTTGCGGTACCCACTTTGTGGTTTAAAAATGTTTGGACCTACCTCTTCGGCGCTTCAATACTTTCTGTACTTGTTTTTTTCGGTTTAAGGTATCGAACAGTAAGACTAAAAAGTCTAAACAGACGCCTGGAGGCTATTATTGAAAACAGAACTAAAGAGCTTATTCTTCAGCGTGAGCAACTTAAGGGTACCAATGAAGAACTTACGATCATCAATACGGAGCTTGATAATTTTGTTTATCGCTCCTCCCATGACCTGGTAGCCCCCCTCAAATCCATAAGAGGTCTGGTTAATGTGGCTAAGAAAGATGATCCGCCGAAAAATCAAATGATGTACCTCTCCATGATGGAAAAAAGCGTTTTAAAGCTTGAGGATTTTATTAAGAGCATCATGGAGTATTCTACTAACGCCAAAAAGGCCGTGAATTTATCCTCAGTTTCTTTAAATACCGTAGTTGATGATGTGCTGGATGAGCTGAAGTTTTATGATAATGTGAACCAAATAACATTGGTGAAAGAGTTCGATACATCGGTCAAAATACTATCTGACCTTGAGAGGCTTAAAATCATTATGAGCAATTTAATAACCAACGGTATTAAATATCATAACTATAAAAAGGATAAGCCTACCATATCGGTAAAATTATCAGAAGAAGACAATAGTTATGTTATTGAAGTAATAGATAACGGGCATGGCATCGAACCCCAACATATAGATAAAATTTTTGAGATGTTTTTTAGAGCTTCGGATTCTTCAGAAGGTTCAGGCTTGGGACTTTATATAGTTAAAGATACCATAGCAAAACTTGGAGGTAGTATTTCAGTTACTTCAGAACTAGGTATAGGCAGCAACTTCAAAGTGAGTGTACCAAAACCTGATCAGTCTTAACCCGCCTTCTTTTTTGTTTTGCTTTCTGATTGTACGTTACCTTGAGCCCTGGCCATAGGTTTTGGGCTTAATAATGCCAACTCTGATGAATATCCTTTGAGCTGATTCATTAGACTTTTGCCTTCATCATCTAAGATCCCGCTACGGTTGATCTTCTCAAGGTATGCGAGCGCTTTCATCAACATTTCAAGTGGTTGGTCCGTTAGGCGTTTGTTATTTGCTTCATTTTTCAATTGTTCAAAGTGGCCCTTTAATGCTAAGTCAGAAATAGATTCCATGTTTATGTTTATTGAGCTTTTTCGATAAGTGTTTTCTGAAGAGTTGATAGTAGTTTATCAACATTCATATGATCCTCATCGGGTGTAAGTTTTTTGTATTTATAAAACACATGCATAGCGTTATGATAGTCATCACTAAGAGCAAGCACTAATCCCAGGTTATAGTAAGAGTTACTAAAATCCGGAGCTATATTTATGCACACTTCGTAGTGTACCTTGGCAAGCGACAGGTTACCTACTTCAGAATACACGTTAGCCAGGTTATAATGGCAGGTAAAATGCCGCGGGTCTTCTTTCAAACACTTGGAAAAGTGATCGATGGCTTCGCTAAGATTTCCTTCTTTAGATGCCAAAATTCCCAGATTACAATAGGCATCTACCCTGTTGTTGTTCATTTCCACGGCCTTTATATAAAACTCCTTCGCTTCATCATATTGCTCTCTTTCATCAAAGGCTAAAGCTTGGTTAAACGGAGTTTTTAACTCGGCAATAAGGATTGTCTTACTTAAACCTGGTGAGTTAAAAAGATTAAGTTGACCGAGTTCTTCAAGATCAACTTTTTTTCTCCGCCTTTTAGCCTTACTAAAACCAAGTCGATTGGCGCTTGAAATCGCAAAATTGATAACCTTCCCCATGAACTAAAGTTAACAACTTATCCGGCCTTTTTGGAAGTCTTGGTTTCAGACTCACCTTTTTTGGCCTTACCCTTACTCCTTTTCATAGGTTTCTTCCCTGATTTCGCCTTTTCAATGCTCTCCTTAAGGGCGGTCATAATATCTACCACCTCAGGCTCTTCCTCTGTAAATGACACGATCTCTTTGCCTTCGATCTTAGCCATAATCACTTCTTTCAGCGCCTCGTGATAATTATCTGTCATATCGATGTCCTCAAAAGACTTGGTCATCGAACTCACCAGGGTCTGTGCCAATACCAGCTGATCTTTTTCAGCCTGTCCTACGTCTTCTATTTTAGGAACATCACCCATAGCCCTGATCTCTTTCGGATTCCTAAGCTTATAAAATAGCAGGCCGTTTTCGTGAGGAGTTAACAGAATAGTATTTTCTTTTTCTCTAAGGACTACCCTACCTACACCCACTTTACCACTGTCTCTTAAAGTTTGCATGAGCAGTGCATAGGTCTTGGCGGCTAAATCTCCGTCCGGACCAATAAAATAAGGTGAATCATAAAGTGTAGGGTGCACTTCATTGGCATCAACAAAACCTTCAATATCAATAATTTTCGTACTCTTTAATTTTATTTTCTCAAAATCCTCTTGTTCTACAATCACGAATTGGCCAGGCTCATATTGATAACCTTTTACAATATCTTCAGCTTTTAACACCTCATTCGTGACCTTATCCTGTTTTACGTACTTTACAGGATTCTTAGTTTCTTTTGAAAGCTGGTTAAAGCGAATGGTATGTGCAGCATCAATAGCGTTGTAAATTCTAACCGGAATTGTGACTAACGAAAACCGAATATGACCTTTCCAAATTGCACGCATCAGTTAAGTTATATAGTGAAAAATTCAATATGAAGGCTAAAAGATTAACTTAATGATTTAAATATAGTAATTTAACTAACTATAAACCAATGCTATACAAATAAAGTAAACTGTTCAGCTGCTAGACATCCGGTCTAAATTTCACAAATACCGGCTCGCGATATGTACCGTTCTTAGTAAGAGACGCAAACTCAATCTCACACTTCAACACAGCTTTGATCCAAGTCGTCTTCTTCTCATCCAAAATGGTTTCATCTATTGGCTTTTTGATCGCCGACATACCTTTTAAGATCGCCCAAATTTCCTGCAAGTCTTTATCCGTAAAACCGGTACCAACTTTTCCTCGGTAAACCAGTTTATCATCATTCCAATCCGCAAGATGCAGGGCGCCAAAAGCGTTTTTACGATTACCTTCACCCACTGTGTATCCTATGATAAAAGCATCTGCCGTGCTACGGACTTTCACTTTCATCCAACTATCACTTCTTTTTCCCGGATAATACTTGCTGTTGGTACCTTTAGCCATGATACCTTCAAGACCCCGCTCCTGCACCGCTTCAAAGAATTCTGGTCCGTCCGTAAGAGACTGACTTATCCGATACGGTGTTTCCCTCCGAACAGAATCATTCAGCCACTCTCGCCTAAGGTACAGGGGTTCGTTTATTAAAGCTCTGCCGTCCAAATACAGGCAATCAAAAAGATAACAATAAGCCGGAAATTTCTTCATGGCACGTTGTATTTCTATATCACCGGTGCGCTGCATTCTATGTATGATAGTTTTGAAGTCTGGTTTTCCCTCTTTATCAAAGCATACAATTTCACCATCAAAAAGAGCTGAATTAGCTCGGAAAGCTTTATCGCGGATCATCAGCTCTGGAAATTGCTTATTCAGATTCTTATGATTACGACTCCAAATATTTATTTCACTTTCATCTACCGCTACTAATACACGAATACCGTCCCATTTCATTTCATAGGACAGATTATCACCCGTTGGAACCTCTTTTGAACTACCCGCTAACATGGGCTTTATCGTGTGATTAGTGTAATCTATTTGTGGTTGATCCACGCGTTCAAGTAGCCATTCGCTATCCTTCATGAGATGGATCCTGTATTCACCATTTACCTGCTTGCTGCTTAATGTAAAATAGAAACCATCTTTCTTGGTTTTGGTGATAGCATATTTACCATTAGCATAAATCCACATTTTACCTCCGCCATACTCTCCCCTAGGGATTTCTCCCTCAAAAGTAATATACTTCATAGGGTGATCTTCTGTAGCGACAGCAAGCCGTTTGATTCCTGGGCGTGGTGGTAGTCCTCTTGGTACCGCCCAGGACCTCAGTACTCCATCCTGTTCCAGTCTCAGATCATAATGCAGGTGTGAAGCGTGATGTCGATGTATTACGAACCCGGTATTATCACCTCCTTTATACAATCCTGAGGGTTCCGGCGTTTTTTCGAAATCACGTTTCTTTTCATACTCCTCGAGTTGTTCCGGTGTTTTACGTCGTGGGCTTTTTGCCAAGTCCACGGTAATACTCGTTTCCCTTTCGGAATGCAGTGAGACGGCGTAAGACGCAAACGCTTCCCAGGCGTCACCTTCATTAAGAACCTTTTCAGAGGCATTTGAAATGTTATAAACTTTCGGATCAATCACCTCCATAAGTTCATCCCAATGCAGTGGCATCGAAACCGGTGCGCCCTCACTGCCTCGCAAACTGTAGGGCCCTATAATAGTTTGGCCACTTCTGTTTCTATAGATATCTATAAGAACCCTTCCTCTCCGGGCTTTTTTCTTGATGTGCAGAGTAGATTCCTTCGTTTTTTCCACAAAAGGCCTTACTATTTCACGCGCTGCTTGAAAAGCTTCCTCAAACGTCCATTTAGGAAGTATGGGAGTAAGCAAATGCACTCCTTTACCACCCGTTGTTTTGACAAAGACGGTATAGCCATAATTCTCGATGTGAGATTTAAGCTCAATGGCCAACTTTACCACATTGGTGAAGTCGTATTCTTCGGGTGGGTCTATATCGTATACAATGTAGTCAGGAAATTCATAATTCGGCCTTTTTGAGTGCATCTGATGAATCTCCAAACATGCCAGGTTGGCCAACCAGGCAAGTGAAGCTGCTTCGCTGGCTATTATATAGTCCTTTTTTTTGTCGCTTCCTAATGCAACATGCTCAAGCCACTCGGGCGCCCAATCAGGCTTGTTCTTTTGAAAGAAAGTTTCTCCAAAGATGCCATCGGGAAAACGAACCAAAGAAAGTGGCCTCCCTTTCAGATGGGTAAGGATTGTGGGAGCTAATGTTAGATAATATTTAATGATTTCCGCCTTCGAAATATCCTCATCCGGATAAAGGATCTTTGATAGATTGGAAAGCTCAAGCTTCCTTTTCTCCACTTGTACATATTGTGATTCTCTGGCCACTTACTAAGAAAATTACAACTACGATCTCAATTGTCAAATTAATAGGCCCACTTGTCAAGTAAAACACTATGAACCTTGTCGAATGATATATGATAATGCACAGATAATTACCGTACAGGAACTTGAATAATTTGATCCTTGAGGTTAAGAATGACCCTCTATTCTATGTAGTGACCTAACAGTTACCTTAACTAGAAATATGTTTGTTTATCGTTTCGTCTGGTCGTCTCTGGAAAGTAATACAATAATACTTGCGTAGCGTAATATCTTTCATCAATGAAATCTACACTTTTTAATTTCAGCGCTTTACTAGCTAATATCTTAGCTATTGGAGCGGTTATTGCAATAGCATCAGGTGTTAGCTTGGCTTATATCTTTTTCTATGCCCTATGGAAAAAGGATCCTACTTTTTGGACAAGTGTAGAAACGCTTGGAACTGCCGGTGAATTTTTAGGAGGTACCGTAGGCTCAATCTGGGCGCTTGCCGGAGTTATATTATTCTTTCTTGCACTTATTTACCAGAAGAGAGAACTGGTACTACAAAGAGAGGAGCTTAAGGAAAGCCGGAAGATAATGGAGCATCAATCTGCCACCATTGCTATTCAGCAATTTGAGAATACATTTTTTCAACTGCTCAACTTTCATATCAACGCAGCAAACAATATCAGAAATACAATAACAGGTACCAACGGAAGGGCTTTGAACGCCTTTGATGCGCTCTATCGTGACTTTAAGAAAGAGGTAAATGCCCTAAAAAAAAGAAGAAAGCAAGACGGAGGTAATACCTCTCCTGATGATGATTCATTTGAAATGTGCTTTAAAACAGTTTATGAAGGTTATAAAAATACCTTTCAACACTACCTTGAAAACTATCGTACACTGGTTTTATTGATCCATTCAAAAAGTCATGACCCACAGTTTTATTTCAATATATTGAAATCACATTTCACTGAACAAGAGGTTTTAATCCACTTCTATTTCGTTATTCTGTTTTCAAAAGTCTACGCTTATAGAAATATGTGAGAACAATGGGCTCTTTCATAAATTGAACCTAAGAGCCATTGCAGAGGTCGATAGTTATCACCTTGAAAAGGTGAAAAAAACGGCGTATGTCGAAGCAGTTAATTAGTCGTCCCTTAAAAAGTAGCCTAGCGCATAAATATTTTAATGCATAAGTTATTTTGGTTAAAAATCGTGCTGAAGAATTGGT
>CALBPF010000037.1 GCA_937899105.1 uncultured Flammeovirgaceae bacterium | reverse complement strand
TCCAATAAAAGCAAAATAAGCAAAAGAAATTGCTGTTAGTGTCAGGGGAGAAATTTTGAAGGTGAAGAATCAATTTTTATAATCGCTTAATAGCGAGATAAAGCTGAGTACTACACAAATTCCGGATACCGCTTAATAAGCCTACCGATCTATTAAAACGATTCTAAGGCCTGTTTACTTCCTAACGGAACGTTATTTTACTATATTCACATAACACACCTATCCCGCATGAGGGAGGCAGCGCAGAGATTTATTCTGCATTGTTAAACCACTAAAATCATAAGTATGACTCCTTGGAAGAAACTATCGCCGGAAGCGATCAGAGAAAGAGTATTTGGCGCCTTAAAAGAGAATGAAAATTAATATAATGAAAACATAATAGGCGTACCTGCATCTCATTTAGATGATAAAGTGTTTTATCAGGATGCACCGTTTTTAAAAAATGCGCCGTACCTATCAACACTCATATATAACCCAAACCATATCGGGTGTCATACACTAGGTAAGTCTGAAAGTTTTTTCAAAGGCACCCAGAAAATAGAAAAGGAACTGATTGAAATTTGTTCTAAAGCTATTCTCAAAGGAAAGGGTGATTTTGATGGTTATGTAGCTTCAGGAGGTACAGAAGCCAATATGCAGGCCATATGGATGTACCGGAATTATTTTTTACAGGAGAAGCAGGCTGACATTGGGGAAATCGTGATTCTATCTAGTGCAGATGCGCATTACTCCAGCCCCAAAGCTGCCAACATCCTTAACCTTGATATTGAGGAAATTCCTGTGAATTATAAGGACCGAAAAATGAGCTACAAGGACTGTCTGAACGTAATCAAAGACCAAAAAGCTCAAGGTAAGAGATTCTTCATTTGCATTGCCAACATGATGACCACAATGTTTGGTAGCGTAGATGACGTAGGTATACTTACCAGAGCGTTACAATCAGCAGCTGTAGAATATAAAGTACATGTAGATGGCGCCTATGGAGGTTTTTTCCATCCGTTCTCTTCAATCAATACTGATCTAGACTTTAGTAATGACGAGGTTTCATCTGTCACGCTGGATGCTCATAAAATGCTCCAGGCTCCTTATGGAACAGGCATATTTCTATGTAGAAAAGGGCTAATCCATTATGCCAATACCGAAAAAGCCAGCTATGTTGAGGGTGAAGATTATACTGTTATTGGAAGCCGTTCGGGAGCGAATGCTGTAGCTGTATGGATGATCCTTATGACCTACGGCTCCCATGGATGGTATGAAAAAGTATTGATATTGCTTAATCGTACGGACTGGCTTTGCCAACAGTTAGATGCGCTTAATATCAAGTATTTCAGGCAATCTGCCTCCAATATCGTTACTATTCAGTCAGACCAACTGTCTAATGAAATTGCTTATAAATACGGCTTAGTTCCCGATAATCATAACTCACCAAAATGGTACAAGGCCGTGATTATGGACCATGTTACAGTAGAAAAGATGCAGCCGCTCATAGATGATATAAAAAACTTGGTTATCTTAAGCAACGATGAATGAGCAACATCAAGCCCTAATCCGGAGGTTTTATAGCGCCTTTGCTAATCACGATGCAGAAACAATGGCTTCCTGCTATCATGAAAATGTAGAGTTCAGCGACCCTGGCTTTGGCTTGCTAAAAGGAACAGAAGCCGGCGACATGTGGCAGATGCTGGTTGAGCGCGGAGGAAAAGACCTGGTGATCATCTACAGTGACGTAAAGGCTGATGACGACACAGGAAAGGCATATTGGGAAGCTATATACAGGTTTTCCAAGACAGGACGTAAGGTTCACAATAAGATTCATGCAACTTTCGGTTTTAAGGACGGACTAATAATCAAACATGAAGACCAGTTCGACTTTTGGGCCTGGTCACGAATGGCGTTAGGAGTTCCGGGTATACTACTGGGCTGGAGCGGTTTTTTAAAAAAGAAAGTGCAGACACAGGCCAAAGGCCTTTTGAAGAGGTACAGGAATAAAAAAGCTGCTTGATGTATACTTTGGGCCTATGAACAGCCTTGAACAACTCCGCTACCCTATTGGACGTTTCAGGCGTCCCGAACAAATTACCAGTAAAGGCATCGAGTACTGGATTGGCCAGATAGAGACCCTACCTGCACGGTTTAGGAATATAGCAGAATCATTAAGTGAGGAGCAATTAGACACACGCTATCGACCAGAAGGATGGACGCTTCGTCAGGTTATTCATCATGTTCCTGATAGCCACGTAAACAGTTACATTCGGTTCAAATGGACATTGACTGAGGATAAACCTACGATTAAAGCATACAATGAGGTAGCCTGGGCCGAGTTACAAGATTACAGCTCCGTACCTATAGAGACTTCATTAAACTTTTTAGAAATTCTACATGCAAGATGGGTACCACTCTTAAAATCGCTAAGCGAGCAGGATTTGGCGAAGACCTTCATACATCCCGAACACGGGAAAGAAGTGGCCTTGAATATCAATATTGCCTTGTATGCCTGGCACGGAGAGCATCACCTGGGCCATTTAGCTCAGACTGTACAGCTCAATAAATGGTAGTTAAACTGTGTATTAAAAGTAAAAAGGCAGCAAACATCATTAAATGTATCAAATAGATAATGGGTTAGCAAAGTTAATTGTCATCCTGCTGCCTTTTCACGTTTTGGCGGGAACAAGCGCTTGTCCTTACGATTGAAATAAAAGAGCCCCCACTTCCAATTGTGGGGGTCTTTGTGCCAGTTATCGTGTTTTTCGTTCTTTGAATCAGTCATAGGATTTGACCGATAATTTCATCATGTCCATGGACACCAATATGATCCAGGCTACGAGGCCGAAAACAAACAACCGGAACGCCCATACCGCCATGAAGTTTGTACCTAAAAGTATGGCTATCAAACAAGTTAATATAAGACCTAATCCTAAATATCCGAGCCAGCTTTTATATGGATTGCCCATTACAATTACTACAGACCAAAATGCTATTGCGATAGCGATAGCTCCCATAAATATATAGGAAACGGCATTATTTAGTGCGAAGCTATAATCCAATATCAAATCCGCTACATCAGCCTGAGCGCCTGAGCTTTGTGCAATATGCTTAAAGAAAATTGAAGCAGCCAAACCATCAATAGCCGCAGCAAACATCCCTGCTATTAATCCAAAAAGGGCAAAACAAAAACCAACATTTGCGGCAATAGGTAGTTGTTCCAGGCTTCTTGATAATCCCCAGAACCCATATAGGCTAAACGGCAACGACAATATAGCCAATGAATGTGAGATCATATTAACAAGTAATAGCTCCGTTTCAAGATGGGCAGGGTGTAATACCATTGTGGCTACCATCAGCCCCGCACCTGTAATCAGTGATACTCCGTAAATTTTGTGGTTTTCTTTCATTACTCATACTTATTTAAGTGAAGGGCATAAGTATTCACCATTCATTCATTGTGTTACTTAAAGTGTTACAGATAAGCCAATGGTAGTAATGAATAAGGTAGTATTTGTTATGAAAAACCAAATCACTTGTTTGTAACAAAAAGGGGGTGTTTGATAACAGAATTAAATTTCTGAATACCAAAAAATGTAGCTTTAGCCAATGATATCAAAACAGGTTGAGATTATTGCCAATATATTATTCTGGCTATTAACAGGCACTTTAATTTCTCATGGTTATGGGGCTTACAGTCAGACTAGTACAGACATACCTGACTCCGTGACTGTCGTCAGAAATTGGGATACTTTTCGTCAATTGATTAGCGTGGTATTGTTCTCGGCCGTTTGTTTTTATGCCATTATTTATGACTTCAGAAAACTAAAAAAAACAGAGGATTTTCTGCAATTTTTAATTAGATCTCTACTGTATCTTCTAGGGAGTATATTACTCTTCCTTGTGTTTAAAGCGCATTTCTTAGGAGGTGTAAAGACGGTTATCCCACACTTTACATATACCGGGATCTTTGCATTCTATTTCATAGTAGCCCATGCCTATGGATTTGGTAATAAACTAGTTAGGTCTGAAAGAGAACAAAGGACGTTAGCGCTGGAGAAGAAGGCCGCAGAACTGAACGTTTTAAGGTCACAGCTCCAGCCACACTTCCTGTTTAACGTATTGAATAATCTACTTTCCATGGTCGACCAAAAGCAATCTCCAAAATTAGCCGGCGCCATTGACCAACTTTCGCAGATGCTACGCTATGTAGTGTATGATGTAGGCGAAAACAGGGTGCCTATTCAAAAAGAAATTGAATTTATCAGGAGCTACGCCAAACTCCAGGAAACCCGTTTTGAAAACGAAGAAGTTGACTTTAACTTAAACATTTATGGAGATCATCAATCTCAATTGATTGAACCCGGATTATTTATTCCATTTATTGAGAACACGTTTAAGCATGGTGTTCGTCCTGAAGTAAAATCAGAGATTAGCGTAGATTTTGATTTATCCGATTCAAGCTGGGTCCGGTTCCGTGCTGTTAATACGAATAGGTCGGGCAAATCAAATGGCGGCAATGGCATATCCCTGACGAAAGAACGAATTGAGCTTACCTACCCAAAAAAACATACCATTGAAATTGAAGACGGCTCTGAATTTATTATCACCTTAGAAATCGATACCAATGAAAGCAGTCATAGTTGATGATGAACCAAAGGCCATTCACCTCATTGAGGACTATTGTAGTCATGTAAGCAGCATCGAGGTAGTAGCAACTTTTAGAGGCGCATTAAAGGCTTTTGAGTTCGTCTCAAGAAATTCAATTGATATTATTTTTCTGGATATCAATATGCATGAGATATCCAGAATGTCATTAGCCAAAATGCTGGATCATCGGATTAAGGTAATTTTCACCACAGCCTATTCCGAATATGCTACGGAAAGCTATGACGTAGGGGCTGTGGATTATTTATTAAAGCCAATCAGTCTTGATCGCTTTCTAAAGGCTGTTTCTAAAGTAATTGATTCCCCATCTGCACTATCTGAAAGCCAAATTCTCACAATTAAAAGCGGAACCACGTCTTACCGACTGAATATGAAGGATATACTATTCCTGGAAAAGGACAGCAATTATATAACTTACAATACGACCTCAGAAAAAATCTTAGCCAGGCAGACCATTAATGAAGCGTTAATAGATTTATCTGACAACTTCATTCAAGTGCATAAATCGTTCATTGTTAATCTGGATAAGATAAACTCATTCTCAAAAGAATCCATAAGGATTACTGACATTTACATTCCTGTTGGGGAAAGCTTCAGGTCCGAGTTTTTAAGAATAGTATCCTAAGCCAGGCATCACCACCAGTTGTCCTTTCCATGAATCAGCGGCTCCCTTGACGATATTATTAATTTCGTCTGCATTAAAGGGCTTAGTCAGAAATTTATCAATGATGTTTTGTTCGAGCGCTCCTTCTATCTCAGCGCTACGGTCAAATCCTGACAATATATAGTAATAAATATCATTGCGTTCTACTGCGCTTTTTTTATAAATCTACGCCGTTCATCAACGGCATGTGCATATAGCTAATGACCATAATTATATCCTTGTCTTTCTCGTCTATAAGATCAAGAGCTTACACCGGCGCCTAAGAAGTTAAAACATTAAACATGTTCTTAAATTTGCGTTGAATATGAACAAGTTTATGTCCTCGTGATCAACGTAAAGAGTTGTAATATTTGTAAAGTCAGCCATAATTCCTTCTCAATTCAAATTGTAAAATATATCGTAAACTCTGAACCTTTCTCCCAGTATTGAATCAACAGAAATATTACCGTTGTTTTCCTTACGTATGTCAAACAAATACAAGATATGCCTGGTTAGGCTGGAAATTTAAATTCTACCCTGATTTTAAATGAAGAAGCTATTTCATTTTATGCGAATAATATTATTAAAAATATACATATTCAATGGTTTACTTAATTGATATAAAACTAGTTCAAAATCGATTGGCTTTTGATATTGTCTTAATTAAAACAGTAATTCCATATATTCGGTCAGTGTTTAAGTATTTTCTGCCACTTCTATTTCTATGTTTAATATGCTGTAATACCAGCAATGAACCTTTACTTATAGCTACCGCAGCAAATATGCAGGCGCCTATGCAGGAGTTAATGGCTAAATTCGAGGAAACTCGGAAAATTGACTGCGAGCTTTCCGTAGCCTCTTCAGGTAAGCTTGCTACCCAAATTAAGAATGGCGCTCCATTCGATGTATTTGTTTCCGCAGATACTGTCTACCCCGGTCAATTGTTCAGTGAAAATTTGATAGTTAATAATCCTCAGGTTTATGGTTACGGTATGCTATGCCTTTGTGATACTGAAGTTAACGAAGGTTTGGCATTTACTTACGAACATCTTTCAATGGCAAATAAGATAGCTGTAGCTAATCCGGATATTGCTCCGTATGGAAAAGCAGCGGTGGAAGCCTTGGAAAAGGTATATCCGGATTATAGAGATAAGCTTCTTTATGGTGAAAGCATCGGACAGACTGCTCTATTTGTGCGGTCTGGCGCAGCAACTCTGGGTATTCTATCCAAATCAATGAAACAAGCGATAGAAGAAAAGGGTGGAAAATGTGTTAGCATAAAAACTAGCCTATACAACCCTATCGCCCAAGCCGTAGGAGTTATTAAGGGCTCAAAACAACAAAAGGCAGCTCTTGAATTTCAGAAGTTTCTACTTTCCAACCAGGGAAAAGAAATTTTAGATAAATTCGGGTACAGTCAATGAATAGATTCAAAGGCATAATCAAAGAAATAGAAACAAGCGGATCGCTATCTTTGGTAAAGGTTGATGTTCAGGATACACTATTTTCCACTATTATCATAGATACCCCGGAAACGTTGACTTCATTACAACTCGGGCATTCCGTTGATGTCATTTTCAAAGAGAGCGAGGTAGCGCTCGGTAAGGAACCATTTCAGATCAGTCTACAGAATAGGGTACCGGGAAATATAAAAAAAATTGAGCGGAACGAACTCTTGAGTAAGGTAGAGTTGAATACAGCGATCGGTATGATCACGGCGTTAATTACCACTAAAGCCGTTTTGGATCTTGGTCTTCTTGACGGCGAAGATGCTACAGCCTTGATTAAAACAAATGAGATTATGCTCTCCTATGATTGACTGGCAGCCAATTATATTAACCCTTCAACTAGCCCTAGTCACAACGGTTATTTTGTTTTTCCTTTCCATACCTATGGCATATAAATTGGCATTCACACAAAGCAGTCTGAAACCAATATTTGAAGCATTAGTGAGTATGCCATTAGTACTTCCACCTACCGTATTGGGTTTTTATCTTCTTCTTACGTTTAGCCCAAATTCTACCATTGGTTACTGGCTGAATAACAATTTTGGGATCAATCTTGCGTTTTCTTTTGAGGGACTGGTCGTAGGCTCTTTAATTTACAGCCTGCCCTTTATGGTGCAGCCACTACAAGCGGGCTTCAGTAAAATTTCAGTTAAATTAATAGAAGCGGCACAAACTATGGGCAGGACCAACTGGGAAATTCTAATACGGGTTATATTGCCCAATATAAAACCTTCAATCATTACCGCAGTGGTATTATCTTTCGCTCATACCATAGGTGAATTTGGAGTAGTACTAATGATTGGTGGAAACATACCCGGAGAAACAAAAGTAGCTTCTATTGCCATTTACGATGAGGTAGAGGCCATGAACTACGGCGCGGCAAACACCTATTCCGTGATTTTATTTGCCCTTTCTTTCCTGATACTGGTTTTTATTTACTCTATAAATAAAGGCTCCGTAAAAAGTATAAATTCGTGATTGGATTTCATATTAAAAAAAGGTTGAATACTTCGTCAGGAGAAACTCAATTTCAATTTGATTTTGAGATTCAGAAGGAATCATTCACCGCCATTTATGGTGAATCGGGCGCAGGTAAAACATCATTGTTAAGAATGATCAGTGGTTTAATGAAACCTGATGATGGTACAATTACCTATAATGGGAAAGTATGGTTTGATCAAAAGAAGAATATTGATTTACCTACCGGACAACGCAAAGTGGGGTTTGTTTTCCAGGACTATGCACTCTTTCCAAATATGACCGTACTAGGTAATCTGAAATTTGCCTTGTCCAAATCAGCCGATCCGGTAATTATAGATTCAGTCATTGATATTACGGATCTGGGCGAGCTAAAATCTAAGATGCCCGATACCTTATCAGGAGGACAACAGCAGCGCGTAGCATTGGCCCGAGCTATTGTTCAGCAACCTGAATTACTACTTCTTGATGAACCTCTTTCAGCCTTGGACACTGTTATGCAACAAAAACTGCAGGACTACCTTATAAAGGTTCATAAAGAGTTTAAACTTACCACTATATTTGTGACACACGACATTACACAGATCATAAAGATGGCAGACCAAGTTATGATACTGGAGAGTGGTAAGGTGGTGAAAGCAGGAAAACCGACAGTTATTTTTGGACAAAGTTTAAGTGGAAAATTTAAGTTGTCCGGTAGAGTCTTGGATATCTACGCAGAAGGAGTCATTAATATTGCTTCAATATTAATTGGGAAAGACGTGATTAAGGTGGTGATAAGCGGTACCGACCCACTTTCTATTGGTGATGAAGTAGTTGTGGCATCAAAGGCATTTAATCCTATTGTCCAAAAGGTCGGTGAATAAAGGGTTTATCGTTTAATCTGTATCTCCAGATAGAAACGCGTTAATATGGATTATAATTTCTCTTTGACCGGTTTTAAGATTCTTCTTGATCATCAGGAGATCCGGAAACAATGTTTCCGTTTTCATCAATATATGCCATCATATCTTCAAGCTTTCCACTTTTAGGCTGACTTCTACGCTCCTCCATTAACTCCTTCTTTTCAGCACGCTTCTTACGCTTTCTTTCTTCTTTCTGTTTTTTGATAAAGGCATTTTGATTCTTTCTTCCCATAGGTTCATTTTTAGTTTTAACTGCCGGACTTCAAGTAAAATGAGCCATCGGACTTATGAACTAAACACCGACCAGGTATGCTTAGTATTTCTTTCTTGATCTTCAAAGGTATCAATTATATACCTTGAATTGCAGTAAATTTAAGATTATCTAAGTAAAACTACCTAATAAACCTTAACGCCCAAGTGACCTCCTAACTCTTCGAAAGCCTTGTACCACTCAGCATTATCCACTCCACAGTCCTTCTGATTTATTGATATTTCAAAGTATAAATTCTGACTTTTATATAATGAAGGATTCAAACCAAAATTTTCAAGAATAGAAAACAACGCATTTAGCCTATTTATTCGCGCCAAATCTCCTTTTTCGTTAGCTATGCGTTCAAGCGCCTTTAAAACCGTTACTGACGCCCTTTTTTCCAAAAGAGAAGTATTATCCAGTTTCACTCCCCATTTATCAAACTCCTCTTTAATAGCCTCCAGTTTTTGAAGATCGATATATTTCATATCCAATGCGTTTGATAAGTCTGCATTTAGCACATACTGCAATGTAGTTATATAAGCTGTAGGAATAGGAATTTCATCACTATGCAGTGTATTAATAAGCTGATAGTCCCGATTATATATTCTTCTGAATGAACCTTCGACTTGATTTAAACTACGGTCCATGATCTGCTTGAGTACCTTTCTTTTCTCGTCTTTGAATAAATGCCATAGATTATATTTCTCCGGGCCGAAAAACCTTTGCATTACTCCAAACATTAACCCCAGATCACTATTATCAAAGGCCATGCTCAACTGTTCATACATTTCGTCAAAAGTCTCGCGTGTCATATCCAGAGAAATATTACCGATAATGTTTTGCTGCCCCAGATACAATACAGCGAAACTAAACTTTTTCTCTGAGTGTGTAACATTTGACTTGATCCTGGTCACACCTAAAGCCAGTCGCTGGTTTCCTGCTTCTTTAAGTTCAAAATAATCATTGCTTGTGGCATAGTTGAAAACTGGAAACGACTCGCGTTGATCAACAAAAATACTGGCTATAGAATAATGCATGCCTACACGTTCAAGGTTCACGCTGGCAGGCGCCACATATTTGAGATACACATTAGATGCAGTTCTATGTTCAGCAATGTTACTTTTAGCGGCTGATAGCTTAGCTAAAAAGTTATACTCGTGATCTACACCACCTTCTTGATAAGCGAGTTGTATGGCCCGGCAGGCATACTGCATAATTTGCGTTGTTTCAATTCCCGAGACTTCGTCGAAAAACCAGCCGCAACTTGTATACATTAATAACCCATTACGCTGCATTTCAAGTAATCTAAGCGCTTTAATGGATTGATCCTTTTTGGTCAAGTTCCTTTTTAAATAAGCCTCAACATTTTCATCGGATCGGTCTAAGATTAACTCTATATAATCATCTCGTGCCGACCATAGGTCTTTAAATAGTGTTTTACCCTCCTTTTCAAAAATTAATTCCAATTCACCTCTAAGCCAATCTAGCGACTCACGAAGAGGCTTTCGCCACTGCTGACTCCAACCTGAATTTCCCCCTGTATGACACCCACAATCCTCTTTCCACCGGCCGACACCATGTACACAGCTCCATGAGCTATCTTCCTGAATTTGCGCCTCATTTGTCACTTCAAATTTTTCTAAAAACTCACCATAATTTGTGAGTTTTGCCTGGTTACTGCGTTCAACATAGTCCAGGCAAAATGCCAGCGCCATATCGCCATGCTTATGATGATGCCCGTAACTTTCTCCATCAGTAGCCATGTGAACGAGTTGTGGGTCAGGTGAATCTGAAAAGCCTGCCATTAAACTTTTAGCAAAACGCTCTCCATCATTAAGTAATCCATTAAATGCTACAGACTGTGATATGTCTCCGTCATAAAAAAAGAGATATATACTTTTTCCTGAAGGCAAACTATACAAGTATGGAACTTTGGTATCTACAGACAGATCTGATACATCCTTCCAATTTTGGTCTCCTATTTTTCTAACAGCTTTGGCCTGCCTTGGCGCTAATATTGTGTAGTTAATATCATTTTCCGCCAGTACTTCTAATGACTCTGTATCTACAGCTGTTTCTGCAAGCCACATACCTTCTGGTTTACGCCCAAAGCGACTTTCAAAATCATATATGCCCCACTTAACCTGAGTTTCCTTATCTCGCCTATTAGCCAATGGCATGATGATATGATTGTATACTTGGGCAACAGCGGAACCATGGCCATTAAAATTCTTTAGACTAAGCTTATCGGCCTCGATAATTGCCTCGTAGGTTTCCCGATCATTCAGTTCAAGCCATGAAAGTAGTGTTGGACCGAAATTGAAACTGATTTTGGCATAGTTATTTACGATATTTCTAATTACTCCGCCCTTATCAAGAATTCTTGAAGCCGCATTAGGGCCATAGCACTCATGGGTGATCCTCTCGTTCCAATCGTGAAACGGGTGCGCCGAGTCTTGTAGTTCGACCTCTTCCAACCATGCATTCTCACGTGGGGGCTGGTAAAAATGGCCATGAATACAGATATACTTTTCCATAAATAGCTGGCAACAATGCGATATTAATAATTACTAAATAGTTAAATGGATTTGCTTAAAACTCTTTTAAAGCATTGGTTAATTGAGAACACAGATTAGTCAAATGGTACAACATGTAACAGGTGATAGAGTTTCTCAGAATACTTAATTAATGTTACCTAATAACTCACAGGCGAAAGAGCATCAAGAACCAGTCTCCTCAAAGTTCTCAACGGCTTCCACAAACCTGACTATTGAAATTCCCAATGGTGGCAAAGTGAGATTAACCGAAAATTCATGTCCATGAAACGCCACCGGCGTAGATCTGATCCTTCCGCCATTCGTAACACCACTACCTTGGTATTTAGCGTCATCACTATTCACTGCTTCTTGCCAATAACCTTTCAGTGGAACACCTATTCTATAGTTTCCACGGACGGCGGGAGTGAAATTACAAACAACTATCAGTGTGTCTTCGACTTTTTGTCCTTTACGCATAAACACGATAACACTGCTGGCATTATCAGAGTAATCAATCCATTGAAAACCACGATTTTCAAATGCATAGTCATACAACGCAGGGGCTTTCTTGTAGAAACTGTTTAGGTCTTTCACAAAGTCCTGAACTCCCTTGTGCATGTTGTTATCTAGAAGGTGCCAGTCTAAGGCATTATTATGATTCCACTCGGCATACTGGCCAAATTCCCCTCCCATAAATAGTAATTTCGAACCAGGGTGCGCGTACATATAACCGTAGAGTAATCTAAGGTTTGCAAAGCGCTGCCAATCGTCACCCGGCATACGTCCCAGCAAGGAACCCTTGCCATGAACTACCTCATCGTGTGAAAGGGGGAGCATGAAGTTTTCAGTAAACGCATACATGATGCCGAAAGTGATCTCATTTTGATGATATTGACGATAGATAGGATCCTTTTTAAAGTACTCTAAAGTATCGTGCATCCATCCCATCATCCATTTCTGACCAAATCCCAATCCGCCAACATAGACCGGCTTTGAGACCATAGGCCATGAGGTAGATTCTTCTGCTACAGTAATAGCATCTGGAAAATGAGCATATACCTGGGTATTCATCTCCTTTAAAAAATGGATCGACTCCAGGTTCTCACGACCACCAAACTCGTTAGGTATCCATTCTCCTTCTTCCCTTGAATAATCCAGATAAAGCATTGAGGCAACCGCGTCTACGCGCAATCCATCAATGTGGTACTGATCTAACCAGAAAATAGCATTACTAATTAAGATGGATCGTACCTCATTTCTTCCATAGTTAAAAATGTAACTTTTCCAATCAGGATGAAACCCTTTTCTGGGATCCTCATGCTCGTAAAGGTGCGTGCCATCAAACTTATATAGTCCATGTGCGTCTCCGGGAAAATGTGAAGGTACCCAATCCAGGATTACGCCAACGCCTGCGGCATGAAATGCATCTACCATAAACATAAAGTCCTCAGGGGTGCCAAACCTACTGGTAGGTGCAAAATAACCGGTGATCTGGTATCCCCAAGATCCGTAAAAAGGATGTTCAGTTAAGGGTAAATATTCAATATGGGTATAGACCTGTTCTTCCACCTAAACCACGAGCTCCTCAGCAGCCTCCCGGTATGACAAAGATCGATTTTCCTCCCATTTCTTTCGCCAAGAGCCAAAATGCACTTCATATACAGCATAGGGCTTTTCTTTATCCGCTTCCTTCTTTCTTTTATTTAACCATTTAGTATCCTTCCACTTGTAGTTAGCATCCCAAATGATAGAAGCGGTTTTGGGTGGTTGTTCGCAAAAACGGCCAAAGGGATCCGCCTTTTCTAAGATATGCCCCTCTTGCGTTTCTATGGCGTATTTATATACTTCACCATGCCCTAAATCAGGTACGAATGCCTCCCAAATACCCGACGAGTCCCATCGTGCAAATAGTGGAGTAGAGCTTCTGTTCCAGCCATTGAAATTTCCAATAACTGATACATGCTTAGCGCTTGGCGCCCAAACGGCAAAAAAGGTTCCTTTCTGCTTTTTATATGTCGCTATGTGAGCTCCCAGTTTCTCATAGAGTTTGTAATGGTTGCCTTCTCTAAATAGATGAACATCAAACTCTGTGATCAACGAAAAGAAATCAGGCTCAGAAGCTTTAGCCTCTTTTTTGGCAGCTAGCGGCTTTTTCGCGGAGGAAGCCTTTTTCGTAGCTGACGCCTTTTTAGCCAGTGACGACTTTTTTGATGATACCTTAACAGCGGTTGTTGGTTTGGCCTTTTTTGCCATAATTATTTTGTTTTATCGTATCTGTCGATTAAATATTTTATTCCGCGCAATGGTATGATTACCCAGTCAGGTCGACTATTTAGTTCATAGCCCAATTCATAGATAGCTTTCTCTAAGAGATATGTACGCATGAGGATGTCGTAGCTTTCAGTAAGTTTTTTTCCAATACCCATTCGTTCCATATAAGCAGACAAATAAAATCTACTTATGTAGTGCTGCCATTGCTCAGCCCAAGTTTCAAGGTACTCAATATCCTTGTCTCTATAGTTTTCGTTGAGCAATATTTTGCCGTAAGCCGCATAATGGAATGAACGCATCATTCCCGCCACATCTTTAACCGGACTTTTCTTCAGTCTTCTCTCGCTAAATGTAAAACCAGGCTCCCCCTCAAAATCTATGATTATAAAATCCTTACCATTAAACAGTACCTGCCCTAAATGATAATCACCGTGTATTCTGGTCTTTATACCTTCTATTTTATTTTTGTGAAACTCACTAAAACAGTCGAGTACATCTTTTTCTCTTCCAAGAATCTCGTCGGCCAAAACTTGAATATTAGGCGGTAGTTCTTTTACCTTTTGAGCAAGCAGTTTAAACCTATCCTTCACTAATTTTCTCAAAGAAGAGTAAACCGCACGCTGGTAGTTGCCTGATATTTTCTCCGGAGCAAAGGCCTCATCCATGTCATCAGAGGCAAGCGCCAAATGCATTTCTGCCGTCCTTTGCGCCAATTTTACAACACGCTCAACATAGATATTGCCGATTAGTTCTTGAATAAGTTCAGGCGATTGTTTATAATCCAGTACAGGATTTTGACTCATTTTTGGTGGCTTGTCCGTCTTCTCTACCCTTGTAAAAACACGATCAAAATACCTACCTAAAGCGTCTGTGGTCATCACCCAGGCATCACCTTGATTTTCAACCATGGACTGTAGAAGACCAAATACTATACTTTCTCCTTCACTGGTTTTGAACTCAATTCCACCTGCATATTTAGGAGCATTGGCAAAAGCCGTTTTCTCGGATAAGAATCGTACGATCTCAAGATCCGGATTAATTTCTTTTTCTATCTTTCGGTAGAACTTAAAGAAGTACCGGTCATTATAGATTATTGCAGTATTACTTTGATCAGCTTTAAGGACCTTTGATCGAATGTCGCGCTTCGGTAAATTTATTTTATTGAACGTCCCTGAGTTAAAACTCAACTCGCCATGATCTGTTTTGACTTTGATCTTGCTACTCATAGCAAAAAGTAGATAATCCCTGAATTTAGTATCATAAGAACTATCTATTAAAAACCCCTGAAGCTTTCCAAAATCAATTCTGCAAACAACGCTTTGAGGGTTATAGTCAATTTCCTCCATCACGTCCACAGCAGGAATAAAAGAAAGTGGCATGAAATAGTACTCCGGAAGCCGCTGGATGTAACAAACCTCTAGAAGCATAAGGTAGACCGTCTGGCTATCGACTTTCATTGGCACGGCCATGTCCACCTTTATTTTACTCATCTTTTTTGCCTTTCCCCCAAACCATCTTGTTTTCTTGAGAAATCCTGAAAGCACCTGATTTTCAAGGGTATTCACATCGTGAAAATTTGAAAAGAATTTATCCCAATTCGATTCCGCCTTGATTAGCTTGAGCCCTTCGCTCTCATTTTCTGCCTCAGCTACTTTTTCTTCCACATAGAACCAGAAGTAACCGTAAGGCCCTATCGTAACCGGGTATTCGCTCTGATCCACTTTGGGAAATACATTCTGGCTGAACACTTCTGTCAGACTAGATCCGCTGAAATTCCCTAAATCAATGGCGCTAGCCTGTGAATACTTGGAAAGGTTAGCAACGACAATCAGTCTCTCACCTTCATATTCGCGGGCGTATGCCAATATTTTAGAATTGGTACTTTCAAGGAAAGTAATGTTACCTCTACTAAAGGCTTTGAAACGTTTTCTCATTGCAATAGTATTTTTAATCCACCATTGCAGGGAAGAAAGGTTGTTCTGTTGAACAGCTACACTAACAGCCTCATAGCGATAGACGGGATCCGTTATTACAGGCAGATACAGCTGCTGTGGATTAGCTTTTGAAAAACCGGCATTCATATTAGAGTTCCATTGCATAGGAGTGCGAACTCCATGTCGATCTCCCAGAAAAACGTTATCCCCCATTCCAATCTCATCGCCATAGTAAATGATGGGTGAACCAGGCAGTGAAAATAACAGCGTATACATCAGTTCTATTTTGCGTCTGTCGTTATCTAGCATAGGCGCCAGCCGGCGGTGGATACCGATATTGTGTTTAGTATTCGGATCGCTTGCGTAAGCCTTATACAGATAGTCTTTTTCCTCTTCAGTGACCATTTCCAGCCCTACTGAATCGTGGTTTCGAAGGAATAGCGCCCATTGGCCATTTTCAGGGGCGTCAGGTGTTTGGTCAATGATATCCACAATAGGATGGTTATCTTCCGTGTGCATGGCCATGAAAAGCCTCGGCATAAGGGGATAATGCACAGCCATATGGCATTCTTTTCCATCTCCAAAATAGGAAGCCGCTTCCTCCGGCCACAAATTAGCTTCGGCCAGCAGAATGCTTTCAGGGTACTTTTTATTAACGTGCTTTCTAAGTTTTCTTAGAAAATCATGGGTTTCGGGTAGGTTTTCACAATTTGTACCTTCCCTTTCAAACAGGTAGGGCACCGACGCTAAACGCAAACCATCAACTCCCATCTTAAGCCAGAAATCTACGACTTTAGTAATCTCAAGCTGAACATCAGGACTATCATAGTTAAGGTCTGGCATATGATGATAAAATCGATGCCAGTAATATGATTTGGCAACAGGATCCCAGCTCCAATTTGAATTCTCGTAATCAGAAAATATTACTCTTGCCTCTTCGAATTTATCAGGCTGATCATTCCAGACGTAAAAACTCCTCCATTTCGAGCCATTCCTGGACTTGCGAGATTGCTGGAACCAAGGATGCTGATCCGAAGTATGATTTAACGCCAATTCTATGATTACTCGCATGTCCAATTCATGGGCGCGCTTCAGAAACTTCTTGAAGTCCGTTAGAGTGCCGTAATCAGCATGAATGTCAACATAGTTTGTCACGTCATACCCGTCATCCTTGAGTGGAGATGGATAAAAAGGCAGCAACCAAAGTGTATTTACACCGAGATCCTCAAGGTAATCCAATTTCCTAATGAGTCCCGTAAAGTCGCCGATACCATCAGCGTTACTGTCAAAAAAAGCACGAAGATGTATTTCGTAAATTACTGCGTCTTTATACCACAAACTGTCTTTCGCCATATATTATAAATTAGACTCCCTTACGTTCACTTTAAATAGGTGGAAAGGCATGAAATAAGGATCCAGTTCAACATAGTTCCATTCTTTCGTCCAACGATATTCACTACCAGTGATTAAATCAGTCAATAAAAGGTTAATTCCACCCCTGATACCCAAATTCTCTTTAATGATATGCACAAACCCTGCCTGTCGATTATTGGGATCTAGATTAACAACTGTAAGTATTATATTAGATAAATCAGCTGTTGTTTTAAGATAAGTAATCAAGTTATTGTTCTCAATTGAACAGAAGTTAATATTCCAGGTAGATTGAAGCGCTGCGTTCTCTTTCCTGGCCTGGTTCATTAATCTGATAACCTCGGTAATTCGGTTTTTAACGTTCCAGTTAAAGTGTTTTATCTCATATTTTTCCGAATTCAAATATTCCTCCTTCCCTTCTACAGGCGTATTATCATAATGCTCATAAACAGGGCCGTACATTCCGTAGTTAGACGACAAAGTCGCAGCCAAGGCATACCTGGCCACAAAGCTGTTTTCATTAGCATATTGGAGATGATAAGGTAGGATATCAGGGGTATTCGGCCAGAAGTTAGGCCGAAAATAGTTTCTCGAATTTCCCTCTACCAGCTCAGTCATATACGCAATGATCTCCTCTTTTGTAACCCTCCAGGTAAAGTAAGTATAGCCTTGTGTATAACCGACTTTGGCTAAACTTGCCATTACTTTTGGCCGTGTAAAGGCCTCTGATAAGAAGATGATGTTTTCATATTTCTTATTCACTTCATTTATTGCCCATTGCCAAAACGGCACTGGCTTGGTATGCGGATTATCGACTCTAAATACTCTAACGCCTTGGTCTATCCAATAGGTAATAACGGATAAAAGCTCATCCCAAAGGTTCTTCCAATCATCGCATTCGAAATTAATAGGTAGTATGTCCTGATATTTTTTTGGAGGGTTCTCCGCATATTGAACCGTGCCATCGGGTCGCCATTTGAACCATTCAGGATGTTCTTTTACATATGGGTGGTCCGGAGCACACTGAAAAGCAATGTCAAGGGCAATGTCCACTCCCAGATCCTTGGCTTTCTTTAGGAGTGATTTATAATCTTTAAGTGTGCCAAGTTCAGGATGAATATCTTTATGTCCACCCAGCTTACTTCCTATTGCCCAAGGTGATCCGCACTCTCCAAGTTGAGCGTTGACAGCATTATTTTTTCCTTTTCTGTTTACCTCGCCTATAGGATGTATCGGTGGAAAATAAAGAACATCAAAGCCCATTTCCGCTACTTTGGGAAGTAAACGCTCACAATCCTTGAAAGTACCATGCGCACCCTTTTTCTCCGCTGCTGACCTGGGGAAAAACTCATACCAGGAGGTGAAATTTGCTCGCTTGAATTCAGACTGAATGTATAACTCTTTTGACACCGTGACATTTACAGGCAGCGGGTATTTCTGTACAAGAAGCGCCATAGAGTCAGATAATGCAGCGCTGTGTGCCTCTTCATATTTTCCGCGATCTTCAAACAGTGCTATGCAATGGTTGATCGTCTCGTAGTCTGCTTTGTTTGCGAACTTGATTATTTCTTTCAGAAAGATTGCTCCTTCCGACAGCTCCACCTCGAGACGCTGTCCGGCAGCCGCCTTTTTTTTGAAGCCGTCGCGCCAGTTGCTGAAATAATCAATCCAGGCTTCAATACGGAAAGTATAAAGCCCGATATCTTCTGTAACAAAGGTGCCCAGCCAGTCATCATTTCCTAAGGGACGAAGTTCTGAGTTCTGCCAGCTTTTTTTCTTAGGGGCCTTGTATTTTACACAAGCTCTAAGATAGTCGTGTCCGTCTGCGAATATGGCCGCTGTCACTTTTACGATTTCACCTTCAGTTCTTTTAGCGGGATAAAGGCCGCCATCCACCTGCGGCGTGATATTCTCTATGACTACTCTGATCTTACCTTCTTTTTTCATGCTATTCTAGAATTACAGACGAATAAGCTGGTAACTGTACCTGACTATCTGCGATTTCAACTTCTTTAACGCTCTTGTAAATAATGCTTTTAAATGTGCCGACATCTACTTGCGCACTTTCAGATGAGATATTATGTAAAATCCAGACGTCATTGCCGCCAAGACCTCTGGTAAAAGAAACTATGCCGGCAGAAACAGGCATTTCTTTGATGTCGCCAAGAGTAAGCACATCGCTCGCCTTCCTTAGGTTGATCAATGTTTTGTAATGATTAAAAATGGATTCCGGATTACCACTTTGAATACTAAGTGGCCCAATACTATCATCCGTGCTGTACTTTGATTCAACCCATGTTGCTCTGCCTTTATCTTTTTCTATTGCCGTCCACAAAAAAGGTTCTCTAATCTGCTCATCAGGTTTCATTCCCAACATACCTAGCTCCTCGCCATAATACAGATAAGGCGCGCCTGGCAGTGTTAACAAGATAGAGGCTGCCAATTTGATTTTGTCTTGATCATTGTTGAGCATTGAAGCTACTCTATTTTGGTCGTGGTTACTTAAAAAGGTAGCATTGATAAAATCAGGATTATAGCTCTTAAAGGCATTCTGATTTTTAATAAACCCGGAAACAAGTGAAACTGAGTCCAACACCTTCCAGGAAGGACCTGAAACAATTGTCGATTTTGACTTTTCACTATTTAAGGATTCAATAATGCTAAAGGCCAGATCAAAATTGAATAGTGCTTGCAGGCCTTTTGTATAAGGGCTGCTGATGTCGGTAGAAGCCCATACCTCACCTATCAAATAAACATCAGGTTTTATCTTTTGCATTTCTTCTTTAAAATCTATCCAGAAGGCATGATTATCCGCAGCTCTTTCATCCGGAAATATATGTTTAGCCGCATCCAACCTAAACCCATCTACCCCTACGTCATCTAACCAGAACCTCCCGATATCATAAATCTCTGCTCTGAGCTTATCGCTGTCAAAGTTTAGATCCGGCATACCACCCCAAAAGAAGCCATAGTAGTGTTCTGCAGTAATATCTCCGTCAGGAGCATGCCATTGTCTAATATTATCAGAATCTCCGGTTATCGACTTTTTAGATATTTGTTCGGCTACAGAATCCTTATCTGCCCAAACATAATATTCACGATAGTCAGGGTCGTTAGCTTTAGATTTCAAGAACCATGTATGTTCAGCGCTTGAATGGTTAATGACCAAATCGATAACAACTTTAATATTCGCCTCATGCGCTTTCCTTACAAAGGTTTTGAAATCATCCATGGTGCCGTAATCCGAATGTACATCGCGATAGTTCGTAACATCATACTTATGATACGAGGGTGAAGGCATAATAGGCATAAGCCAAACCGCTCCTACGCCGAGTTCTTGAAGGTATTCTACCTTATCAGTCATTCCTTTGAAGTCTCCAATACCGTCGCCATTGGAATCATTGAACGACTGCACAAAAATTTCATAGGTGACCGCGTTTGGCCATTTGGAACTGGTAGTGGGTGCTTTTTCAAAGACTTGCTCTGCCTTTTGCGAACAACTGAACAAAAACAGAGCGAACAAAAAGATGAACAAATAATGAGAAATTTTCATTGAGGCGAATTCGACAAGCTAAATATTAACCAAAAAGTATTTGCAACCAAACTTAAATCACAATTTGAGAATAAAAAATGTAGAAAACGTTTGCATCAGATGATTATGCTGTTGTAGACGTTTTATCTGGCTTTAAAAATCAGGATCATTCAGCTACAACACTGCAAATGACCGCAAGATTAGGACAGGACAGCTTTTAAAATTTTTCATTTTCAAAATTCAACGTGGTACACCAAAACAGGAATTATCCCTAACCGCTTTTCATTCACAATTTGACCCCGACTCAAATCATAACGGCTGTAGGTGTTGTTTTCAATTGAAACACCATAAAGACTGACAGCTTCTTACCCTTTAACAGTCCCAGGTACAAGTAGATTATAAGAACCTAAAACTTCATGACTCAGGCGAGTCTTACCGCATTGCTATAGCTTATTTTGATACTTTCGAAGCGATCTTTGGTAGCCTCATCCTGCTCTACAAAGAAATGATCTAACCCTGCCAACTCGGCCTTTGAAAAGATAGCTGCGTAGTCAATAGTACCTGTCCCTACTTCCGTGAAATCACCATTTTCATCCATGTCTTTTATATGCCAAAGCGGGAAGCGACCCGGGTGTTTCTCAAAAAGGTCAATAGAGCTTTGATTCGCCTTTTCCACCCAGTAATGATCCAACTCCATCTTCACTAGATCAGGGTCCGTATTTTCAAGTAGTAGGTCATAGGGTACTTGCTCGTCAATTACATTGAATTCAAAGTCGTGATTATGATAAAAAAGTTGGATACCAGACGCTTTCGTTTTTTCTGCAGCAATATTCAATATATCACATAGCTCCTTGTACATGGCCACACTTCCCTGTTCAGGTTCATGTATATAGCCACAACCCATGTAGGATTGTCCTATCTCAGCAGCGTCTTCAATGGATTTTTCCCAGCCATTGGTCATTGTTCCTACCTGCTTAGGTTTGTGACGGCCATTATAATAGTGACCACTTATCGCCTTCAAACCAACATTATTCAAAATCGTCTGGAACTCTTTAGCGGTTTTGCCAAAATATCGGCCATTTTCATATCCATAAACCTCAATTTTTGTATAGCCAATGTTGGCAGCCTTCTCAAGAGTTCCTTCCAGATCTTCTTTCAATTGGTCGCGAAGGGTATATACCTGCAAACCCATGGGTTTTCTTGATGCTGCGTTTAAACAACTGGCTAGCAGAGGAGCCGACGCCAACGCTAACCCGGTAGTTTTTATAAAAGTTCTTCTATTTTGCATGATTACAGCTTTCTAATTTTTTATTCTTGAAACAAGACCTTACGCTTCGCGGATCTGACCTTCAATTCTCAATATCTTATTATTCAATTTTTGATTCGATTCTCCACCGGCAAAGTCATCAAAAGCCTTATCAGTCACTTTTATTATTTGACGCTTGATAAACGGTACTCCTTGCTCAGGACTTTTTATACAACACTCCCACTCCATCACTGCCCAACCGTCGTAACCCTATTGCGATATTTTACTAAATACGCCCATAAAATCCACTTGACCATCCCCTAAAGAACGGAAACGACCCGGTCGATCTCCCCAGCCACCGTAAACTCCTGACTTACCCGTGGGATTATATTCAGCATCCTTTACGTGAAACATTTTTATAAACTCATAATAGTGATCGATCATGGCCAGGTAGTCTAATTGTTGCAATACAAAATGACTTGGATCAAACAACATTTTTACACGATTGTGCTTTCCGGTAGACTCATGGAAACGCTCAAATGTAATACCGTCATGCAGATCCTCTCCCGAGTGGATTTCATAGCATAAATCTATCCCGTGGTCATCAAATATATCTAAAATAGGAACCCACCTTTTTGCAAGCTCCCCAAAACCCTTTTCAGCCAAACCAGCCGGACGTTGAGGCCAAGGATACATAAATGGCCAAACCAGAGCTCCTGAAAAGGTAGCATGTAAATATAACAAGTGAGTTGAAAGCTCAGTAATCTGTATGCCATTAGATTCTGCAATTCCCTTTACCTCTTCGGCATAAACCTTACAGTCAGCAGCTTTCTCCAGATCAAAACATCGACTATCCCATGTAGGGATCTGTACTCCCTTATACCCTAGTTCGGATGCCCAATGACAAATGTTATTCAGATTGTCAAACAGCTCAGCATCATCCAAAAATTGAGTGAGAAATATGGCTGGTCCTTTGATAGTTCTCATATTATCAGTAATAAATCTAAAGTCATAAGACCCGTCCTTTCGGATAAAAATATTCGTCAGGACCTTTGACTTTACACTTTTAAAAGTCAACCCATACATTCCCCTTAGCGGCAGAGTCAAGCGCCTTTTCGATAAAGTTCATACCGCGAACTCCATCGTGAATTGTTGGAAAAGCACCTTCTCTATACGTTTCACCTCTAATAGCTTTAGCTGTTCCTTTGTAAATATTACCCATTGCATCAAAAATACCTTCGGGATGGCCCGGAGCCAATTTGGTACTTTCCTCTGCAAATTCTGAGTTATATGAATTCCCTGGTTTGAGTACCTGCATGGGGCGACCTTCAACCAAGTGATAGAGGTAATTTGGGTTTTCTTGTTCCCATTTTAACGCTCCTTTATCACCGTATATAGATATTTGCAAATTATTTTCTTCGCCCGTAGCAATTTGACTGGCCCGCACTATTCCTCTGACATCATTTTCCAATCGCAATAAGGCTGTACCATCTACATCCAGTACGTTATCTTCATAAAGCGTATTTATATCCGAAAGTAATTGCTTTACTTCCATACCTGTTGTGTATTCTATCATGTTGAAAGCATGAACCCCAATATCACCCATACAGCAACTTAATCCGGCCTTTTCGGGGTCTAGCCTCCAAACCGTTTTCCTTTTCTCCTTATCATGTATTAAAGGATTTATCCAGCCTTGATAATATTGGGCATCTACTTTTTGAATACCTCCAATTACACCTTCTTTGATCATTGATTTCATTTGGCGCACCATTGGGTATCCGGTATACGTATGTGTCAGGCAGAAAACCACTCCGTACTCTTTCACCAATTGCTGCAGGTCCAGCGCCTCTTCATAGGTGGTAGTAACCGGTTTTTCACAAATAACATGAAAGCGACCCTTAATGAGTTTCTCGGCCATGGGATAATGCAAATAGTTGGGAGTCACAACAACAATGACTTCCATTCGATCTTGCTCAGGAAGCTTATTCTCCTGGGCAATCAACGTATCAATACTGTCATATATTCTCGAAGGGTCTAATTCCAAACCGGCGGCAAAGTCCTGAGATTGCCTATGGTCTATGTCAAATGCGCCCCCAATAAGGTTGAAATCTTCACCCATATAGGCTGCAATTCTATGCACAATTCCTATGAAAGCCCCATGACCTCCACCGATCATACCTAGTTTGATTCTTTTTGTAGCCATAACACTGGAAGTTAAAAATAGTCGATTAAAATACCCTTACGTTTGCCATATTACTTTTTCGAAAACGTTTGGAGTACAATGCCGCTTGTTGAATTGATTAAATAGTTTTATCATGGTATGTAGTATTCACAATCTATTCAACAGCATGCTCACTGCACGACTGAGTATTATGATGTTTCTTCAGTTTTTTATTTGGGTAGGCTGGTTTGTAACTTTGGGTACTCTTTTAGGGAATAACTCGGAGGCTACCAGTGGAGAGATAGCCCCGGCATTATAATGAAGACTTTATATACACTCATCATTTTTTCCATCGCTTTTAACGGATTGAAAGCACAGAAAAGTAATACAAGAATTACAGAAGTAAAGAAAGCAGTACGTATACCCATCATCGACGGACGCAGGGATGATGACTGCTGGATTGATACTGACTGGTATATGCTCGATCAACGTTGGCTTGGGGAAGTATACTCAAAAAAAGATTTTCAGGGCAGATATAAATTGAGTTGGTCAAAGGACGCGCTGTATCTTCTGGTGGAGATAAAAGATGATGTCTTATATGACCAATATGATGATCCTCTAACATTATGGTGGGATGACGACTGTGTAGAAGTATTCGTAGATGAAAACAATTCCGGTGGTAACCACCAGTATAATCATAGCGCTTTCGCTTATCATATAGCCCTCGATTATAATATTGTAGATATGGGCCCCGATGAAGAACCCCATCTTTACAATGATCATATAGAAGTGAAAAAACTCCAGAAAAAGAATACCACAATCTGGGAAATGGCGATTCACCTTTATCCCGATACGTTCAAAGATGGAGCTAAAAACACACCTGTTTTTTTGAAGCGCAACAAAGAAATAGGATTTGCACTTGCTTATTGTGATAATGACGGAAGCAGAGAGCGTGAGAATTTCATAGGCTCCGAAGTGGTAGATGGAGATGATAAAAATCGGGGTTGGATCAACGCAGGAATATTTGGAACGCTAAAATTAGTTGACTAATGGAGTCATATAGATTTAGAAATAATGATCAAATGCCGCTCTTCGGCCTTGGTACCTGGAAATCAGAAAAAGGACAAGTATTCGATGCCGTTCTGGAAGCGCTTAAGCAAGGATACAGGCATATTGACTGCGCTGCCATCTACATGAATGAAGATGAGATTGGCGAAGCGTTTACCAAGGCCTTTTCAGAGGGAATAGTAAAGCGGGAAGATCTGTGGGTAACCTCAAAGCTCTGGAATACCGAGCACCAAAGAGAATATGTGGCGCCAGCTCTAAAAAAAACACTTTCGGACCTAAATCTAGATTACCTGGACCTATATCTTATTCATTGGCCCGTGGTAATCCGACAGGGTGTACTATCGCCAAAGTCAGCTGATGATTTTCAAAGTTTAGCAGAAGTACCTATTTCAGAAACGTGGCTGGGAATGACAGAATGCGTCCATGCCGGGCTTACAAGACATATTGGCGTCTCAAACTTCAGCATAAAAAAGCTTGAACAGATGTTGTCTGAAGAAATCGTACCTGAAATGAATCAGATAGAAATGCATCCTTTGCTACAACAGAAGGAAATGCTGGCCTTTTGTAGTGAGCATCATATCGGGTTAACGGCTTATTCACCGCTGGGTAGTAGAGACAGACCTGCAGGATTGGTAAAAGCTACTGAACCTGATTTATTTGAAAATAATGTGATTACTAAAATTTCCGATGCTCACAGCTGCTCTCCTGCACAACTATTGATAGCCTGGGCCATTAATCGCGGAACAGCGGTAATTCCTAAATCCGTGAATCCAGTTCGCTTACAGCAAAACCTGGAGGCAGCCTCTATAACTCTGTCTGGAGATGAGATGGAGGAGATAGCCCTTCTGGATAAGCGCTATCGTTACCTGGATGGAAACTTTTGGATAGTAGAAGGAAATTCTTACACCCTCGAAAACCTATGGGATGAATGAGCTGGTGACAAACCCTCTCTTCATACTCATTATTATTTCTTTCAATGTAGTCGTCTCCATTTGGCTGGAGAACCGCACAGCATTAAGAACTATAGGAGCAGCTATTTTGGTGATAGTTATTACCGCAGTAATGGCCAATATGGGGATTATACCATCGGCTACCCTGGGATCTGGGGTATATAACAGCATTTTTTCCTACATCGCTCCAATATCTATATTTTATCTACTCTTAGGGGTAAGCCTTCGTCATTTGAAAAACGCTGGCCTCCCCATGTTGCTGTCCTTCGGAATTGGCGCTGCCGGTACTGTAGGTGGTGTAATAATTTCATTTACGCTTTTTAGTGATCAATTAGGTGAAAATGCGAATGCCATTGCCGGCATGATTGCCGGAACCTACATTGGTGGAAGTATAAACTTCAATGCTGTCGCTATCGAATATGACATGATGAAACAGGGACCATTGTATGCATCCGTCACTGCGGTCGATAATATTCTCACCACGGTATGGATGATGATTACCATTGCCATTCCTAAGCTGTTTAGTAAGCTTTTACCCACTAAGACAACGATCAACACTTCCACAGTATCAGATAATGAATTCGATACCAGCAGCCTCAACATAAGTTCATTTGCATTGCTCATTTTTATTGGGCTTCTGACTCTTTTAGTTGCCAACAGGATAGGTGAATGGATCGGGATTCCATCCATTTTAATTCTCACCACAATTGCCTTAGGGCTAGCACAGATACGATATTTCAATAAATTGGCGGAAGCCAAAATCCTTGGCCTTTATCTTATTTATGTGTTCCTGGCGGTTATTGGCGCCTATTGTGAATTGGGCGCCATGGCCGGTATCGGCAATTTAGCATTTACCGTACTTGGCTTTTTAACTATAGTAGTGGTTGTTCACGGTGTATTAATTCTGGCCATTGGTAAACTTTTTAAAATTGACTGGAATATTATAGCTGTAGCTTCGCAAGCAAATATAGGCGGATCTTCGTCTGCACTGGCATTGGCCAAAAGTCTTAAACGAAATGATTTACTGTTGCCTGCCGTTCTTATTGGCTCACTCGGCAACGGTATTGGAACGTATATCGGATTTTTATTAGCTGAATTATTATAATGGATGTAAAAAAGAGAAGTGACATACACCCAGGATTGGAAGTAGGGATTGTTTTAAAGAAAGATCAACGCACCGGAAACATTACTTATGGAGTTGTTGAAAAGTTGTTGACCAAAAGTAGTTATCATCCTCACGGCATTAAAGTGATGTTGGAAGATGGACAGGTAGGAAGGGTTAAAGAAATAGTAACCAACTAGAATACAGTAGATTAAAGGTTACTTTATCACCCAAACTTAGATCCTACCGGGGGCTCGTATTTCTTAAATGGGCTGGCTAAGAGGTTTCCTAGAGTCGAACTTTCTTTTACGTCCATATGTATGTCAATACCATATATTAACTTATCGGTTTTTTCCACAGAAGCAAAGGTCTTAAAAATACGATCACAAATTGAAAATGTATTATCGTAATTGGCGTTTTTGAAAGGTTGTGTATAATGGTAATGCACTTTTTTACGCATAAGGATAACAATGCCCACGCCAAGTCAAATCCAATAATGGCCATAGTGAACGTAAAAGAGGTTTATTCCGGCGTGTTTAACTTTGCTATAGTCAAAATTACACCTTCCAAAAATCCGAAACAGCACAATTCCACCAGGTAATAACCCTGTTCTAAATACTGTTGAGGTATTCTCAAAAAAGGTAATAAGATTTTCCAAGTAGAGTCTGGTTAATGATTTTATAACAGTTTAAATCGTTTGGTGTTATTGCTATAATTATTTTAATAGAAAATTTAAATTCACATCTTTAAGTCCCCGAATTCATGGGTTTCAATACATTGAATGTCGCTACTTTCTAATAAAGACGTTAAGGAATTAATAAGACTCTTGGAAGGTTCAGGAAAAAATGCAGCTGAATTAGCCTCACTCATGAATGGGCTGACTCCCGAACTGATAGAGCTACTAAACGACAATCAGAAGAAACTAAAAAAGGTTGAACAAGAAAATAAAAGACTTACTGCAAACTTAGAGCTGGCTCATCTGAAAATAAAAGACTATGAAGTAGAAGCAGCGTATGGTAAAAACAGGTTAAAAAATGTAATTGAGATGCTTATGGCCCTAGCAACACTGGATTTCAATAAACAAGCCTCAGTAACGGATAAATCAGATGAATATGACGGGTTGGCTACAGGGCTGAATATGCTAGGACAGGAATTAAAAGCATCTACGGTTTCAATAAACTACTTAGAAGATATTTTTCAGAGTATGACTGAGATACTGCTAGTGGTTGACGATAAGGGTATTATTCATACGACTAATCCGGCCGCAAGAAGCATTTTCGGTGATAAACTCCAAGACAATGACATTCATAGTTTTATAACTGAATCAAGCAATGTATCCGTAAAAGAGTTTACAACAAAGGAGTTAAAGAACATTATACGGGACGGAAAGGTGGTCCGAACTGAGATTATCTGTAAAAACACAAGGGGTACTTACGTACCTTTAGCAATTCAGCTGTCCCCCATGCAAAGCAGTAAAGGTGTTGTAATTATTGCAAGGGATGTTAGTGAGCGAAAGAAAGCAGAGCAAAAGCAAAAAGAACTAATCGATAATCTGGAAAGATCAAACGATGAGCTGCGTCAGTTCGCTTATGTCGCCTCTCACGACCTTAAAGCTCCGTTAAGAGCTATTTCAATGCTTGCTCAATGGGTTATGGAGGAAAGCGCAGAAGTACTTAACAATGATTCTAGATCTAACTTGGATATGCTCGTTGAAAGGGCACAAAGAATGTATAGTTTCCTGGATGGTATGCTGGCGTATTCGCGTATCGGGATCAATCAGGAATTACTACAAGAAGTGGATCTCAATAAAGTGGTTAACAGCGTTGTTTTATCACTCAATGTTCCAGCTGGAGTAAAGGTCAAAACGCATGAACTACCTACGGTTACGGCGGCTGAAGTGCATATGATACAGGTTTTTCAAAACTTAATTTCAAACGCTATTAAATATCTGGATAAAGATAACGGCAAAGTAGAGGTTGGAGTTACCACATCAGACTGTGGAACATGCTTTTATGTACAGGACAACGGACCTGGTATTGATAAGGCTTTCTTTGATAAAATTTTTATCATTTTCCAGACCCTGAAAGAGCGTGACAAATCAGAAAGTACTGGAATTGGCCTTACTATTGTAAAAAAAATACTTGAAGGATATGGCGGTAGAATTTGGCTAGAGTCGGAAGTTGGAAAAGGTAGCTGCTTTTATTTTACTTTAAATTGATATTCAATTAAAGCAGACTAGTTGTTTTGCATGATCCCCATCAACTCCATATTAAAGTTATCCTTTGTTTGAACATAGGCTACTTTAGGTTGAATTTTTGCACCTACTTTCCGCTTTTCAAATGAAGCGGTCATCCCAAAATCAATTTTTTTAAAATCCAAGTTATGCGCCCTTTTGATAGTCTGCCAAAGCATCTGACGATATATCTGATATTCTCGTAAATATTCGTAGTCCATGCCTATAAAGGATGGAACATAGGTATGCTTATTATTCTTAAAACAGAACATTACTCCTACAGCTCGACTTTCTTCAGCATTATCTTTTAGGTACAGAACTATGAACTCCCAGTATGGACTGGAAGACATTTCAATAAAGAGTTTTTTCGAAAATGAAAAAGTATTTAGTCCAAGATTATTCCCTTTTACCTTGTTAAATAGTTGAAAAAAGCGTTCAAATTCTCTTTCATCAATTTTTTCTTTGATTGCTACATCGAAGTATTGCTCATAGGGCTCTATCTCCTTTTTAAAATGCTTTCTTGACCTGGAAGAAAGAGTAGTTAAATATCCGATTTGATCTTTCCATGACAGATCTTCAAGAATACATGACTCAGGCATGTTTACCTTCACAAATCCTTGGTTATGAAATAGTTGATTAAAATGGGAGTCATCAACAAAATCACGCATCACAAGCATAGAAATATCAATATTCTCATCAATTTCCTCAATTTTGTCTATCAGCATTTTTAGAGCGTCAGGCCAGTTTTTATTGCTTTTATCCAAATAATAATGCTGACCTTCTGTAAATAAAGAGCCCATCGAAAGTACGTTTGAGGTCATATAATAGGGTTCTTGTTTGCGTTTTTCTTCGATTTGAACAGAAACTGACTCCGGTGCGAGCAGATCCTCCTTCCAAATAGTAAGAGTAAAAAAAGTAGCAAAAACTACATTCCCATTGGAGTCCTTAACGATAAAATAATAAAATTCATAGTTATGTTCTGGTCTTTCATTGTCACTGAAAGCTCGCTCCAAAAAGTTCAATCCATCCCAATTGAAAACGCTCCGCTCTCCCATCCATTTGTCCCACTCATCATGATCTAATTCTCTAATAGATCGTTTAACCGAAATGGTAAATTCCTCATTTTTCACCTCTTGTTTTTCTTCATCCAATAGGGGCATTTTAAAATCTCTCCTCACCTTATTCTTGGTCGTCTGAGTCTCTTCAAGCGCCAGAGGATAGTGAAAATTCATGGCCTCAACCAGACCTTTTATTTCTCCTTTTTGGTTGTGTCGTGATACCGTGATACGCAGACCGGTGTTTTTAACGGGTACGGCAGGATAAAGGCCTAAGTTCACATAATAACCTTCATTCATTAAGCGGTTGACAAAATTGTATCCGGTAGCTGGACGCCCCGTACCAATATAAAATACCGGACAATTATTCTCCTGAACTAGAGGCAGGTCTGTGTTGGTCAAGAGATTATTGAAGTAATGAATTCTATCATATAAATCATTTTGTAATAAATATATTTCATCAGACAGGTGAATTTCGGCTGAAGCTAATGCACTTGCTACCGAAGCGGGTTCAAGTTGAGCAGAAAAGGTTAATGGCCCTCCGAAAGTCTTTATTTTACGATGCATTTCATCATCTGAGGTAACAAAGATTGCCCCACTGGCGCCAAAAGTTTTACTCAATGTCGCCATAAGCATAACATTGTGTGGAAGCGTCTTTAATTTACTCATGACAAAACCAGCGCCTTTTTTACCCGTCCAACTCATCCCATGAACATCGTCAAAATAAAAATGTAGTTGAGGATATTTCTGACTTAACGCCATAAGTTGTTCTATAGGAGCGGTATCTCCGTACATAGAATAAATACCATCCGCCATGTACCAGATTTTCTCACAACGATTTTGTAATTCCTTAATTTTATCCTCAAGCATATCCAGGTTGTTATGCCGGATCATCTCAATCGGAATTCCGCGCGTCTTAAGTATTTGGCAAGCATTCTGAACACTCCAATGAACTTGATGGTCAACAATTACTCCATCTTCGTCTCTGACCATGACCGGAATAACGCCAAGATGCCCAAGCGTACTATTCTTTGTGATAATAACCGGATGCCCATACATGGCTTCAACTTTCTGCTCCAGACTGTGATAGAGTGGATGTGAAATATAGGTTTTTGATAAAGGGAACTGAGTGCCAAATTTCAGGATGGCCCGAATAGCGGCGTTCTTCAAACGCATATCCTGTTCCAATCCTAAGTATCCGGTAGTCCCAAAATGGAAGAGTTCATTACCCTTTATCCTTAATTTACGACCATTTAATTCATCGCCCTCGGTGTATAAATGAACAATACCTTCTCGCTTTGCATCAGAAATAACTTCATCTACAGTGTCAAGGAAATTATTATGTCTTATCTTAGCCATAAATTCGGAATTTAGAGATTAATAAATTATAATATATCTTGTAAAAATAAAGTAAACGAAACCATATATATTAATAGTAACCAATAACTGCTTTGATTAGTTGGTAATTTATTTTCATGAGCTTTAAAATGGGTGGATAGACCGTTTAAGTGCTTATTTAGCAGTTAAGTTTCATGTTCTTTGATCAAATTGTCAATTCTAATAATTAAAAATGAAGCCATTCGCAGAAAATAAATTTGCGAAATTCTGGATAGACGATCATACTGTTCATTTCATATACAATGAGGGCGTTTATGTAGATTTTGAGGCAGCTCAAAAAATTGTGCAAGAACGCCTGCAGCTTCAAAAAGGTAAGTCTTATCCTGTGTTTTGTGATATGACCGGTTTGGTAGGATCAGATAAAAATGCTCGGGATTATCTCGCCAATGAGGGTTCAAAGTTAGTAAAGGCTGTTGCAGCGCTGGTTTCTAACCCAATGACCAGAATGATGCTTAATTTCTATTTAAAAATTAATAAACCTAAAACGCCAACGCGTTCTTTTACGAAGAAAGCTGATGCTCTTGAATTTTTAAAAACTTACATCGAAGAAGTAGTATAATTAGTTAATGTTTGCTTCAGTTTAATAAAGTCTACTAAAGTCTTTCTAGTTATTCACAAATGAGGGCGTTAGTTCGTTAAGCCGATATATTAAAACCAATGATAACTATATTCTAATGGATACTAAGGAGTTATCATTATAAAAATCTAAGTTCGGCCGCCATCTTAGACAGATAACGTGCGGCATTTTTCATTGAATCAGTTTCATCTTTTGCATCTTCTAAAATAGAAAAATACCGTTCTACTCCATCAATTACTACAGTGTTTTCGACCATACCACCAAAAACTAACAATCGCTTGGAATGCTTCCGTGTAAGATTCGCCAACCTAGAAATAACTTTACCCCGGATGGTTTGATCATCAATTTTACCTTCGCCGGTGATTATTAAATCTGCCCATTTTACTTTTTCTTCTAGGAAGGTATGCTTTGCAACAAGGTCAAAGCCCGGTTGCATCTCGGCATTTAAATAGGCCATCATAGCGTACCCTATTCCCCCGGCAGCTCCGGCACCAGGGCGCCCTGATTTATCAATTTTCAGCTGCTTCATGCTTTTTTGATGAAAATGGAGTACTGAGTTTTCCAACGTGCTCAGCAGGTCGGGATCAGCTCCTTTTTGCGGCCCGTAAACGTAAGTAGCTCCCTGCTGTCCAAACAACGGATTAGTAACGTCGCACGCAACAACGAAAGAAATACCCCTAATACTTTTTTCTAAACCGTCCGGATCAATGCAATCAACTTCCGGTAAATACTGTGCGCCGCTACCTGTTATTAAATCTCCTGATTGGGTGTAAAACTCTACTCCCAGTGCCTGAAGCATCCCCATGCCTGCATCGTTGGTAGCGCTTCCACCAATTCCCATAATTATCCTGTTAAAACCTTTTTCAATAGCGTCTTTAACTAGCTGCCCGGTTCCGTAAGTAGTAGTTAGCCAGGGGTTCTTTTCGTTTTCTTTTAGCCGTTCAAGACCGGATACCAAAGCCATTTCTATCACAGCAGTTTTCTTGTCTATTTGTCCATAGTAACCGGAAATAGTTCTTCCAAGAGGATCGAGAGCCCGACAATTTATCTTGGTCCCCGATGTGGCATTGACCAAAGCATCCACAAAGCCCTCACCACCATCTGAAAGTGGCAGGCAAAATGTATCCGCAGCAGAAAACGTCGACCTGATCCCTGAATCGATTGCTGCTGCCGCACCTGAAGCAGATATCGATTCCTTAAAATTATTTGGAGCGATTAGTATTTTCATTGGTGTTCCAGCCAGGTAAACCCATAAGCACCCAACTTCAGCTCTTCTGCGACATACTGATCATTTAGAAGGTCAAAAAACTGACCCGTTGGAAGATTTACCGATATCTCATCATTTTGACAATTGAAAATGCAAAGAAGCTTTTGATCATTATATTGGCGCTGAATACCAAACAGTTCATTACCGAACTCCGGAAAGTGGAAATTCCCAAAAGGATGAAAAGCTATTTGCTTTTTTCGCACTTCTAATAATTTATAAAGTCGGTGATAAACTTGATATCTTATGGATGAAGTGTCGTCCAGTTCATTATTTAACTCACCTAAATTAAGTTTTTCTCTATTAATAGTACGGTTAACACCCGTTTGTCTAACACCATCGGTGAAATTAAGCGAGCCTACAAGACTGTGAAAGTAAATGGCCGGCACACCCGGCATGGCCAGCTTAATTGCTTGCGTCAAAATCATTCTTTTCACTCCCAACGCCGGATCCTGCTCCTTACCAAAGAGCAAAGACATGAAGTTGCAGTTAATCTCGTAGGGGCTCTTGCTACCTCCGGGGCCGGTTCTATACGATATCAATCCCTCATTAGCCTCAGCAGATTCTAATAATACCTGCAATTCCTCCACTGGAAGTATACCATCAAGAGGCCGTAAGCCAACGCCATCGTGGCTCGCAGTAAAATTAAAGAAGCATACTTTATCGCTGGGAAGACTCAAACTTTGCGCCCACTGGTTTAAAGTTTTTGAATCTCCTTTTAGAATACTGTAAGCTAAAAGTGGCGGCAATGTAAAGTTGTAAACCATGTGTGCTTCATCACCGCCATTGCCAAAGTAAGATATGTTTTCTGCATGTGGCACATTGGTTTCAGTAATTAAAACCACTCCTGAATCCAGCGTTTCTATGACCTTGCGCATAACTTTAATTACGGCATGTGTCTGCGGCAAATGTATTGATTTGGTTTTTTCCTCCTTGATCATAAAGCCGATGGCATCTAGTCGGAGCATTCTTGCGCCTTTACTAATATAATATAGCAGGACATCAAGAATATGAAGAAAAACCCTCGGACTATCATAGTTGATATCAACCTGATCTTCACTAAAAGTGGTCCAAATACTTTTGATATTACCTTTAGTATCCTCAAAAGAGTGGAATAAGGGTGTGGTACGGGGTCTTACCACCGAAGACCAATCGCGGGTAGCATCCACTTCTATGAAATAGTCTTGAAATTCGTCCTCTCCACTTAAAAAGGCTTGAAACCAGTTGGATGACTTTGACATATGATTGATAACTGCGTCAAACATGAGTTTATAGTCTTCAGACAGTTTCTTAATATCATCCCATGCCCCTAACTCATGATTAACTTCATAATAATCGGTCACGGAAAAGCCATCGTCTGAGGTATAGGGGTAAAACGGTAAAATATGAACACCATTTATTACACCCTTAACGCGGTCATTTAAAAAGTGGTGTAGGGTACTCAGTGGCTTTTCATCTGCATCAGTCAGCTGATCTCCATACACTATCAGAACTACATCTTCGTGACTTAATTGCTCCTTCGAGGCGTTTAATCTTGTACCATATTTTTGTTTTAGTCGCTCGATACCCTCTAACAGTATATCGACATCCTGATCATCATAAGTAATCTGAAGCAGCTTTCTCATGTTCCATTTGTGGTTTGTTCAAATTAAATTCATTTAGGTAAATTACGAGGATGAATTGGCTAGATATTGTAATTGTAATCGTTTACGCGGTGGGCTTGTTGAGCCTTGGCATCTATTTTAAAGATCAGAAAACAAAAAAGGACTACTTTCTGGGGGGGCGCAGCTTAGGATGGTTTGAACTCGGCCTTTCTGTAATGGCTTCTCAACTTTCGGCAATAAGTTTTATTTCGGCTGCCGCTTTTGTGGGAATGAGAGCGGGTGGTGGGCTACAATGGCTTACTTATGAATTTTCCGTACCTATCGCGATGATCATCTTAATGGTAGTGATTTTCCCGCCACTTTACAGAAAAGGAATAGTCAGTGTTTACGAATATTTGGAAGAACGTTTTGGGCGCAGCACAAGGCTTTTAATAAGCATTGTATTCCAATTTAGTCGTGCCTTTGCCACCGGAATAATGATCTATGCCGTAGCGCTTGTGCTATCTACGGTTTTAGACATACCTCAATGGGCTACTATTCTGATTTCAGGTATAGTTACACTTATCTATTCTTACCAGGGCGGCATTAAAGCCGTGGTCTGGGGAGACGCCATTCAAATGATCATTCTTTTTGGCGGTATTCTAATCTGTATTGGATATGGACTTGACTATTTGGGAGGCTGGAATACTTTTGTAGCACAGGTAGACCAAAGCCGAATACAATCTGTAGACTTCTCTAGTCTGGGTTTCTCAAAAGGCGAAGAATTTGGATTTTGGCCTATGTTTATTGGGGGCCTTTTTCTGTATACTTCTTACTATGGAACGGATCAAAGCCAGGCCCAAAGGGCGCTCTCTGCGAGAGATATGGGGCAAGTAAAGAAAATGCTCATTTTCAACGGTGTTGCCAGGTTTCCGGTTACGTTATCGTATTGTATTATGGGATTGATTATCGGAACATTTGCTTACACTAACCCGGATTTTCTAAATATGATACCACAGGACAAACCGGATCTGCTTATGCCTGTTTTTATCGCTAACTATCTTCCTCATGGCATTATTGGTCTATTGATAACAGCTATACTGGCCGCAGCAATGTCTTCTCTCAGTTCTGCCATCAATTCACTGAGTGCAGCTAGCACGCAAGACTTCTTTTCTCCGAAGGACGGTGAAACAAATCTCCGTTCTTCGAAGTACCTGACGATCTTTTGGGGTGCAGTGTGCATGGGTCTTGCATTCTTTGCCGGCGAAATTGCCGACACCGTTATTGAAGCAGTTAACAAGA
>CALBPF010000036.1 GCA_937899105.1 uncultured Flammeovirgaceae bacterium | reverse complement strand
AAATGAATAGTACCCCTCTCTTCCCTGACTATTTACACCTTCAATAATTACTTTACCTCTTATGCGTTCCAGTATTTCTACTAGTTTCTCAGGATCGTCTATCGCATTTCTGTTAATATCAGTGATCACAAAATCCTCGGTAATTCCAATCCTTTTAACCAGGCCGGAACCAATGTTAAAAACACGAACGCCATAATCTATTCCCAGTATTTCTCGTTCAACCTTCGGTACAATTTCAAATTGCGCGCCTAATGACTCTGATGAAAATATTTCACGCTGGAGAATTGCGGTTGTCCCTTCTCGGTTAGTTAATACCAGTTGTGTGGTTCTGTTACGGCCTTCGCGCTGATAAGTTACGTCTACTTTGTCGCCGGGAGATCTATAACTGAGTTCCTCTTCAAACTCGCTTCTGGTATTTATATCCGCACCACCTAAATTCAATATAATATCACCTTCCTTTAATCCTGACTTTTCGGCCGCACCATCATTTTGTACATACGACAGTAGTACACCTTGAATATCATCTGAAATTTTAAGATTTAATCTTTCCGCAATCTTCTCGGTATAATCAGAAACCTCACCGCCAAAAAAAGCTTTCTGTACTTCCCCGTATCTTATTAGGTCGTTTACAATTTTTTCTACAATATCCACAGGTACAGCAAAACCATAACCTGCATAAGAACCCGTTCTTGACAAAATTGCGGTATTTATCCCCACTAACTCACCAGCTCGATTGACAAGAGCGCCGCCGCTATTTCCCGGGTTAATCGCGGCATCTGTCTGAATAAATGATTCGATTGGAAACTTACCCTGGAGAATATTAATCTCGCGTCCCTTGGCGCTTACAATACCAGCTGTCACTGTTGAGGTAAGGTTAAACGGATTGCCCACCGCAATTACCCATTCTCCTACTGATAGGACTTTACTGCTACCAATCTTTATTTGCGGCAAATCATTAGCGTCGATCTTTAAAACGGCAAGGTCCGTTGAAGGGTCAGTTCCAATTAGTGTTGCAGGGTAAGTTTTTCTGTTATAATCTACCTCTAGTCTATCCGCTTCTTCCACTACGTGATTATTTGTTACGATATAACCGTCACTTGTAAAAATCACTCCTGATCCACTACTTACACGTGTTTCTGTCTGTGGTCCTTGATCGAAAAACCATTGGAAATAACTTCTTCTTGAATATTCGGAGATGTTTTTTATGTAAACGACACTTTTTGTGCTGGCTTCCGAGGCCAATATGAAATCATCTCCGGGAATATCACTGGTAGACCTTACAGGCGAGGAAGGTTGCTCATAATTATCTGTTGCAGTTGGATTACTCACAAAAGAGCTTGGGGAATTCTGCTCCTGATCACTCACAATTATCTTGGCCGGCGTTATGCTCTGGAAGGTGTAAGCGCCTGCCAACCCCGCTAGGAACCCTGCAACTAAAACTGTGAATACTCGCTTCATGCCGTTAATATTTTGATTTAAAATTCAAATTATTCTTCACGTCAGTTACAAGTTTTAGGCCATAATTTGCATGCTGACATAAGTTCATGCCCTTCTAAAACGTAAGAAGCGAAGTTGAGTTTCTACATGACAGAATTTCTGACTTGAAAAGCAATGCCGCCAATCGCCTGATTCATTAGTTTTGCGGACTATGGGATTTAGATCAGTTCTTAGCAAGCCTTTTGCTGCTTATGTAGCGCGAGAGACCAGGAGATGGTCTTATAGTCCTGTTGAGTCGCAGGAAAAAGTACTTGCTGAAATTGTTCAACGGGCCAGTTATACGGCATTTGGTAAAGGCCATAATTTTGATCAGGTAAAAAATTATAATGATTTTAAGTCTAATGTACCAATCCGCGACTATGAAGAGCTAAAGCCTTGGATTGATCGACTTGTGAAAGGAGAATCTGATGTGTTATGGCCGGGGCTACCTGAGTATTTTTCAAAAACCTCAGGTACGACTTCCGGAGTTAAATACATACCTGTTACCAAAGACTCCATTCCAAATCACATAAATAGTGCGAGGAACGCGCTGCTCAGCTATGTTCATGAAACCGGTAAGTCAGCGTTTCTCGATGGCAAGTTAATTTTTCTCTCCGGAAGCCCCACACTAAGTGAAACCGCCGGCATTAAAACAGGCCGCCTCTCAGGGATTGTGAATCACCATGTACCCGGATATTTACGGACCAATCAAATGCCAAGCTATGAAACGAATTGTATTGAGGATTGGGAGACGAAGCTGGAAAAAATAATAGATGAAACCATAGATAAGAATATGTCACTCATCTCGGGTATACCTCCCTGGGTGCAGATGTATTTTGATAGAATCCAGGAGCGCGTAGATACGCCCATCAAAGATGTATTCCCAAACTTTAATTTGTTTGTTTATGGTGGGGTAAACTTCGAGCCATATCGAGCAAAGCTTTATGACAGTATTGGGAGTAAAATAGACTCCATTGAAACCTATCCCGCTTCAGAGGGTTTTATAGCCTATCAAGATTCACAGACCGACGATGGCTTGCTGATGTTATTAAATAGTGGTATTTTCTTTGAATTTATTCCGGCTGATGAGTATTTCAATGAAAACCCGACCCGATTGATGATTGGGGAAGTAGAGCTTGGTGTTAATTATGCTTTAATTATCAATAGCAATGCTGGACTCTGGGGTTACTCTATCGGTGATACGGTTAAGTTCGTATCTAAAGATCCCTATCGTCTGTTAGTAACCGGGCGAATCAAACACTTTATTTCTGCCTTTGGTGAACATGTAATTGGCGAAGAGGTGGAGAAAGCAATGAAACTGGCTTGCGAGAAGTACCCTGAAACAGAGTTAGTAGAATTTACCGTTGCACCCAATGTGACACCCAAGAAGGGTTTACCTTTACACGAATGGTATGTGGAATTCGCTAAAGAGCCAAGTGATTTGACGGCCTTCGAAAATGAATTAGATTTGACACTTCGGAAGCTAAATACCTACTATGACGATTTGATTTCCGGGAGTATCCTTAGAACATTAAAAGTGATTCCGCTAAGAAAGAACAGCTTTATTAACTATATGAAATCACAAGGTAAGCTAGGTGGGCAAAACAAGGTTCCCAGGCTTTCTAATGACAGGCAGATAGCTGGTACATTCGAATCGTATAGTGAATTTGAAAATGATTAAGATAATATTTCTGTCTGTCATGCTAATAAGTTATGCTGGCATACAGTCTGCGCTGAGTCAGTTTAAAAATTATAATACAGAAAACGAGCAATGTTTTTCAGGAAGGGTCAAGTTGTTAGATGGGAAAACAATAGACGGTGAGTTGAACTATAACTTTGTGTCTCAGGTATTAAGGCTACGTAGAATAGATAAGATTGAAATCTATAACGCTGAAGAAGTGCTACTTTTTCTTCTTGAAAAATCTGATAAAGAGCCTGATTTATATTATTCTATACCTTATATGGACCAGAAGTATGGTCGTAAAAGAGCAGTTTTTTTTGAGCTACTATATGAAAATAACGAGTTGGCAATACTTTCTAGACTTATCTTCGAATTCAAAGATCGGAATTGGTTGTTCCATGCCAATACAAATAACCCTTTAAGCGCCGTTCTACCCACCGATTACAAAATTGAAAAAGTATGGGAACGAATTTATATGGCTAATACAAGAGGAACCATTCGACCATACATGGAGGGCAAAAAAAGTAAAAATCTTAGCTCGACTTTCGGATTTGATGAGGGTTCAAGTCGCGCGAATGGCGAGTCTACCTAAAAATACAATGAAAGTAAATTCAAGAAAAGTAAGGCCGATAAAGAAGTGAGAAGATATAGATTAATAAATAAAAATGTACTTTCAGAATTTTTCGACTCAGAATACTATGATGTTCAGGGCTATATTAATGAAAGTAATGTTGGATTAAATACAATTGAGGGTTTAGTTGAGGTTTTTGATTTTTATACAAATCTGACAAAAAGCAACTAAATATATGAGTAAAAAAAACATTGCCATTCTTGGTTCTACGGGTTCTATCGGCACTCAGGCGTTAGATGTAATTCGGGCCAATCCGGATTATTTTTCTGTTGAGGCGCTTACGGCCGGCAACAATGCAGACTTACTTATTCAACAGGCTATTGAATTCAAACCTAATGTAGCCGTCATTGGCAACGAGAAACTTTACGATCAGGTATTCAGCGAGTTGGATGCCCATGGCATCAAAGTATATGCCGGTGAAAGCGCTATCACGTCTGTGATGGAGATGGACACAATCGATCTTGTGCTGACCGCTTTAGTCGGGTATTGCGGCCTGCGGCCGACCATAAAAGCCATTGAAACCGGTAAAGCCATTGCTTTGGCGAATAAAGAAACACTCGTGGTGGCAGGCGAATTGGTAACCGGGTTGGCGGAGAAAAAGGGGGTAAATATTCTGCCTGTGGACAGTGAGCATTCGGCCATCTTCCAATGTCTGGTTGGTGAATTTCACAATCCAATCGAGAAGATTATCCTTACCGCTTCAGGTGGACCCTTTAGAGGTAAGTCAAAAGAGGATTTAGCTAACGTAACTAAAGCTCAGGCCTTGAAACATCCTAATTGGGACATGGGGGCAAAAATCACCATAGATTCAGCCTCTTTAATGAATAAGGGTCTTGAGGTAATAGAGGCTAAGTGGCTGTTTGGTTTAACCAATAATCAAATTGAAGTGGTGGTACATCCCCAGTCTATCATCCATTCTATGGTACAGTTTGAAGACGGTTCGATAAAAGCACAGATGGGTCTGCCTGATATGAAGCTTCCCATCCAGTTTGCTATGACTTACCCCCAGCGTTTTAAAACTGATTTTTCGCGGTTTGACTTTACAAAATATCCGGCGCTCACTTTTGAGCAACCCGATAGCAAAACTTTTCGTAACCTTGCACTAGCATATGATGCATTGGCTAAAGCCGGAAATATGCCCTGTGTATTGAATGCTGCGAATGAGGTGGCAGTGGCAGAATTTCTGAAGGACAGAATAGGCTTTTTGGAAATGTCGGATTTGGTGGAACAATGCTTAGCTAAAATTGATTTTATAAAAATACCCGCCTACGAGGATTACGTTGAGACGGATAAAGAGACAAGAATTAAAGCACTAGAGTTTATTAAATAATGGAAGGATTTGTGATGGCAGCTCAGATAATTCTGAGTTTGTCAATATTGGTAGGACTACATGAGGCAGGCCATTTATTGGCGGCTAAATTTTTTGGGATGCGCGTGGAACAGTTTTCAATAGGCTTTCCACCTAAAATCTTTAGCTTCAAGTGGGGAGAAACTGAATACGCGCTTAGCGCCATACCTTTAGGAGGTTTCGTGAAAATATCAGGAATGATCGATGAGTCAATGGACACTGAGGCGATGAAAGAGGAACCCAAAGAATATGAATTTAGATCTAAGCCGGCCTGGCAGCGATTAATAGTAATGCTGGGAGGCATCATCGTAAACGTGATCACTGGCGTTATCATCTTTATTTGTCTTACTTACGTGTTCGGCGATACTTATATTTCCAAAGATGTGGTCAATGAGAAAGGAGGTATAACTGCTTATGAACTGGCGGAAAACATAGGCTTGAAAACAGGTGATAAAATCATCAAAATAAACGGCGCCGACTTCGATGACTTTCAAGATATATTTGAAGGTAGAGTTTTTTTAGCTGATGATGCTTACTACACAATTGATCGTGATGGAGAGGTCATTGATATTCCTATTCCAGGTAATTTCATTGAGAATTTGAATGATGAAGAAGCAATGGCAAACTTTATCTTCCCTAGGTTCGAATCTAAAATCGGCACTATTGCAGAAAATAGTTTAGCTGACCGAATAGGTTTACAAGAAGGAGATTGGGTAGTAGAAATTTCCGGGACTCCGGTAAAATATCAGGACCAGGTAAAAGAAGAATTAAAGGGTTACGATAAGGATTCCATTCTTTTAAAGGTCCAAAGAGGCGAAGAACTTATGGTATTTAATGAAAGCTTTAGTAATGACACTATTATAGGTTACATACCCCTTATTGATTTTGAACAAAGCCAGGTGAATTATGACTTGGGTACTGCAATATCAAAGGGTACTACACGGGCCTTTGGCATAGTATTTTTGCAGATTAAAGCCTTCGGTAAAATGTTTAGTGGTGAACTGTCGTTTACTAAGTCACTTTCAGGACCAATTGGCATAGCCAAAGCTTATGGTGGCAATTGGGATTGGCAACGATTCTGGAGAATGACAGGCCTGTTATCCATGGTACTTGCCTTTATGAACTTACTTCCTATTCCCGCGCTAGATGGCGGCCATGTAGTTTTCCTATCTTATGAAATCATCTCGGGTAGAAAACCCTCCGATGGTTTCTTAGAAACCGCTCAGAAAGTAGGGATGGCCTTTTTGCTTCTGCTGATGGTGTTCATATTCGGTAACGATATTTTCAAAGTATTCTTTCAATAAAACTATAAACTACAATGGTTCTTAGACACCATTGTAGTTTATGCTTCAATTTTTTCGTTTCGCTGCGGACTTGGCAATAATGGAAAGTTGCAGTTCTATCCTGCGCATTTCCCTTAGAATGGCGTTCTTATCCATCTGCATCCATTGCCAAAGTTTGAGCGCCATACTCATGCCGAAAAACAAAGAGCCGATACCGAGCCATTTGATCATTTCAGTCGCCATTTCGGTCTCAAAAAACTGAATGGCTGAATAAACAAAGCCGGCAAAAAACAGGAAAGTTAGTAAGGCAATTATGACCTTAAGCCAACGGTCTTTGCCAGTGTACACGTCAAATGCCATTTCAATGATGGACTGCTCCCCGAGTTGATCATAAAATTCAGCTTCTTCCTTGTTTAGCGCTTCGTGAATTACTTTGTCAATTTCTTCATTTGATTTATTCATGATATACCTCCTTGTATTTTTTCTTTAAATGTTCTCTTGCGTAAAATATTCCTTGATTTAACCGTTCCTGCCGGTACCCCAAGTATCTCTGCGATCTCATAAATATTGTTTTCCTCTAAATAAAACAGTGTTAGAATTATGCGGTCCTTGTCTTTAAGCCGCTTCAATATTTTAATTATTTCTGCTGACTTATCTTCAGTTTCTAAAGAATCACCCTGATCGATGTCTGCATTATTAATGTCTACAGTGGATTTGTTTTTTCTAGCCCAATCTATGGATCGATTATGTACAATTCTAAACGCCCAGGTTTTGAACTTTTGAGTGTCCTTTAACTTTCTCAAGTTTTTAAAAATCATCACCCAACTGTCCTGAACAATGTCTTGAGCTACCTCCAGATTATTAATTAGCTTATACGAGAAACTTATAAGTCGCTTGTGCCAGCGTTTTACCAGGAGGTTAGCCGCTTTTTTGTTTCCATTACCGATCCTCTCAATAAGAAGTGCATCAAAAACACTATCGTGATTCATATTAACGTTGCTCTCAGGGGATAGACGTGAGCAACTCGATCAGGTTCAAAAAAATTACTCTTTATAAATTTCGAACTCTACCCTTCGGTTTAAACTCTTGTCCTCTTCACTCTTTTCGTCAACTATGGGTTTGCTACTCCCATATCCTTTAGCGTCAATTCTGCCGTCTTCAACGTTGCCAAAATAGACCAGATATTCTTTGATTATATCCGCTCTTTCCTGAGACAGCCTTAGGTTGAAATCTTCGCGACCATCGGAATCAGTGTGTCCAGCTATGCGCAGCTGGAAGTCAGGGTTGTCTAAAAGAAAATCGGCCAGCCTATCAAGGTCGCCATACATTGGGGTAGTAAGATCCGCCTTACCTTCTTCAAATTCCAGCGAAGCGAACTTCATCTTACTTGAGATCGGATCGGTGAATTTATCCAGCGTCATATCGCCATCTAAATAGAATAACTCTTCTATCCTGAAGAAATCCTCTCCCTGTATGATAATGAGATAGTTATTGTTATTGATCAGATCAAACTGAAAAGTACCATCTGGACGTAAAAACTTTGGAGCTACTTCTATGCCATTGTCCAAATCAATAATAGATACAATACCTTTGAAAGGTTCTCCTGAAACTTCATTTATCAAAGACCCGGTCAGACTGGTGGTTGCCCCGGGTTGGGCTTCCATTGGTAAAGGAAATGAGTACAGATCCATATTCGCTAAATCTTCCTCAGCTGATCTCGCATAAAATAGGTCTTCAGACTTCGAGTCTATCGTAAAATAATATTCACTTCCCGGTCCGTTTACCAATGGTCCAATATTTTTGGGTTCACCCCAGTTTTTATCATCGTGATAAGACTTATAGATGTCGAATTCACCGAAATTTAGGTTTTGGCCACTTGAACTAAAATAGAGTACATCAAAAACATGATGATAGAATGGACTTACTTCAGACATTCTCGTATTGATAATTGGACCTAGATTCCTGGCCTTACTCCATTTTCCGCCATTTCTTGTCGAATAATAGATATCGGACAGTCCGTATCCACCTATTCTATCTGAGGCAAAATATAATGTATCTTCAGTATGGGAAAGGCTTGGATGAGAGTCCCATCCTGTACTGTTAATATTGCTCCCCAAATTTTTGACATTTCCCCAGGCACTGTCAGCTTTGATTTCGGCGCTAAAAATATCGCAGTCGCCAAAAGACTCCGGGGACCCACATCTCGCGAAATACATCGTCTTCCCGTCTCTGCTTAGACAGGCAGAGCCCTCATTGTAAATGCTGTTTATCCCATCGAATTCTTTAGCAAGTGACCAATATCCGTCGTCAAGGCTTGCAAAAAATAGATCTTCATCTTTAACAGGGTCGATACCGCGACTGTGGCTATTTCTTTTTGAAGTAAAGAGTAAAATATCATCACGGTCGCTAAGTGTCGGGGCATAGTCGGCTAAGTCCGAGTTTATAGCGGAGCCCATGTTTGTTAAAACACTTCTTGGAGGCCTTAGCGTATCTACTTCTTTACGGTAGTCAACAAGCTCATAATAGTAGTCAAGAGGTACAAAGTAGTTTTGCTCGTTTTCAGTCAGCTTGTCATAATATAGTTCTATACTCCTAATATCAATATCTTCCCGATGGTGTTTGAGCACGAGTTTATAGAGGAGCTTGGCCTCGTTCAATTGGCCAAAAGTCTCAGTGAGCTTAGCGAGCTTCCATATCCAATACGTATCTCTATAAAAGTTGATAGTACCAAAATTCTTGACATATTCTCTTAAAAGAGGGTATAATTCTTCCCACTTTTCTTGCTTATCGAGACTTTTTATGGCTTTGAGATTTTTAGAATTTAGGTAATAAGGGATTTTGTTCACGTTAGGAAACGTAAATAGATCTGATTGGCTGTAAGTACTAACTGTATCTTGCAGTGTAATTCGCCCGGCAGATTTTCTGCTTTTTCGTTTCTTTTGGGCGAATCCGTTATACTGGCAAAGAATGGTTACTAAGCAGAAAAGTGTAATGTATTTGGTTAAATTGTTCAAAGCGCTAATCCACAAGTAAATCAATAAAGATGTTACAAAATTGTATTTTTATCAAGGTAGCTAAAAAAAGAGTTTTTGGCATAGGGATTGACGTCTATGCTAATCCAATCGAAATACCCTATTGGTGTTCTTAATAATGTCAATTTGACATACTAACGCGTGAAGATTTATGTTTGGTAAATATTTTTTGACCGACCTGGTGAAGGAAGATACAGAAGAATTAGTACAATTAATTAATCCGGAGGAGAGTTCGGACATAAAACAGCAGGATGTTCCAAAAGACTTAGGAATTCTGCCAATACGGAACACTGTATTGTTTCCCGGTGTGGTGATACCCATAACTGTCGGGAGAACAAAGTCGATAAAATTAGTTAAGAAGGCTTATAAAGGAGCCAAGGTTATAGGAGTGGTAGCTCAAAGAAATGTTGCTACGGAAGATCCATCAGTTGAAGATATATACGCTGTAGGTACTATCGCTAAAATCATAAAGATGATTGTATTGCCCGATGGAAACACCACAATCATTATTCAGGGGAAGAGCCGATTTAATATTGATGAGGTTTTAGGCGAGAATCCTTATATGACTGCCAAGGTCAGATTACTTGAAAGTCCATTTCCTAAGAAATCCAAGAAAGAGCTTAAAGCATTAACGCAATCACTAAAAGAAGCGGCTGGAAAAATACTTCAACTCAACCCGGAAATCCCCCAGGAGGCTCAAATGGCATTGGATAATATTAATGATGTGAGCTTTCTTACGCACTTTCTAAGCTCTAATTTAAATGCCGAAGTAAAACAAAAGCAACAGCTTTTAGAGACGGAAAATGGTATGGATCGCGCTACGTTGCTTTTAGAGTTAATGCTTAAGGAAATACAAATCCTTGAACTAAAGCACGATATCCATAAGAAGGTGCACACGGATATTGATCAACAACAACGCGACTATTACTTACGTCAACAGATTAAGGTAATGCAAGATGAACTGGGCTTTGACGGCCCGGATCAAGAGATAGAAGCGCTTCGTACCCGTGGAGAAGAAATGGTGTGGCCGGATCAGGTGAAGGTTCATTTTAACAAAGAGCTGGATAAGATCATGCGCATGAATCCTGCTGCTGCAGAGTATCCTGTTGCCATGAATTATGTAGAACTGTTGCTTGATCTGCCTTGGAAGACTTACTCGGAAGATAATTTTGATCTTAAGCGAGCTAAGAAGATCCTGGACAAGGATCATTTTGGTATGGAAAAGGTCAAGGATAGAATAATTGAATATCTGGCAGTCTTAAAGCTCAAAGGTGATTTGAAAGGCCCGATATTATGCTTATACGGCCCTCCGGGCGTTGGTAAAACGTCATTAGGTAAGTCCATTGCTAAGGCGCTAAACAGACAATACATTAGAATGTCACTTGGTGGGGTGCACGATGAAGCCGAAATCCGTGGCCATAGAAAGACCTATATTGGCGCTATGCCAGGTAAGGTGGTTCAAAACATAAAAAAAGCGAAGACGTCGAATCCTGTTTTTATCCTTGATGAGATTGATAAGGTGAGTAGTGACTTCCGGGGAGATCCTTCATCTGCGCTACTCGAGGTGCTTGACCCTGAGCAGAACAGTACATTCATGGATAATTATTTGGAATTGGAATATGACCTTTCAAAGGTACTTTTTGTTGCAACTGCTAATGCATTGGACACAATTCACCCCGCCTTACGAGATAGGATGGAAATCATTGAGATTAACGGATATACGCTTGAAGAGAAGACTGAAATTGCACGGAAACACCTGATCCCAAAACAGAAGAAGGAGCATGGCTTAAAGGCGACGGATATTACGTTTCAAAAGAGGGCAATTACTAAAGTTATTGATGGATACACGCGTGAATCGGGGGTTCGAAACCTGGAAAGAAAAATTGGTTCTATAGTTAGAAATGCCGCAAAATCTGTAGCAATGGAAGAGGAATTTGATAGCGCCATAACCGATGCTGAAGTTGTAAAGGTTCTTGGGGCCGAGATCTTTGATAAGGAACTTTATCAAGGTAATGATATTGCGGGTGTGGTTACGGGCCTGGCCTGGACGCAAGTAGGTGGAGAAATTCTATTTATAGAGTCTAGTCTGAATAAAGGTAAAGGTAAGTTAACCCTTTCTGGTCAATTGGGGGATATAATGAAAGAGTCCGCTATGGCCGCTATTTCTTATCTTAAGGCAAATAGTGATAAGCTCAATATTGATAACCGTGTTTTTGATAAATACGATCTACATGTACATGTGCCTGCAGGGGCAGTGCCCAAAGATGGCCCTTCAGCGGGTATTACCATGCTCGTGTCCCTGGCCTCCATTTACACTCAACGTAAAGTGAAGGGTAAATTGGCCATGACAGGTGAGATCACGTTGAGGGGTAAAGTACTGCCTGTAGGGGGAATTAAGGAGAAAATATTAGCGGCAAGAAGAGCTGGAATTAAGGAAATAATACTCAGCGCCAGGAATAGGCGAGATATTGAGGAAATTGATAATAAATATATCAAAGGTCTTGCTATCCACTATGTAGAAACGGTTGATGAAGTTCTAGAAATTGCTCTGATAAATCAAAAAGTTAAAAATCCGATGCAATTAAAAGTAGACGATGAGGTTAAAGTAACATCATAGCCTATCTAATGCGTCATACTTTCCTAACTATAGCGCTTCTAACAATTTCTATTTATGTTACTGCTCAAGTGGGTGGTCAGCGGTCTTTTGAGTTTTTAAATATTCCTAATACAGCCAGGACGGTTGGCTTGGGAGGGTTGAATGTGTCCTCTCCTTATGAAGACGTTAACCTGGCATTGTCTAATCCTGCGCTAGCCTCTGACAGTCTTACAGGTAGGGTTTCATTCAACTATTTAAATTACTTTGCAGACACCGGCGTACTATCAAGCGCATATCAATTCAAGTTACCCGGAAATTATTCATGGTTTATTGGGGTCAACTATATTGATTATGGTAATTTCGAGAGTTTTGATGCCACCGGAGCGTATTTAGGTGCCGTATCCGCTTCGGAAACAGCGATAAGCCTGGGGGCAAGCCGGCAAGCTGGGAATTTTATTATAGGTGCAAGTATTAAGTTTTTAAGTTCTTCTATTGCAGGGTTTAATAGCACAGCTATTGTAGCCGATCTAGGAGGGTTGTTTGTGCATCCGAATAAGTCATTTACTGCGGGGCTGGTTTTTAAAAATATTGGGGCGGTAGTATCCGATTATTCTGATGCAGGAGATAGCAGCTTACCTTTTGATATCCAGGTAGGTACAACATTTAAGCCTAAGTATATGCCATTCCGGTTCACATTTACAGGCTATAATCTATCTCAGGGTAGCATAGCTTATTTTGATGCAGATAATGTCGCTCCGGATGAAGAAGAACCGGGTACTTTTGATAGGGTATTTCGACATATTACAGTGGGAGCGGAATTATTACTTTCAAAAAACATAAACTTACGAGCGGGGTATAACCATCTTGTACGGCAAGAGTTAAAACTAGAAGATACCGCTGCTGGCGCAGGGTTTTCGTTTGGTCTTATGGTTAGAATAAAGGCCTTCGAATTCGCATACAGTAGAGGCGGTTACCACGCTGCGGGGGGATCAAACAGTTTTACACTCACTGCAGATACAAATTCATTTTTTAGAAAAAGAACTATATAGGATGCTTAATAAAGAACAATATCTAACTCCTAGGGAGATCGTAGCTGAGCTGGATAAATATATTATAGGGCAAAACAATGCTAAGCGTAATGTGGCTATTGCCTTGCGAAACCGTTGGAGACGTATGAATGTAAAGTCAGAAATGCGTGGTGAGATAGTACCTAATAATATTTTAATGATAGGCGCTACAGGAGTTGGTAAGACAGAAATAGCCAGAAGGCTGGCACGGATTGCCAACGCCCCGTTTACCAAAGTGGAGGCATCCAAGTTTACCGAGGTAGGTTATGTAGGGCGCGATGTAGAAAGTATGGTGCGTGATCTTGTAGAGCAATCAGTTAATCTTGTGAAATCTGAGAAGAAGGAAGAGGTAAAAGTGAGAGCGGAACAGATCGTAGAAGACTTGATTTTGGATGCACTTATTCCACCCATGAAAAACATGCCTGCCGAAAGTACGGCAACTTTAGCGGCAAATGATACACAACCGCAAAATGATCAGGAGCTAAATGAAAAAACTCGCGAGCGCTTCAGAGAAAAGATCAGAAATGGTGAGTTAGAAGATCGAAAAATAGAGATTAGCGTAAAACAGCCAACGGGTGGTGGAATAGGCATGGTTGGTGGAGGTATGATGGATGAGTCATCTATGATCAACCTTCAAGAAATGATTGGCAATATGATGCCTAAAAAAGTTAAGAAGCGCAAAGTCACTATAGCCGAAGCACGGAAGATATTATTAGAAGAGGAGACTTCTCGCCTGATAGATATGGATGAAGTGAAAGAATTAGCCATAAAAAAAGCTGAGAACACCGGAGTAATATTTATTGATGAAATAGATAAGATTGCTGCCGGTTCTTCAAAAAAGGGTGGGCCGGACGTGAGCCGCGAGGGCGTTCAGCGCGATTTGCTACCTATAGTAGAAGGTAGCACCGTCAATACAAAATATGGCCATATAAAAACAGATCATATTCTCTTTGTGGCCGCAGGGGCATTTCATGTAGCCAAACCTTCTGATCTGATCCCGGAATTACAAGGTAGGTTTCCTATTCGTGTTGAGCTTCAAAACTTAACAAAAGAAGACTTTTTTCATATCCTTAAAGAACCTAAAAACGCACTTACAAAACAGTATGAGTCACTTTTGGGAGCTGAAGATGTTGAGCTTACTTTTCGGGAGGAGGCCTTGGACGAGATAGCCGAAACGGCGTTTCATATCAATACGGAAGTAGAAAATATTGGTGCAAGAAGGTTACATACCGTAATGAGTCAGCTACTCAACGAATTTTTGTTTGACGTGCCGGATAAGATAGGCCCAAATGCCAAGATCACGATTACCAGGGCCATGGTCCAAGACAAACTTCAAAGCTTGGTTACAAACAGAGATTTGAGCGAGTATATCCTTTAGCTTACTTTTTATTCAACGGAGATGAATCAAGGGTTGGGTTTTGAGCATTGGCGAGAGCTTTTTATGAACAAAATGATTTGGTTCATAACCATTATCAGTTGGGTTGTATTCTCATTGAGTTTATCTACCATTCTGATCGATGGATTCGGAGCGGTATTTTACGCAGACCTGGCCGGTTTGCTTTTGATAACTTTCATTGCCAGCTTCAAGCGGTTAGGGCTTAGCGTTAGAGCGCTGATCACAAGCTTAATAATCTATTTTGTAGGTATTAATTTGTTAATCGAAAGAGGCTTCCATGGAGCCGGGGCACTTTTTATTTTCATGGTGCCACTGGTTGCTGCACTTTTTTATGGTAATAAGGCAGGGAAAATATTTCTGGTAGTTAATGTACTCACTTTCTTAATCTTCTACCTCACCAGTTTTTTACCGGTAGGTCTTCAGCCTGAGTTCAATGGCATGACTAATCAACGCGTTTTGATTGTATATATAAATATTATCGGCGCTAACGCTATATTAGCCCTCCCCGTGGGTAGAGTTATGGATAATTTGAGGAGCTCGTTACGCGAAACCGAATTTGTCAAGAAGCAGCTGGAAAAGCAAAATATACAGCTAACCAAGGTGAATGAAGAGTTAGATCAGTTTCTATATCGTTCCGCACATGATTTAAGATCTCCACTCGCCTCATTGCTCGGACTGATCAATGTGGCGCGCATAGATTCATCGAACAATCAACTCGAAAACCATTTTAATATGATGAATAAAAGTGTGGGTCATCTGGATCGTAGGCTTTCCGAAATCCTCGATTATACAAAAAATATGAATTTTGACGTCGAGTTTGAAAGTATTTCTTTGACTGAAGTGTACAGTCAAATACTCGATGGTCTGGAATACGATTCGCAAAGGATAGCCTTTATTAATGAGATTGGAGGGTATGACACCCTATTTACCGACAGATCTAGGCTGACGGTTATTTTAGAAAATTTGATAAGCAACGCCGTAAAGTATGCAGATTTTGATAAAAAGCAACCGTATGTAAAGATTATTTTAACGGATGGTCCGAGAAACCAGGCTATTTATATTGAAGATAACGGCCAGGGAATAGAGACGGAGTACCACTCCAGGATCTTTGACCGCTTCTACAGAGCAAATGAACAATCTTCAGGTTCAGGTTTAGGTTTGTATATAGCGTTTCAGGCAGCGGAAAAGATGGGATGTGCCTTAACGCTAAAATCATCGTCTCCAGAAGGAACTACTTTTTGTTTACTACTTCCTGATATGAGGACCGTTTCAAAAGCTCAAAACAAATCTAAATTTGTTCAAGTATAGTGTTGGACGTTTACAGTGTATTTTATTGATTATCGGTTTTATCCCGAATAGTACAGCTGTGGTAGTTGGTCAGTCAAGAGCTGATTCCACTTACATTCGTTATGTGCATAACAAGTTCTATATTAAGCCTCTATTGACAGCACGGAGTATCAGTCTCGATATTGAGGACGGCGAGGGCAGAGTCGAGGATGTACTTTATGAGCCTACTACAAACACCTACCTGGGCTTAGGCCTTTATTTATTTGACATTGGCCTCGAATTATCTTTTCAATTACCAAATAATAGTCAGGACCTTGTAATATACGGAGAAACCGATGCCTTTGACTTCCAGGTCAATTTATATATGAAGCGCTGGGGGGCGGATATCAATTTTCAGCGCTATTCCGGCTTTTACCTTGATAAACCAGCCGACCACGATGACGGATGGCAACGTGGGAATCCCTTTCCTCAACGTGATGATTTGACTTTGAATAATCTTCAGTTCAACGCTTTTTACATTTTCAATAATGATAAGTTTTCATACCGCTCCGCTTATAACCAAGCCGATATTCAACTGCGAAATTCGGGCTCTTTTCTATTAGGATTTTCTGTTTCCACTTTTCGTTTTTCTGGTGATTCTACACTTATACCGGCTCAAACCCAGACGGAGCTACCAACAGATTTGCATGTAAGTAACGGACGTTTTACGGCTCTTGGTATTTTACCCGGATACACGCGCAATTTCATTCATAAACAGTTCTATCTGAACTTGAGTTTGTCTGCAGGGCCGGCCCATCTGTGGTCGCGTTATGCCACTGAAAGTAACGAGACCAATGATTTAAATATTCAACCCATTTTGAATATTCGCGCTGCCCTGGGCTATAACAGCGACACCTTCTTTGGCGGGATAAGTTTTGTAAACCAAAAAATTAGCTATGAAATAGATGAGTTGGATGTAAATGCCGCAGTAGGTAATGTTAAGCTTTTTGTAGGGTATCGTTTTGAGGAAAAGGGGATATTAAAGGAGAGGCTGTTTAATTAAGTCTTACTCTGATATCTACGGGAAAGCTTAATAGAGATCAAATACGTAAGCGGTAAAATAAAATATCAGGTTCTTTACTAATTTCATCGTCAAAATAAAATACCACTAACGATGAAAAGAATACTTCTGATTTTATTTACTTTACTTAGTAATTTTCAGTTATCCGCGCAAGGTGCACTCACTTATCAGGAACCTCCGGAGGAGATCAGGCAATTGGTCGATGCACCCTTGGCTCCGAGGGTCCGTATCGATAGCAAAGCTGAAAATATTGTTTTGCTTTATCGTAATGCTTACAAAACCATTGCGGAGCTTTCAGAAGAAGAGTTGAGGCTTGGAGGTCTTAGAATTAATCCTAAAACGAATATTGGCAGCAGAACCACCTACTACAACGATATAAAAATAAAGGATGCCAATGCCAGAGAAACCAAAGCAATAAGCGGCTTACCGGCTAGTCCGCGGTTGGCTAATTTCCGCTGGTCGCCTAATGAGGAAATGATGAGTTTCACCCACAGCACATCAACCGGTGTTGAAGTATGGGTGTTAGACATTGCCGACGCAACCGCTAAAAAAGTAACAGGGCCTAAAGTGAATGCTAACATGAGGACGCCTGTTGCCTGGTTTGCTGATAGCAAGGCATTGCTCGTAAAAATGCTGCCACCAGATCGAAAGCCTTTGATTAATACTGCATCCACAGTTCCTCAGGGGCCTACTGTCTCTGTTAGCGCTGGCGCCAAAGCCCAAAATAGAACCTATCAGGATCTATTGAAAAACCCGAATGATGAGCAAAATTTTGAACAATTAGCCTTATCGCAAATAAAAAAAGTGAGTGTTGTCGGTGAAGTTGAAGATTGGCTTCCAACAGCAATGTATACAGGTATTTCCTTTAGTCCCAATGGAGAATACGTAATGGTGAGTCAGGTAAAACGGCCGTTTTCCTACATTGTTACTTACAGACGTTTCCCTACAGAAGCCTCTGTCTACGACAAAAGTGGAAACCTTGTAAAAACTGTGATGCAGATTCCTTTAATGGAAGTAATGCCTAAAGGTTTTATGGCCACACGAGAAGGGCGAAGATCTATGCAATGGCGCGCCGACCAGCCGGCTACATTAGTTTGGGCAGAGGCATTAGATGGCGGAGACCCTCAAAATGAAGTTGATTTTAGAGATGAGGTATTCCAGTTGGCTGCACCATTTGATGGAGAGGGGATGCCAATGATGAAAACAGTAGGTAGATTTTCCGGTGTAGAATGGGGAAACGAGAATACTGCCGTGGCCTATGATTATTGGTGGAATACAAGAAACACTAAAGTGTATTTATTCGATCCTTCCAATGCTTCAAAGCCACCCCAAATCTTAACTGATAGAAACTATCAGGACAGATATAGCGATCCTGGCGATTTTGTTATGGCAAAGAATGAATACGACAAACAGGTACTTGACATAGTTGACGGTAATCTTTTTATGATGGGTGACGGCTTTTCTGAAAAAGGTCAGTTTCCGTTTGTGGATAAACTAAATCTAAAGTCTTTAAAGAAAAGCAGGGTATATGAATCGACTTATACTGATAAGTTAGAAAACCTATATACCGCTTTAGATATGAAAAAGGGGGAAATTTTAATACGAATAGAATCGCAGATGGAGTTTCCTAACTACTACAAACGCAATATATATAAGAAGAATAAGCTAACGCCGATGACCTTTTTCGAAAATCCGTTCAAAAGTTTGCAGGGTATCGAGAAAGAGGTAATCAGCTACAAACGTGATGATGGTTTGGATTTGAATGGAACCTTATACCTGCCGGTTGGCTACGATAAAGAGAAAAAGGAAAAGAAGCCTATGATATTGTGGGCGTATCCAAGGGAATATAAGGACAAGCAAAGTGCTGGTCAGAGTACAACAAACCCTAATGAATTTATCTACCCTTACTATGGCTCTCCTATTTATTGGGCCACCCGGGGTTACGTCATTCTCGATGACGCGGCCTTTCCAATAGTGGGAGAAGGAGACGAAGAACCAAACGACACATTTAGAAAACAGCTTGTAGCCAATGCGAAGGCTGCGATCGATGCTGTCGATGACATGGGTTATATCGACAGAAATAGAGTAGGCGTCGGGGGCCATTCATATGGAGCTTTCATGGTAGCGAATCTTTTATCTCATTCTGATCTCTTTGCCGCAGGAATAGCGAGAAGTGGAGCCTATAATAGGACGTTGACTCCATTTGGCTTTCAAAGTGAAGAAAGATCTTATTGGGATTCCCCTGAGACGTATTATACTATGTCGCCTTTTATGCACGCTGATAAGATGAAGACCCCGCTGCTACTGATTCACGGTGAGGCTGACAACAATTCAGGTACGTATCCCATGCAGAGCGAACGTTATTTCAACGCCCTAAAAGGCCTCGGCGCTACGGCAAGATTAGTAATGCTTCCCAAGGAAAGCCATGGTTACAGAGCTAAAGAGAGTATCATGCACTTACTTTGGGAGCAGGACCAATGGTTAGAGACTTATGTGAAGAATCTTGAGACTATGGAGGCTGAGGTTATTCAGAGTAAATAATCAATAAGGGGAAGGGAATTTACGAATGCCCTTCTCTGCTTTTTTTTGGATAGTCATAAAAGGCCAGCATGCCTTTTCCAAATTCAATTTCTGACCAGCTATCTACAGGAAAAGTACAAGCAAAAATACCACAAGTAGGTATATTCCAGATGTTTGTCTGCGCCAAACGATTTGCAAAATCTGTGAATCCCGGGTTATGACCAAAAAGCATTAAGCTACCCACTATATCAGTGGTGTTCCTAACTAGTTGTAGCAGTGTTTCACTTCCGGCGTGGAAAACATTCCTATCACCAATTATTCTAGCGTCCGGACAACCGACGGATTTAGCAATTACCTGACAGGTAGCCATCGCTCTTGAAGCCGTACTGGATATCATTAAATCCGGTAGAATATGCTTTTCTTTTAACCTTCTGCCCATTTCAGGTGCATCGCGCCGGCCGCGCTTGTTTAAAGGGCGGTCATGGTCTGTAAGCTCAGGGAAATCCCAGCTTGATTTAGCATGACGTACGAGATAGAGCGTTTTCACCAATATAAAGGTGGATACCGTTCATTCAATATCCAAACCTTTGTTTATAAACTCGATGGCTTGCTTATTTTTTATGTAGAGATTTTTCGCATGATCAATGAGTTCTTTATTGAGTTTAACAGACTCATTCAATAACTCTGATAAACCTTCTTTATCAGCTACTGATTCAGCAGCGTCACTAATTTTAGCTACTCTTTTTTCTGCGTTAGCAAGTGTTTTATTCGTACCGTATACCGCCATGCTCTCTGCGGCTATCGATTTGTAGTCCTCCGGCCTCAGGTTTAACAGATTGTCAATGCTTATTTCTAAAATTTCTCCAAGCGCACGTAGAGTATCATAATCCGGGTGTGACACATCATTCTCGTAGTTTGAAATGGTATTACGCTTGATGGAACCATTAGTCTTCTGGTTCACCTGATATGCAAGTTCTTCTTGGCTTAATCCCCTTTTTACTCGCGATTCCTTCAGTCGTTTACCAAAATCCATAAAAGCACACACTTAAAAGTCAATTATCTTGACTATGTCAAAATACTTGACTTAATTTGTTTTATATTTAATAATGTGATTATCCACTGAACTACCAGTGCATCGAAATTAACGCATTAGCTTATAGGATTCAAAATTTTACCTATACATAATGACATGAAGGAGGCTAATTATCCTGTTTTAGAACGGCTGGAGTCGTCTGAGTTTGATGAAAGAATTGATTTTCTATATAATTCAATTTGCAAACATCAGCTGTGTTGGATGGCATTCGAGTATTTGGAAGAACTTCTTTTCGAAAGAAAGCTGAAGAAGGGCCTGTTCTTTTCTAAAGAAAAAAACACTATTGCTATACGCAGTAAGACCCAAAGGTTACTCGCCAGAATTTGGTTTGAATCCAGACCTGTTGAAGGTAGTAAAAAGATGTATCAATGGTCTGTTGAATAAAGTCTAGTGGCGCTGCATCAAATCATAAAGCGATACATTGAAATAGACCAACTTATACGAAGCCGTCAAAGTGGTAATGCTGATCGTATAGCCGAGACACTTGGCATGTCAAAGCGCCAGGTGTATAACTATCTGAATGCGTTGAATAAAATAGGTGAATTTGTGGAGTTTGACACGATCAATCAAACCTACAGATACTCCAGGGAAATACGTTAACCGAGTTTTTTATACCTTATCCTTTTAGGAGCAACATCTCCCAACTTTTGTTTTCTAAATTCCTCGTATTCGCTGAAGTTGCCATCAAACCAGTTTACTTGTGAATCACCTTTGAAAGCGAGTATATGGGTACAAACCCGATCAAGAAACCACCTGTCGTGAGAAATAATCACCGCACAACCTCCAAAATTTTCCAGGCCTTCTTCCAACGCTCTTAGCGTGTTTACATCAAGGTCGTTGGTTGGTTCGTCAAGCAGCAATAAGTTAGCTCCTTGCTTCAAAGCAATAGCCAAATGAACACGATTTCGCATACCACCGGAGAGTTCTTTAACTTTTTTATTCTGGTCCGATCCTCCGAAGTTAAACTTGCTTACATAAGCCCGGCTATTTACTTGCTTACCTCCTAGTTCTATGAGTTCATTACCTCCGGTTATTGCCTCCCAAACACTATCTTCAGGTTTCAGGTCATCATGCTCTTGATCCACATAAGCAATATCCACGGTTGAACCCACTTCGAATGTGCCAGTGTCGGGTTCCAACTGCCCGGTTATCATTTTAAAAAGTGTGGTTTTACCCGCTCCGTTCGGGCCGATGATCCCAACGATTCCCGCTTTAGGAAGAGAGAACTCTAAATTCTCATAAAGCAACTTATCTCCGAATCTTTTAGAAACGCCATGCGCTTCTATCACCTTATCTCCTAATCGCTCCCCCGGAGGAATAAAGAGTTCAAGTTTTTCTTCACGCTCTTTGGTTTCCTGGCTAAGTAGCTTGTCATAAGCGCTTAATCTGGCCTTAGCCTTAGCATGTCGTCCTTTTGGGCTCATACGGGCCCATTCCAGTTCACGCGAGAGCGTTTTTTGCCGCTTTGATTCTGTTTTTTCTTCTTTAGCAAGCCTCTTTTGCTTTTGATCCAACCATGAAGAATAATTCCCTTTCCAGGGGATGCCTTCTCCGCGGTCGAGTTCCAGGATCCAGCCCGCTACATTATCTAAAAAATACCTGTCGTGAGTTACCGCTATCACAGTACCTGAATATTGTTGTAGATGTTGTTCGAGCCAATGTACCGACTCTGCATCCAGGTGGTTGGTAGGTTCGTCTAATAGTAGAATGTCTGGCTCTTGCAGAAGCAGTCTGCACAAAGCAACCCTTCGTTTCTCTCCACCAGATAGATGTTCTACCTTAACATCACCGGGAGGCGTACGAAGAGCATCCATGGCACGCTCAAGTTTATTATCAAGTTCCCAGGCATTTAACCGATCCAATTTTTCCTGTACTTCGCCCTGTTGTTCAATAAGTTTTTCCATGGCATCAGGATCCTCAAGTATTTCAGGCTCAGCAAATTTGAGATTGATCTCCTCGAACTCCTTAAGCAGGGCCACGGTTTCTGCCGCGCCCTCTTCCACTACTTGCTTAACGGTTTTTGATTTATCTAATAGTGGTTCCTGCTCTAATAGGCCAATTGAATAACTGCCGTCAAAAACTACTTCACCTCTTATTTCTTTATCCAAGCCGGCAATAATTCTTAACAACGATGATTTGCCTGATCCGTTAAGGCCAAGTACGCCAATTTTTGCTCCGTAAAAGAAGGACAGATATATATCCTTAAGAACCTGTTTACTTTGGGGATAAATTTTGCTTACCCCTGCCATAGAGAAGATTACCTTTTGGTCGCTCATAGTATTACAATAATAAGAATTGCTTGGGTTGACAAATTTATCTTTTCTACTTGCATTCGACTTTTAAAAAATAAATATTATTTGACTTGGACTAAACTTTTACTGATATCTCGTCGTTTGCAATCGTAAAAAGGTTGAATTCAATTATGGCGGTAAATAACGAAGGTCAAAGTTTGAATTCACGTTTTAAATTTTATATTTGCACCAAAATTGAATAGGTAAACATAGGAGGGACTAAACTATGTATTGGACATTAGAATTAGCATCTTATTTAGAAGATGCACCTTGGCCGGCAACAAAGGATGAATTGATTGATTATTCAATCAGGACAGGGGCGCCTTTAGAAGTTGTAGAAAATCTTCAGGAACTAGAGGACGATGGCCAACCATATGAAAACATTGAGGAGATTTGGCCAGATTACCCTACTAAGGAGGATTTCTTTTTTAATGAAGACGAGTATTAGTTCCTAAGTATAATATATTGTTAGCGGCCGATGCATTTCTGTATCGGCTTTTTATTTATCTTTTATAAGAGCTTCTGCAATAATGATGTCTTCAGGGGTAGTTATTTTAATATTTGAATAGCTGCCTTCAAAAAGAGATATCACATGCCCTGATTTTTCCGCCACACTGGCATCATCCGTCAAACTGGATTCTTCCTTAATTTCATAGGCTTTTTTTATCAGTTCGAGGTCAAAGGTTTGTGGGGTCTGGATCATCCTGAAATTTGATCGGTCCACTGCTTTGGTGTTGTCCTGATCCGTTTTTCGAAGTGATTCCTTTAATCTTACGGCCGCCACAGCGCTACCGTGAACTGCTGCTAACCTATAAGATGCACCAATGATATCTTTCCCCACGAGTGGCCTGACACCGTCGTGTATTGCAACAAGACCACTATACTCTTCAATTTTATTTAATCCATTTCTGACCGACTGAAATCGACTCTCTCCACCTGTAACCATTGTAACAGCATTCGTATAGTTATACTGAGAACACAGTTCTTCCCACGTTTTAAGATCATCTTCAGGTAGAACTAGTATGGTGTTGATGTTATTCGAGTAATCGAAAAAGCTATTTAAGGTATGCATCAATACCGGAAGGCCATTCAAAAGCATGAACTGCTTAGGCGTGTTGCTCTTCATCCTGGTTCCTTTACCGCCCGCAACAATTATGGCGAATTCCTGTTGACTCATCCGTGTAAAAAACAAAAAGCTGCTATAAACAGCAGCTTTGAATTAAAGTATTTATTCCTTAGATGATTAGCATCGCATCCCCATAAGTAAGGAAACGATACTTTTCTTTCATAGCGACTTTGTAAGCCTCCATGATTACCTCATATCCCCCAAATGCTGCGGCCATCATGAGTAACGTAGACTCAGGGCTATGGAAGTTTGTGATCATAGCGTTACAAATTTTGAAATCGTATTGTGGGAAAATAAATTTATCAGTCCATCCTTCCTTGGGTTTTAGCCTATTACTAGCCGAGACAGCAGATTCCAAGGCTCGCATAGTTGTCGTTCCTACGGCGCATACCCTATTTTTATTATCAATGGCTTTATTGACCATAGACACTGTTGGCTCACGAACAAAGAAGTTTTCCGAGTCCATTTTGTGCTTTGTCAGGTCTTCAACATCAACAGGGCGGAATGTGCCCAGTCCAATGTGTAAAGTTATAAAAGCGCGATCTACGCCTTTGATTTCCAGTCTTTTTAGCAGCTGAGGGGTAAAGTGTAGTCCCGCAGTAGGAGCTGCTACCGCCCCCTTATTTTTTGCATAGATGGTCTGAAACCTTTCTTTATCACTTGGTTCTGCTTCCCTGTTTATGTATTTGGGGAGTGGTGTTTCGCCCAGCGTATCTATGGTTTTATAGAACTCTTCATCAGTACCATCAAATAGAAAGCGAATAGTGCGTCCTCTTGAGGTAGTGTTATCAATGACTTCTGCTACTAAATCACCATCACCAAAGTAAAGCTTATTTCCAACTCTTATTTTTCTCGCAGGATCTACCAGGACATCCCATAAGTGAAGCTCTTCATTAAGCTCTCTGAGTAGGAATACTTCAATTTTAGCGCCTGTTTTTTCCTTATTGCCGTATAATCGTGCAGGGAATACCATGGTATCGTTTGACACCATCATATCACCTTCATCAAAGTAATCGACTATATCTTTAAAGATTTTATGTTCTATTTCACCAGTGTCACGGTGTACGACCATTAACCTGGATTCATCACGATTTTCAGCCGGATATAATGCTACCAATCCGGTCGGTAAATCAAACTTGAATTCTGATAATTTCATATTTAATATTGAAGTATTAAATAACGATGAGGTGCGTTATAAAAATTAAGCGTGCAAAGATAGTTAATTAACTGACAAAATGAGTGTCTTGTTCTTATTTGTCAGAACGATAGAGCATAATAAAAGTTAACTTCACATAAAGGTAGATATATTAAGTGTTTGTACTAAAATTAATTTTTGAGAGCTTCAGTTTTGCATGGAATGCGTTACGAACTAACGTGCTTCGTACCGTGCTTTCCCTACTAGGTGTGACTATTGGTATATTTGCTATCATCACCGTTTTTACGCTTGTTGATTCTTTGGAAAAGAATGTAAAGGAGAGCTTTAACTTCTTGGGTTCAGATATTCTCTACGTATCTAAAATGCCATTCATAATTAAGTCCAGGGAAGAATGGCTCTCTTACCGCAATAGACCTAATCCGAGTTTGGCGGAGTTCAATATGCTGGAAAAAAGACTTACCAGCCAAGCCGGCCTTGCCATTACATCTCAAGCGGGAGGTATAGTATCCAGGGGGAATAACAGCTTCAATGAGACTTCATTTCTAGGCGTCAGTTATGGATACCAGGACGTTACCGAACTTAATATAATTGAAGGCAGATATTTCTCACAAAATGAAATGGGTTCTAATAGTAATGTAGTGATTATAGGCGATGAGGTTAAAAAGGCCTTATTCCCGAATGGAGAGAGTCCTCTTGGAGAAGAAATAAGAATTAAGAATAATAAATTTCTTGTTATAGGTGCGCTAAAGCGTGAAGGGGAAAGTTTCCTTGGTGTTAGTAGCAAGGACCAGGTAGTTATTATTCCTTTCGGTAGCTATCGGAAGTTTTATACGACGGGAACAGGAAGATCAAGAGAAATAGGCGCTACACTTATTGCCAAAGGATCGGAGGAAGATTTGGGTCTTTTAGAACTTGAAGGTGAGATTACAGGTTTTATACGTACAAAACGTGGACTTAAGCCTAAAGAAGAAGATAATTTTGCCATTAATAGGCCGGAAGCCATAGCAAATGAGATAGGGAAGGTTTTTGATGTCTTGAGTATTGCAGGTACAATCATTGGGGGATTTTCTATTTTGATTGGTGGTTTTGGTATCGCCAATATTATGTTCGTATCTGTCAAAGAGCGAACCAGTATTATAGGTATTCAGAAGTCGCTAGGAGCAAAGAACTACTTTATTCTTTTCCAGTTCCTTTTTGAAGCTATTTTCTTGAGTGTTATTGGCGGTTTAGCGGGCTTGATTCTCGTTTACTTTATCACCTTTATACCCTTGGGCTCCTTGGTAGTTTCCCTCACCGTTAAAAATATTGCCATTGGTCTTGGTGTATCCACTGTCATAGGAACAGTTTCGGGAATAATACCTGCCGCTTTGGCGGCCAGGTTGGATCCGGTTATTGCTATCCGCTCTTGAATTAATAACTAATTTTATTTTCCAAACCACTGAGGATAAAAACTCCATTTTCAGATTCAACGGTTTGGCCGTTCAATAATACCGTTTGAACAGGTAGCGTTAATTCTACGGTCCAATCACTTTGAGTTTGCGTAATTCCCCAAACAGTTTTTTGCTCTTGATTTGAAGTGCAATTGAGTGTCAGTAAGTTGTTTCCAATTCTTATGTTCTCAAGTTTTCCGGATGGCCATTCTTCCGGTAGCTGAGGAGCAAGGGCAACCTTTTTTTGATGTGCCAGTGGTGTAACTCCAAAATAATATTGAACGATTGGAACCGCTACGGCATAACTATTCCATGCCTGAGTAATCATACCAAAATCTGGGCTAACTTCATACAGTGAACCGGGTAAGGCATAACCAAATGAGTTTAGGAGCCGAAAGAGGTAGTCATAAGAAAGGTCGATATTCCCGTATCTTGCAGCTCCTATGGCCTGAACTCCCGTTGGTAAGGTCATTACCGCACCTACATAGCTGAATGCCTTCCACTTGGTGGCTGCTTCCTGTTCCTCATCACGATCAATACCTGTAACAAACATTCCAAAACGATTTTGATATTCTTTGGCCACTTCAAGAGCAAGTTCTGCTTTTTCAGCATCGGCGCTCCCTGTTTCCAGAGGGGTATTAACAACCCAGTTATGGTGAACTACATAAGCCTGAGTACCGTCAGAACTAGTTTTTTTTACTTTGTCCAAAGTATTTTTCAGTTCATCTACAGCCCAGGGCTTTTTCAAAGTATCTGCCCTTATGATGGCTGCTTCAATAAGCTCAACAGCCTGTTCTTTAGTTGCCCGGAAGTCTGCATAACTGGAAAAATCTGGCGCCCACCACTCAGAGTTAATTTTCTCTTTTAATACCCGGGCTTTTTTAACAAAGGAATTGGCCTGTTCTTGTTCACCACTGGCGTTTGCGAAATTTGCTGCCGCACGATAGGCCTGCTCCTGGTAGGCTACCACATCAATCATTTCTGTGTGGAGTCCATGGATTTCCATCATGCCGGGTCCATCGGCATAGCCATTCCTATCTTTATCCTGACTTTCAATCCATGCGATCCCTTTTTTTGCCCAGTCATAATATTTTGCCAGCAATTCATCTTTGCCAGTCCAGGAATAAGCCATCCACAAAGTTTGGATGAAGCGCGGTGTAGTATTCAAGTTACCGGGATTGAAGACTACGCCATTGGTGGAGGCTTCATGCATTACCTGACCGGACTCCCCATTTACATCTTCCGATAATTTCATTATCAATTCAATGGTGGCGAGGGCATCCTCCCATTGGCCTTGAGCCAGAAGGCCTTCCAAGGCATACCCGGAGTCTGTACCGAACCACCAAGGATAATCAGGGATGCCTGCCGAAATCCCACGGCCTTGGCCAGGGACCTCTCTCATGAGCCAATCGTTATTGTATCGAATCCACTTATACATGTTATTAACAGCATCTATTGGTGTGGTCAGTTTGTTAAACGCATTGAATCGGTTAAGACGTTCGATTTTTTTCTTTAGTAAATTCCTGGCATTACTTTTAAGGTTTGAGTTGGTATTTACCCCCGACTCTTTGTTTTCGTAAGACCCTGAAATAAAATATTGGACAACCCTATGTTGCCCGATTTCCAGTCTGAGATTCTGGTATAAAACCGTATTCACCCCCAGGCCCACATTTTCCATTTGACATGAAGATTGGTCGTCAACCTTTTCAATAGGTAGAGAAGAGGACAATACACCAAACCAATTATTATTTTCATCTTTAACAATTACATTGTCTTCTATGTATTCAAAGGCATCTTTACCATCCACAATATTTTGTCTTTCTGCCAGCCAAACCGGTCTCAAATCAAAACGTCCTGTGAATTGAAGCTTCAGATCTAAGGGGGTTGTATTTGTATTTTCGAAATTGTACTCCACAATCATTCCTTCTATTCCGTCAGGAACAAATTGCATTCTGGTAACCTTTACACCCTCAATAGGCTCATATTCATGCTGGTTTGCTACTGGATAGTTGGTAAATTTTCGGGCATTGCTCAGGCAAGTAGGCTTTTCTGAACCAATGGCCAACTGGAATCCGTCCATGAGCTTAATGGGGTGATCCCAAATACCTCCCATTTCACCTGTGACATGCCACCCGAGATCAGGGAAGCTACCATCTTGATGACCTACTGAATACACTCTATCGCCAGCCGTAACGTAGGGACTGGTAAGGTATTCCTTAGTACCGGTCTGAGATGAAAGTCCCTGGAGTTGTTCACGTAAGCTGATAACGGACTCTGTAGGACTAGAGCAACTAATTATGAACACCGTAGATACGGCAAACACGATTGTGAGAATTTTCATAGCCATGAATTTAAAGATTTCTTTGTATGGCCCACTAGTTAATTTTTCCGTCATGAAAACCGGCGAGTTTCCATTCTCCATTTTCAATCACCCAAAGATGAGTCACGCGATACTGGTTTTCAATAATGGTGTCATTCCTTAAGGTTTTGGTTACATTCTACCGGTTACATGTGCTGAATTATGATACATCTGAATTTCCAATTCATCCATAGTGTATTCAAGAATTTGTAAATCTCCTGCTGTTATTTGCTTATTTCTCTTAGAGATATAAGACAACCAATTTTGTTTATCAATGGCCTTTTTGCTGGAATTGGTATGTCGGTAGTTAGTGGTGAGCATACCTTCAAGAACCTGAGTCTGTGATTGAGTAAAGGCCGTATTGAACCTTTCAATGGCTCCTTCCAGTTCTGTTCTTTCGTCGTTCTGTGAAACATTGCAGCTCATTATTGTGAATAAAATAAGGAAAAATTTTCTTTTCATAACTTCTGAAGTTAAAGGAAGATTTAAATGAAAATACATAAATGAAACAACCTTTGTATGCAATTCCGCATCATTAAAATATGCGATTGACATTGCTTTTACTGGTCCTGCTTTCGTTTATCAATATGCGACTGAGCGCTTGCTTCATACTCAGTTGGTCGGATGGCGATCGGGCTTTAGTAGGCAATCATGAAGATTGGTTCGCTAACGATGCTGCCATCAAGATTATTCCTCCGGATAGAGACGCCTACGGTTCAGTGATCTTCACTTTCGAAAGCGAGGGCTGGGCCCAGGGAGGAATGAATGAAAAGGGGCTATTCTTTGATGGCGCCTATACGCCATTTCAGGAAGTCACGTTTCCATCTCATACTGTGAAACATCCCGGATATATCTGGCAAGAGATGTTGGATAAATGTGCAACTGTCAAAGAGGCTCTCATTTTTCTACAAAGGTATAAGCTCACTGAGCTACAAAAGATCCATATCGTTATTGCGGATGCTTTGGGTAACGCGGCTTTGTTAGGGGTGAGAGAAGGTCAATTAGCCATTAAGGAGCGAACTTCTGAGTATTTAATGCAGACAAATTTTAATCCCTGGCATCCAGAGTTAAGCGATGAACCTACTTGCCAGCGATACAATACAGGTGAAAAGATACTTGGAATGAGAACCCAGGTCTCTCAAGAAAATATGCTCGAAGTTTTAAAACAAACTCATCAGGATTCACTGACAGTTTATTCCAATATTTACGACCTGAAAGCAAAATCTATTACAACGTATTATCAAACTAAATTTGACCGACCAATAACAATATCACTGCCTGAAATATTCCGCAAGGGAATATGTATGGTTTCTTTAAGCGAGCTGACGAAAGACTTCGCTGTTATGGAAACGTGCAGTAATAGAATAGAGACATACGAACTGAATGGGAGGGTACTTGATGGGGAAACCAGAGAACCTGTACCTTATGCTAATATCGGCATACTTGATAAAAATCTCGGAACGCTTTCTGATCCCGATGGCACGTTTTCAATATCAGTCCCAGCTCAATATGCTGACGATACCCTTTTATTTTCCTCATTAGGTTATGCAATTTCCAAATACAGGGTTGCCGATTTAAATAGCCGAACTATCTACCTTACGCCTAATAGTATAGTCCTTGATGAGATTTCTGTAGTGGGGAAAACCAGCTTTAAGAAAGCACGGCTCGGTTGGATGAAAGGCAAAGATGGGGTCGTCCCCTTCGATACTGTTCAGGGTGGGGGAGCGGTCGCTCTGTTAATTGAGGCGCCGAGCGCACCTTTTTGGGTTAATAAGGTTCAATTACGCTTGCTATATAATTCCAAAGATACATCCAGGTTCAGACTTCGTTTCTATTCATTTGATTCATTAACCGGAGCGCCTGGGGCAGAACTTCTGAACAAAGATGTAATACTTCGTGAAAACCGAAGATTCGGTTGGATGCGTTTCGATCTGTTGAGTCATGATATCTTTATAAATGAGAGGAAAGTCTTCGTAGGTTTTGAATGGCTTGACGAAAGCAGAGCAGAGAACAATTTTTAGCTGGACTCGCCAAGTGGGAGGCGTGGAAAAAAAGCGAGTATGAAAAGGGTAATTCCAAGGTGGAATTTATTGCTAGAAAGGGAGATTCCACTTCTGGATACTACAAGTATCATGGGAACATGATGAATTGGCCTGGTTTCCATGAATTACCGCCATGGACCAGTCTAATGGTTCAAAGTGGCAAAAATGAAAGGACTAAAGCGCTAAAAACCTTCGAACGAAAGACAAGTTTTGGAGAATGGAAGGAAAAGGATTCTACTTTGAATGCGGTGGTACAGATTAGCTATTAACTTTTTAGTACAAGCTCCCAATACCCCACGTCTACCCATTTTTCAAACTTATATCCTACCTCTTTGAGTTGCCCCACTTTAGTGTACCCAAGTTTTTCATGGAGCGCCACACTTGCCTCATTCGGGAGCGTAATTCCGGCTAATGCCGCATGAAGTTTTTGGGCCTTTAACTCCTCTATTAGTTCCTGGCAAAGCTGCTTTCCCACTCCTTTTCCATATGAGTTAGATCTTACATAAACCGTACTTTCTACAGTGTTCCTGTAGGCGCTTCTTGGCTTCCACTGTGTAGCATAAGCATAACCCAGTATTTCGCCGTTGGTTTCATAAACGAGCCATGGAAGCGATGCCTGAACTTGTTCAATTCTAAATCTCATTTCTCTCTGACTTACCGGTTGTTCTTCAAAGGTTGACATAGAGTTGAGTATGTAGTAATTGTAGATATTCACTATGTTTAAGTCATCACTTAAATGTGCTTTTCGTATCATCGTTCCATTTTGTTGTAACCATTAGCAATTTGGTAAGTAATGTATTAAACCTCTATCTCTAATGTTTACAAACTACGTAAAAGTTGCGCTAAGGTCGATCACTAAAAACAAGGTATATTCTGCCCTAAATATCTTTGGGCTTGCCATCGGGTTTACCTGTTCCATTATCATCTTTTTATTTGTTTTTGATGAGCTGTCTTTTGATAAGTTCCATGAAAAATCAAAGAACATACATCGGCTTGGATGCATTTATTATCTCCCAAATAACGCCGGTAGTGAAATAAATGCAACCATGGGACCTGTAGTGGGAGAAAGAATGGTGGATGATTATCCGGAGGTGTTGCAGCAGGTGAGGATTCAGGTTGATGGTAACAAAATCATTGAGAAACCAAGCAATGGAGATCGGTTCTTTGAGGAGGTATATTTAGCTGATTCTAACATTTTTCAGCTATTTACTTTTCCACTTGCCCAAGGAAATCCTCTGACTGCCTTGACGAAACCATTTACCATGGTTATCTCAAAGAATGCCGCAATGAAATATTTTAACTCTACTGACATAATTGGTCAAAGCCTTTTCATGCCGGAGGATTCTATTCAGTTTGAGATCACCGGAATTCTGGAGGATCTGCCGCCCAATTCACACTTGCAATTTGATTTTCTCGGATCTCTGCAAACCAGATATGCCATGAATGAGTATATGACGGGCTGGTGGAATTTTAATACGTACACTTACCTGGAGCTGGAGCAAAATACGGACGTGGCAGCGCTTACTGATAAAGTGAAGTTTATTTCCAGAAACTACATTGCTGATCAGGAAGACGGCTCCGGCTATCGCCAGGAATATTTTTTTCAGAATATTGAAGACGTTCATCTTTATTCAGATCTGCGCTATGAAATTTCGGAGAATAGTAAAGCGTCCTACGTCTACATATTTATGGTGGTAGGTATTTTTATTTTGGTCATAGCTAGCATCAACTTCATGAATCTGGCTACGGCCCGTTCGGCGATGAGAGCAAAAGAGGTGGGGTTGAGAAAGGTTGTGGGCGCTTATCGCAACCAATTGGTGGCTCAGTTTCTTGGCGAATCTATGATCATAACACTGATTGCTTTACTGATTTCCATGGTGGCCACTGCGCTTGGAATTGAAGCTATTAATGAATTTACAGGCAAAGCCCTTACCCTGTCACCACTTGACAACCCTTTCCTATTTTTATTCTTGGTTGGGGTATCAATTTTTGTGGGTTTATTTTCAGGCAGTTATCCTGCTTTGTTTCTTTCTGGGTTTCAACCGGTCACTACTTTGAAGGGTAATTTTAAGGGAGGCCGTAAGAGCAATCTATTGAGAAAATTCCTAGTCGTTTTTCAATTTACCATTTCAGTTGTCCTCATTACAGGCACAGTAGTGGTCTTCAACCAATTGGACTTTATGAGAAATAAGGACCTGGGATTTGAGAAAGAAAGAATTATAGCAATACCTACCAAATTCGTAAACAATGCACTCCGCGACTTCACGCAGCTTAGGGACCGGCTAACCGATTTTACCCAGGTAAAAGGGGCGAGTATATCTTCACGAGTGCCAGGAAGAGAATTGAACAATAATGTTGTCCGCCTGGGTTGGGATGATGAGGCTGAATGGAGCGACATGCGTTATCTGGCTGTAGATTATGACTTTATTGATAATTATGAATTAAAGTTAGTGGCAGGCCGAGGTTTTGACGAAAGTTACGGTACGGATGAAAATGAAGCATTCATATTAAATCAATCCGGAATGCTTCGTCTTGGATGGACCGATCCTGAGGAAGCGCTTGGCAAACAACTTCGATGGCAAAATAGAAGGGGTTATGTCATTGGAGTGGTTGAGGATTTTCATTTCATGTCTGTGAACAGAGCCATTGATCCATTCATTATGGTAATGAACGGCCGGCGCAGACCAGGCTACTTATCTGTAAAACTTCAGGCTGAGCAGTATGCAGAGGCTATTGAGCTTATTGAAGCTCAATACAGAGAGGTAATGCCTAATGGAATTTTTGAATATGAGTTTCTGGATCAGGACTATGATAAGCAATATCAAGCTGATCAAAAATTCATGACGGTATTTACCTTTTTTACCATTGTGGCCATATTAGTGGCATGCCTCGGCCTCTACGGATTAGCTTCCTTTACTGCTGAGTTACGGATTAAAGAGATAGGCATAAGAAAGGCGCTTGGAGCCAATGTTAAGCAAGTAATCGTGCTTATGTCTACTGAATTTTCCAAGCTTGTTCTTGTTGCCATTTTTATATCCATTCCGTTTGCCTACTGGGGCTTGACCGTTTGGCTTGATGCATTTCCCTACAAAACGGAATTACACTGGTGGATATTTGCGGTTAGTGGTGCGCTGGCTATACTGATCGCGTGGCTCACGATCAGTTCTCAATCGATAAAAGCAGCGCTGATTAACCCTGTAGATTCTATTGCGCAGGAGTGAATCATGGATCGAGTAGCGCATCTAATGCCGTGAAATAGCGATCAGCCACTTCTTTTGCACCTTGCTCGTTATAGTGAACTTCATCGGCCATGAATTGATCACCCCAATTTGATGACATATCCACGGCTATTACAGTAGATGAATTATTATTTTGATTGGTTGCCGTCTCCAGAATTTCAGCATTGAACTGACTAAATGAGTTTAACAATTCCGGTGTATTGATATCCGAGCGTCCCGGAGCGATCTGCTCTAACAATATAATTGTACGCTCGTTTTCTGTTTGAATTTTGTCGATAATATCATTGATGTTAGCAATTATAGTTGTTACGGGAACACCACCAAGCAGGTCATTTCCACCTATTCCTAAAAGGACGACATCAGGCGCAACAGAACTGCTGGTAAGAGCTTCGTCAAGCCTGGCGAGAACGTCGGATGTGGTATCTCCACCAATTCCGGCATGATCATTATCAAAGGTTTGCTCCATAAAAACAGGATATGAAGCAGGATCAGTCTCTGGTCCTGTAAAATCAACATCGAAATTGTTTTCCAAGAGGTTCTTCCATAATTCGTAGCGATAGCTTTCAAAAAACGGGCGTGCACCCTCTACCCGAGAATCACCCAAGGGTAGTATGAGCAATTCACCTTCAGGTTCTTTTACTCTTATTGCATCGTCATCGGAAGAACAGGATAAAACTATTACGGCAATTAATGAGATAATGTTCATTGTTTTCTGAGGCATAATCTTTTTAATGAAATACAGATACAATGTATGATACCCTACCCTAAGTACAAATTATTTTTTCTTAACAGGGATCCAGATCTCCTCTTCGGAATCGGAGTCATTGTTTTTGTATTTTTCTCCAAGTATCTCAAAATGCGGCCGTTCATCAAGAATGTAATCGGATTTTGGTAACCACTCCGAAAATATATACTGGAAAACGGAGGTGTCCTGGCTCGAACCTTTGTAATCGAAAACTGCGTACAGGCCACCGGGAAGCTCTAGAGATTGCATGTCTTCCGGTATGGAATCAAAATCTGTTACTTCCAATGCCGCCCATTTTATGAATTCATTTGCAGGACTAAAGTTTGAAAAATGATCTTCTGCATAGATTTGGAGGGAGAACTTATTGCTATTGACGGTGTTTTTGATTTCATCGAGCCGCGGCACGAAAGAACTCCAGAGTTGGCCGGTTCTATTATTGGTAAGCGACATAGGCAGGGAAATACCTACAAGCTTCTTTTCCTGAAGTACTACTGTTCTTGGTTGTACCATAAAGTGTAATAAAAGTGAACCACCTCTTCCTCTTCCGTAGGTCGAGTGGAACGATAAAAATCAATGGCGTAATCATCTATCTTGTCGGCTTGAACAAACACCTCTTCGAAACCCTTTTGCCTACAGAATTTGTTAATAGCTGCAATGAGTTGGCTGCCAATGCCTTTGCGTTGATATTTTTCATCTACGGCGAGATCGTAAATATAGGCGAGCGGTTTCTGAGAATAATACTGATCCAATGTGTAGGCCGTAAGGCCACCCACAACTTCATTCTCAAACTGAGCAATAAATGCAAAGAAATCTGGATTTTCCAGTACTTGTTTCAAATGGCGCCGGTCCGGCAATTTGAAATTTTTCATTTCAAATACCTTTTCAAAAAGCTGAACAACGGTTATGAACAAGTCTACATCATTGGGTTCCAGCTTTTTTATGGTAATCTCTACCTTGGTCATCAGTCCATTATTACGGTCAGATCCAACCCTGAAACCAGTATCTGCCCATGTTGTTCAGCTTTTTTCTTACTTGTGAAGGTAAATATAAACTCTGGTCGATGATCATTATCTAACAGTACAAGATTATAAAATTCCACTTTGCCAGACCATGTAGGGCTGATACCATTGGCTACGTTAGTTGTTGTCCTTTCTTTAGCAGTCAATTTTAAGCCGACTAGTTGAGGTAGCGAATTCCATGTGCCAAACTTGTAGCCGAGGAAGGTCGTGTATTCTTTAACCTTCCTGTTTTGGAAGTTAATCAGAGTGCCGTTATAAGAAGAAATAATCATCAGGCCAATGGACAATGTACTGCCACTAAGCCAGTAAACCTTGCTGATTTGCGTGGTAATAATCAGGAAGTAGGGGATGGTAAGCACAAAAAGACCGGCAAATATCATTATAGCGCCTAACAAATGAGGTCCTGAAGAGAAGTTGCGGTTTTGGAAATTATAGTAGTCCATAATTAAATCACCTTATTCTGAGCCATG
>CALBPF010000035.1 GCA_937899105.1 uncultured Flammeovirgaceae bacterium | reverse complement strand
GGTAGGATAATTAAGCTTATCCCCTTCCAAGCCGGCATTGATCAGAGCAGCGTTTCGGTCCCAATTGATCTTATACACATCATCCATGGTGACACTGGCCTGTGACATACCTGAAATAGCCGCTATTTCCGGTTTCAGTGAACTAAGTACATTATTAGTGGAACCGTCTCGATATTGCTCATATGGCAAGGATAAGAGAATGTTGCTATTAATTTCATTCCCTACCTGAACGTAATCAGGTAAAGCCCCTGATGTAGACATATTGCTTAACGTCGTATATGTGTAATTCCTAATCCTAGTACTTAAGTCGCTAATCGTATGGTTGACATTATCTGGCCAGGAAGCAGGAAGCAAGTTTTGAGATTCATCTGTCCATGTATCCGAGTAATGAAAGTCGAGGAGGATCTTTAAACCCTTAGCCCTGGCCCTCAAAATTGCAGCGGTAACGTCGCTTTCAGTTGAATAGTTGTAAGCATTGTTATTGAAGTCAGTCGGATTCACCCATAACCTAAAACGAGCCACATTGGCTCCATAATCTTGGAGTATCTGATAAGGATCTGTATCGGCACCATCTACTGACCATGAAATACTTCCAGCTTCCAGGTTACTGACTATGGACATATCGGCACCTTTAAGGAAATTAGTCGCCGCAGTAGGTGGCGAAGCAATTAAGTTTTCGCTATTATCACTGTCAGGATTGTAAACAGAAAGGCTGGTCACGCTTGTCGGATCGTAAACAAGCTTACGGCCTCCTAACAGGTCGACATAGAAATCATATTTGGATTTTTGCTGACCATTCAGCGCTGGTATTGCATTAGCTACTGCATTTTTATAGGTATTGTCGTCTGGGGTTTTTACGTTTCCCATGCCACTAAATGCTCCATTTTCATTGTCAAAAAGTTCGTTCATATCAATGACCACTTTTATATTGGCTCTTGTTCTGTATCCATTCCATTGGGTAGTAGATACCCAGGGTAACCGCCATTGCCAGTTTTCTGGTCGACTTTCGGGGAGTGTACCGGAGAGAGCCGTTGCCCAGCCATCGGCATCCGTTTTCAACAAACTACTCACCTGTGTTGCATCCATATCTTCTGGGTAATCTCCTACCGAATAGTGTCTGATCCAATTACTTGGAAACCAGGAAGAAGATCTGGGGTCTGAAATACTGAGATTGTTGATGACGTTTGAGTTACCGTCTTTCCAAATGAAATCGGCATTAAAATCATTCTCTAGCCCAAACCTGTTTGATTTGCTATTATCCTGTTTAGCTCTTGGGCCATCAGCATAGGTATATTGGCTAAATACCTGCTCGACTTTTGCTATCCGGTAGTCATCGGTGACAGTATTACCAGCATCTGCTAACCATTGCTTTTGATCCTGGCTTAACTCATAAATAGTTGCCGTACCTTTTACACTATTTCTTAAATTTGTGTTGTCATAAGTTCTGTCGACTATATTTATCTTATGCATGATTTTCGAGCCATGATAATCGGCGGTTAGCTTGTACTCTCCGGGTTCACTCCACGTGTAAGTGAGATTTCTGCCATTACCTACCCAATCTCCGTCACCATCATAATCCATCGGAGCTATGTACCATTGCAAGCGTGCAGCAATATCACTATCTGTTAAACGCTTGGCCATTGTCCGCTCTGAAATATAGAACTCGATACCATAGTGAAAAAATGTATGGGGATCTGAATCCATGCAGGCAAATGAAACTTCATTTCCCGTCTGAAAAGTGTACTCACGACTTAGGTCATAGTCCCTATCGCCATAAAGCTCATCATGATTAGACAAATCATCATTAAAATCCCTCAAATACCAAAACTTGCCTTCACCTCGTCCCTCCGCCAGATCAATGCCAGGCAAAGCGGTTGCCGAAAAATCCGACCACTTACTCCCGGGAACACTCAAAAATCGTGTATTCACTTCCAGTAGCTCCTTGCCCGCTATAGGCACTTTAATGGCGTCTTCCTCCTTTCTTTGATAGTAGACGGTGATCTCATTATAACCCCATCCGTTGATATCGAAAGTCTCCGTCCAGCCTCCGTTACCATCAACTGTACCTCCGTCTTTAAATTTTTTGGTGACGGTGGTTAGAATACCTAACTCATCTTCGTGTGTGTATTCCATAGAAAGCCCATTGAGTATACCCACATCCACACCTGAGAGCCCCTTCAATGTGTAGGGCACTCCTTGTTGATATTCGGCAGGCCACTGTTCACCCTCCAGGCTGCCATAAAATCCATAATCTGTCTCCAATGGCACAGCAACATTGAACGATAGATCGACAGATGGACTGGGCGTTGTAGACGATTCAGTATCAGTAATTGTAATCAACCCTGGCGCTTTATTATTGTCATCAATGCCAGTTCCCGACCCCTGATAGTTATATGTTACGATGGGTTTGCCGTTAAACGCTTGATCGGCAGAACCACTTGCCGTATAGGTATTCAGGTCTTCTATTTCATAGCCATGATAATCAGCTACCGTAGAGGGATCACCTTCCAGCACAGTGGATACTCGATTTTTTTGATACGCTGTAACCATTTCTGCAATGGGATCACCTTCGTTAGTAGGGACTTCCTTCCATTCTTCTTCAATGATCTTAAGAAGGTAAGAAGGATGTAGGGGAGTAGTGGAACTAACTTCAGCGTCCTTACTGTTAAGATAAATGATCTCATCATCGTCTAAGCCTAATATATAATCCTGACCAGCGTAACTGTCATAGTTACGCGTAGTGGCGCTTTCATCGTACCATGCGTGAAGAATTTGCATGTTGTACCCTTCTCGCTGATTGTTTCTTTGGCTTGGTTGATAGATATCCTGCCCTGAAGCATTTTTACCCACTTTAAACCCATTGGAAAAGGTCGTCCCAAAATTAATCGCGTGCTTTTCCTTATCCAGAAGACCACTGGTAATACTCGTCGTATATGAGGGTTTTGAAGCGTCCATTCTGCGCTGAGCTATCCAATACAAATAATAATGACCTGATAGAATGTCCCATGATGGAACCTGTATATCGCTTTCATCCGCATATTTTCTGACGGCTACCCCATGAACCTGTGAATCAAACCCCAAAAAAGGCCGGTACTCTCCCGGTGTAATGGAGGGCGTACAGTAGTATTTTGATTCCCCCGCAAAACGTGCAAGCCATATTTCAGGTAGTCCTGTAATAGTTAAGGCAGAACTTGATTTAAATACAACTGAATCACCTACAAGCAGGTCTAATGCATTGGTCGGGTTCGACCCGAAGTTAAATATGTATGCCCTCCTTACTTTATCAGATCCAAAAACAGCTACGGCAAAATCACCAGAAAAGTCAGCACGTGATAAGGTAGATATTCCCGGCAGATCAACACTTATAAAGTCAGAAGAAGTAACACTACCAGTATGTGTGATCCTAATTAGTACATCTACAGAAAATTTGGACCCGCTTCCGTCAGCCAATGTACTTGCTTGCAATAAACTATTTTCAAACTCAGCGCTATTGACATCCGACCCCCTGTCAGGTGTAAGCCAATACCCTTCAACATTTGTATTGGGACTGTTTTGTGTAGATTGCACACCGTAAATCAATGCACCTACAGGGAGCGCTCTATCGGCGCTCTGGTTGAACACCTCAACTTTAATACTACCTCTGGCAGCATTCCCCTTAATGCCTAGAGTTAAATTTGGGCTTAAAGCCTGATAGACATCCAAATTCACCGTCAAATTGTTGAAGAAAGCTGGTTGAGTTTGAGCAGTTGACCCGTTCGGAAGAATAAAACAGATCCAATAAAAACATAACATAGACCATACGCCTTTTCTTCTCAAGAAAGTGGCTGTTCCTATCCCATCGCTTTTGAGATAGATCTTATCAAAATAATTCATTGGTCCAGTCTTTTTTCCAGCGCTGTGATACGTTGTAAAAGCGACTCGATAGCGTTCGATTGCTGCTCGATCTTTTTCTCCTGCGCTATGGTATGCAACACAAGCTCTTCGATGTTCTTCAGCTGTCCTTTGAACATGGCATCCGCTGAATAATACCCTTCCTTATCAATCTTATTTGCGCCGGGGACGCCAGGTAAATGTTTTTCTTGCTTTACAAACTGTTCCAGTTCTTCCAGACTTAAAAGAGAGTAATCTTCTTCGAAGACATAGTCTGGCCCACCGCTACTTACCCAATCATCATATTCCAGCACAATATTGAAGTTTTGGGTATAGACGCCATTTTCTACGAATAAGGATTAATCAGGCACATATTGCGGATCCAGAGCATAATAATTTTGTTGATCCCCGATATACAACGTTTTATTGATAGTAGCATGGCCTTTTGTATTTATCGTAAAATATTTTTCAAGTGACTGTGAAACTGGATTATAGCCCTCAAAAACCAGGCTGTCACCTACTGAACTTTCGCCTTTATACACCACCCAGGTTTGTTGTGTTTGATCGTATATAGATAATCCCACTTCTCCACCAGCGGTTTGGTTTTTCAAAATCAGCGTTTCTTCATCCGTGGCCCTGAGAAGAGCGGCCTCTGCGGTTCCGACCTGTCCATAAGATGTACTTGCTGTTAGACAGAAAACTGTCAACAAAGCAAAATGTATTTTTTCTTTAATAGTCATTTTTTTCAATTTTTTAATTCTGGTAAAAAGGTGATATTTCTTTCTTGTGAAGCGGATTGTATCCCCGGAATTTGTATACTGCTAAGTGTCATATTGCTGGTGGACTCATTGGACACTTTTATGTAAAGGAATAAG
>CALBPF010000034.1 GCA_937899105.1 uncultured Flammeovirgaceae bacterium | reverse complement strand
ACACCCAAAACCTGTTGATAACTAAGTACTTATGCCGATTTTAAGGGACGACTAATTAATTAGTTGACGATCACTTTGTTGGTTAATCTTTCCCCGGAAGGCAAAACAACTGTAACAACATAAAACCCGTCTTTTAAAGTAAGATCGAGACCAATCTTTTGCTCACCTATGTAAGCCTTTCTTTTTTCTAACACCACTATCTTTCCAGTCAAATCTTGAATGCTCAATTGGTAGTTTCCATTTATCTCTGATTCAAAGACGACATTCAAACGATCTTTCACTGGATTAGGATATACTGTAAGTCCCGCATTTACTAGGTTTTGGTTTTCACTATTTACCGAAAGTATTCTTTCATTACCGAATTTAATTTTAGAAGCGGAAAATTTAAAGCTCTCTTTGTTTTCGACCTGGCTGATGAATGAGAAAACTATTGATTTTAATTCTAAATTTTCCGTGATACGAGTACCTATGAAGTCCTCCAATCTTAATATAACCGTCGATTTCTCAGTATGAACAGGTATAATGTATTTCAATCGATTATCCCACTCCACAAGACCCTTCTCTACAAGTACGATCTCCAAAGGTCGGTCGTTTTCAATATCAAAACTAATAGTTGAAAACTCACTGCACACCAACGAGCGCTCACCTGCTTTTAAATTTCTAAATACATTAACAACATCTGAACTGGTTCCCGAAATACTAAAGTCCCTTTCAACCAAATACGAGTCAGGCGAAGCTATTTCCTGCACTTCTGTAATTTGGAAATGACTCACTATTGACAGATTGGAATTAAAATCGGCACCCCAAGCTCCATCCGCCAGATAAAGAGCATCGTAGGCCGCATTGTCTGAAACTCTTACTGATAATCCTGCATCGAAAAGGTGTCCTGTTTCAAGTAAAATCTCTTCTTCAGAATTTCCATTTAATGAAACTGTATACGTCTTTTTTGAAAAAGACTCCTGTTCGGTATTCCTTGAACTTACCTCTATCTCAGCCTCAGTATGACCTGATGTATTCATTATTGTCATGATCAACGCTCCGTTTTCATATCTGCCCTTTTTTACGATTACCTCTGGCAAAGCTTCGGACTCAGTATTTGAAACAATGTCTTTATCACCTCTCAACTGCTCCAAAACGTGCTTTAAAATGAAAAATACTTGTCCGGGTGTTGAACCCCACGCTTGAAAGTTCAAATAATCTCCGGCCGGGTAATTATCTACATTCCACCGACTATACACCTCGTATTGATCATCCATATCTTTTACGGAAAACCACGAGGAGTATTCCACAGCGCCATGCTCATCTTTAATCTTTGCATATATCACTTGGATTCCGTCCAGATTCATCACCTTCGTTTCTTCTATAGATTTCCCATTAAGGCGTTCACAAACATTTTTTGAATGATCATAGACTTCATCGTTGGTTTCCAGAAGTAAGGAAGCAGCCACCCTCTTTTCATTTAAGTAATAATCTACAGCAAAGAGATCAACCGCATTGGTTATTCCGATTAAATCTTCTGGGCTCGAAACGGTTACACTTTCATGGCCCGTAAGACCGCTAGAAGGAAAATAACTACTATTACTGCTGGTTCTATGGGCCTTGGTAGTTTTATAAAAAGATAATGTCGGTTGAAAATCTTTTATATGCATCTTACTATTGGTCTTCACTCTACCGTAATTTCGCTTTGCAACTGCACGAGCCAATGAACCGTTGCTTTCCAGGCCTCCATTATTACCCGTAGTTACTTCACAGTTCTCACCTTCACATACAGTGGTCAAATTGTATCTATAATCTTCCACCTCTCCTAATACCATAATGTCGCCAGACAGCTGATCGGCTGTAAGATCAGATTCAGTAATTATAATCCTAAAATTCACATCACCGTCTGAAAAACCACTTGGAACATTTATTTGTCTAATCACAGTTTTACTTCCGGTCAAATATTCGGAATCGATAATAACATCGTCAAAAGAACCATTATCATCCCAATCAATTCCTAACATATAGTGAGCGAGACCTTCCATATTAGCGTTGAGTCCGATAATCGCAGAAACTTCGCCTTCAGCTATTTCTGTAGATAATGTAAATCCGTCGTCTAGATCTCCATCAGCCTCAGCATTCGAAGGGTCTGAGTCATCGAAATTTACTGTGTTACCAAGCCAAAACTTACTAAAATCAGGAACATTATCGTTACTTAGATCCTGACGATAAGACAATACTCTGCTTTGTGGAAAAGCACTATTGTCTCCATAGTCGAACTCATAAATTACAGGTATTTCGGTGGGGCAGGAAAACCCATCGTTTTTACTTAATCCGGCGGTAGAATGCGACACCACTCTTGCTTCCAGTGTTGCCACATCAATTCTCAAAATTTTACCGGTGGCGTTATGAGAAGCGTATAAGTATCCGTCCGAACCACCCCACTGAGCGCCGTAACCTCCACTTATGCTAACAACTCCCGTAATGGTTCCTAAGGTGGCTCTTGTATTGGTGTCAGTATTAAACTGCTCTAACGTTTGATTATGTAGAGAATAAAAGTGTCCGTCAGAGTGAAAAGCCAAGTCCCAACCCTTCAAGCCTTGTCCTGAATAGGTGGCTACTACTGAAGGAGCTTCACTTACATCTATTTTAACCATATCGCCGCCCACAACACCATACCATTCGCTATCATCGTTAATATCCCCACGATATACGTTTTTTGAAAATGATATACCTTGGTCAATGACCACTCCATCTGCATCCAGTTGAATAAATCTTTTACCAGAAGCGCCATAGACCAGTCCAGTGTTCATATCAAACCCCAATCCGTTAGCAAAATCGGAAGCTATGGCTATTGCGTCATAATCTCCTGTAATAGGATTTAATTTACCATAAACATTAGGTTGATTTTTACCTTTCTTCTTGTACACTTGATAGAACGCCGGTTCGCAGCTGTAACTGTTAGGGGTCGGACATTGCCCAACAGCAATTGCTTCAGAAAGAGTAGATGGGTAAGCCAAAGTTCCTGGTGTAGTTAATTCAACACTGATATTGTTGTATTGATTGCCAGAAATTATTTCATCACCAAGCACGAGGTCATAAGAAATCCTTACAGTTTCGCCGCCTTCCAGCGTTAAGTTACCCCATGTTATAACACCTGTATCCCCTTCTACCGGCTGATGGTTAAAGTCTGAAGATCCACCAGCATCAAATTCAATGGTGTCCTGAAGGAATACAAAACCTTGTGGTAATGTTTCCGTCACCTCAAGGGTATTTGGCTGGCTGGAATTATTCGTGAAAAATGCATGATAAGTGACTATGCTACCTTCACAGCCAAAAGCTGAATTATACAGCGCTCCACTAACTCCACAACTCTCGCTGGCTGTGCAATCCGGGTCGTCACAATCTGTAAGTCCATCGCCATCATCATCAATCCCGTTATCGCAAATCTCGGGAAACACGGGAGCTACTGCCGATGGGCAGCTCATACCATCGTTTCCTCCGTTCGGTGCAGAAGTGGAAATGAAACCATATTCGGAAATCGAACCGTCTAATTCAAAAACGGCCCTATAAATATTACCTGTACTGTTGTTGAAAAAGTACATTTTGCCTGATTCATCAGCCCATACCGCCCCATAACCACCTGATTCGGATTCGAGTGAATAATCTGCTATGGCACGTACTGTGTGGTTTAAATGATCAAATTCCATGATCAAACCGTCTTGCATACCATAAAATTTATGTGTTACTACATTATAAGCTATATCGTTAGTTTTTACAGCAGCCGCAACGCCGCCTAACTCGGTTAAAGTAAATTCTTGAGCGCTAGGTGGCTGGACGCTAACGTCTATCAAGTTCGCCACCCAGGATGATCCGTTCTTCTTTAAGGAATACCAATTGCCATTTAAGTCAAAATCTCCCGAATATGACAGCGCTGAGAAATTTGAAATGGCGCCAAGGTCTGTCGACTGCCCGGTGTTATCTATTCTCAAGAGTTTGGTACCACTTCCGATGCCATATATATAACCATCTTCTGAATTGTATCCCGCCCCATTGTAATTGATCGATGAACTTCCGATCGTCTGATATTGACCCGTGGAAGGTTCTAAAACTTTAAGGGTTTTATTATCTACCACTTGGTATAATTGAGAATCGCAGGTAAAATTTTGCGAAAAGGACTCTTCAAGTGGAAATAAGATACTTCCAAAAGTAAAGAGCGCTACATAGTTCTTTAAAAAGGTTTTCATTACAAGCTGATATTTTCTGTGTTCATAATAGACATGACGTGAACTTATCATGCCTGGGGGACTGATTAATATAATATCGTTTAACGACCAAAATGAGTGGATTAACGGGATATATATGCTAACGAGGCCTTCTATAACCGCCTATCTTTAAAAACCTTCTATTGGACCTTAAAAGAGTTCAACAGATCGAAATGCCTACTTGATTTTGGAAAATCCTTTTATGTTGAAGAGCCTGGTAGGTATGAAATTAAATCTGATAACATACACTTATTACTGTTAAAAAAACCATTCTTACTAATACAAAATATTGCTACCTTACTAATAGTATATGCCACTTATGATCTTTTAAATAGAACGACAAGAACCCTATCGAATAATTTGAAATGAAATTTGTTAAATATAGTTTTCAATTATGACTGTCAAAGAGATATTAAACCAGTTAGAGCAATATGGCGATGAGCGAACGAAAAACACGCTAATGAATCATGGAGCCAAGGAACCTTTCTTTGGTGTGAAAGTAGCTGACCTCAAAAAGATACTCAAGCACACTAAGAAGAACCATGAGCTGTCACTAGAACTATATAATACCGGGAATTCCGATGCCATGTACTTAGCCGGGTTAATGGCCGATGAAAATCAAATAACGAAAGAGCAGCTAACAGACTGGGTGCGAAAGGCCTATTGGTCATACCTGAGTGAATATGCGGTTCCATGGGTAGCTTCCGAAACCGAATTTGGTTTTGAACTGGGGCTCGATTGGATAAATTCTCAGGAAGAAGGGATAGCCGCCGCAGGTTGGTCCACGCTGGCGTCCTATGCATCCGTGAATGAAGATGAAAACCTGGATATTGCAAAGTATAGCGACCTATTGGACAGAGTTGAGAAGGACATACATCATTCAAAAAACCGAGTAAAATACACTATGAATGGTTTTGTGATTGCTATAGGTGCCTACATTAGTGACCTTACAGAAAAAGCTACAGAACTAGCTGAGAAAATCGGTGCGGTTGAGGTAGATATGAATGGAACGGCCTGTAAAGTGCCGCTGGCAAAAGATTACATTCAAAAAGTGGTAGATAAACAACGTGTAGGCAAGAAAAGAAAAACGGCTCGATGCTGAAGGCTTCGTTCTTATAGCTGGTTTCATACAGCTGCAGGACGGGTTGTTAGCCTAATGAAGAATCACTACATTAGTTTAGCTTATAAAGTCAATAAGCGAAATATTACTTTGAAGTTATTACCGTCAACGCTAAATCTCATCCACTATGTCAAAACAATTAAATGAAAAGATTGAACATCAATGTTCAAATCCACCCGCAAGCTATAACGATATAACAGCTCTTTTTCTAAACTGCACCCTTAATAGAACACCGGTTTTATCTCATACTGAAGGGCTTATAAAAGTAGCTCAGCGAATTTTTGAGGCCAATGGCGTAAAATCCAAAATAATAAGGCCTGTTGATTACGAAATTCCGGCAGGTTTAGGTCTTGATATGTCTGAAACACCGGAATGGGATAGAGATGACTGGCCCCAGATCCAAAAAGAGATTGATGCCAGCGACATTGTGATCGTTTGCACCTCGGTGTGGTTAGGAGAAAAGTCATCTGTTTGTAACCGAACACTGGAGCGTATGTATGGATATACCCATCAATTCAATGAAAAGGGGCAATACCGGGATTACGGCAAGGTAGGCGCTACGCTCATCACAGGAAACGAAGATGGCGTAAAGCACTGCGCCATGAATATTTTATTCTCTCTATCTCACATAGGCTACACCGTTCCCCCACAGGCAGATGCAGGATGGATGGGCGAAGCGGGTCCCGGTCCTTCTTACATGGATGAGGGTTCCGGTGGTCCGGAAAATGATTTCACCAATAGAAATACCACTTTCCTGGCATGGAACTGTCTGCATCTGGCCAGAATGTTAAAAGACAGTGGTGGCGTTCCCGCCTATGGCAACTTACCCGATGAATGGGAAGCCGGATGCAAAGCCGGGTTTGACAGTCCCGAGCATAAGAGATAATTTAACCTGGGGTTGGCAACGCCAGCCCTTTTTTAATGCATTGATTATGAACTCTATTCCCGTCAGGTCCATCAATCAGTTATATCAACCGAGCGCTCATCCTACTCAGGTCATCATTAAGGATCTTACTGAATTATCAGCCGAAGGACCGATTGATCAGGCCTTACATCGCCACGATTTCTTTTTTATCTTGATTCTCAATAAAGGTAACGGACGGCATATGATCGACTTTGTATCGTATGAAGTTGAAAACCTGTGTGTTTATCTTATGCGTCCCGGGCAAGTGCATGAGTTGTACCTGAAGCAAAACTGTACAGGATATATACTCCAATTTTCAAGAGGTTTTATTTTCACCGACTCTAATAAGAATCTTGAACTATTACAGGGCATGGGTCAGCAAGTGCTTTTTCATATTTCAGAACAAACTATGAAACAATTGCTGTCTTACCTGAGCCATATGCTTCAGGAATACTCCAATCCTAAAATCGGCAGTAACGATGCTATTCGATCACTTGTTCAACTGGTTTTAATTGAACTTTACAGACATTCGGATTATATAGCGCCCGGACATGACTGCAAAGAGAAGTATAAACAGGAGCAGTTCAATACATTTCTAAATTATTTAGAATCCTACTACACAAGTAAAAAGCAAGTCGGAGATTATGCGGCCTTAATGAATATGACACCGTATCGTCTTAACCATATCACCAAGTCTCTCGTAGGGAAAACATGTTCCACTCTGATCAATGAGCACCTGATTGTAGAAGCAAAGCGACAACTTTTGGCTACCTCTAAAAAGATAAATGAAGTAGCCTTTTATTTAGGTTTTGACGATAATTCTTACTTCATCCGGTTTTTTAAAAAACACATCGGCGTGTCCCCTTCCTTATTTCGTAAAAACTTCAGGTAAATCCAACGGAACTTTAGATCTGTCCTAATTATTCAACTTCACCTCTTCCGAATATTGTAGCAATACAACGTTAGTTTTTATGGATATGGAAGATAATTGGTTAAGCATGTGGAATGATCGCTATCGCGAAAAAAGTTATGCGTATGGCATTAGCCCTAATCAATACTTAAAAGCACAACTGGATCAACTACCCGCTGGCAAGGTTTTATTAGCAGCCGAGGGTGAAGGGAGAAATGCAGTATATGCAGCAATTCAGGGTTGGACAGTATCGGCCTTTGACATCAGCATTGAAGGTAAAAATAAGGCGATGCAACTGGCCAAAGCCAATGAGACTCATATTGACTATAAGGTCGGACCACTGACTGAACTCAATTATCAAGTAGGTGAGTTTGATGTCGTTGCACTGATATATGCGCACTTTCCACCTTCAATTCGCTCGGAATACCATTCACATTTGAGCAGTCTGGTAAAAAAAGGTGGAAAGATCATTCTGGAAGCCTTTGGCAAAAATCACCTGCCTTATAGAAGCCAAAATGAAAAAGTGGGCGGACCGAACGACCAGGCGTTTCTCATTTCTATAGATGAAATAAGTACTGTCTTCAAGGATTACGAGATAATAGAGCTTACGGAAAAAGAAGTGGTACTCAGCGAAGGAACGTACCATAATGGTGTTGGATCAGTGACACGGTTTATAGGTGTAAAGCGGTAAATGATTATTCTTCATTTTATATTTCTAGTGTCCTACTAAATTTTCTGAATAAGAAAAAAGTGTCTTTAAAGTGTCCGAAAAAAGATTTTTCTTCAAAGCTCAAAATTTCCCCCGCCCTAAAGAGAGTAACTAAGAACTGCCCTTTAGGGAATTTAATGGGTGTTTTTAGCGAGTGATTCCAAATCAAAAAATCTTTTCTCGGACGCCAGTAATTTTATATTGCAATTCTGCCCGTCTGGATAGATACATATCAAAAGGAAGTTGTATCTTTTACCTAAACTCTTTCAACTTCCGGAAGTATGACCTACCCAACCGCTGATTTATGGGATGAGTTTGAAGACGAACTCACGGTACTGAATGTCACCATGAACGCCTATGGAAAATTGGATCTCTTTCACGGGCGATGCGTTACACTGAAGGTCTATGAGGACAACACACTCGTTAAGAAAGAGCTTCAGCAAAATGGAAAAGGCAAGGTACTGGTTGTGGATGGCGGAAGTTCCAGACGATGCGCCTTAATGGGAGATAACCTGGCACAGATTGCTATTGATAATGAATGGAGCGGTGTTATTATTTACGGATGCATCCGGGATTCAAGTCAGATCAATGAAATGCCCATTGCAGTTAAAGCCCTGGGCACTTGCCCGGCCAAGAGCCGTAAACGCAATGAAGGTATTCAATACCAAGAGCTGATTATTGAAGGAACACGCATCAATAACGGAGCTTACATCTACGCGGATAGTGACGGTATTTTGATAGCGGATACGAAGCTGAGATAAGGAATTAAATAATTTAAAGCCTAAAGTTCTTAGTTGTAAATACTCCAGTGTATATCAAGCAAGGTAGGAACAATATACATTAAGACATCAATTCAGGTTGGGTAACGATCAACACATATCCGCACGCACTTGATATGAGATGTCATCGGGCGACCTTCTCTAATTGATAGTCAACCATTTAAGCCTAAAATCGAGTGTCAAATCACTAATAGTAGTGATTGCATCCCAGATAACTTGAATGCAATTTTGTACTCTTATTTTGTTTGTTGGTGTTCATCGATTTTCAGGAATAACAACTTGACCACAATGGCATCATGAACATACCTGCATTATGGACATTAAGTCAGCCTTATTGATCGCGTGAATAAAGGTTGGCTGAGTTCGTATTATGCAGCGATAAAAGGATAAACTACATGGAATACCAATCCTCCAAAATTGGTCTATCTCACCTTTATACCTTATCAAAGATAGGGTTGATTTTGTTGATTTGGTTTTTCAGTGTAAGTGCCAAAGCGCAGCAACGCGTAGGCGATATACAAATCAAAGGAGTGGTGTATGGCCTGGATAATAATACCTTTTTACCACTTCCCGGTGCATTGGTGTCTATTAAAGGAGAAAACTTAGGTACAGTCACTGATGATGATGGAAAATTTGTGCTGAAAGCAAGTAAGGGTAACGACAAAAAAATAACACTTGAAATATCACATGTAGCTATGCTTCCGCATACTGAAGTAATTGGCAATCAAACTGAGGTTACAATTTACATGGAACCTTCTGTCACCCAGCTTGATGAGGTAATAATAACCTCTTCATATGGTACGTCTAAATTAAGAGAAGAAGTGGTAGGTAGTATCTCTACTGTAGCACCTGAAGAAATTGCCACGGAGCAGCCTGCCATAAGTTTTGATGAATTATTGGAAGGTCAATCCGCGTGAGTACTCGTTGAAATCAACCCGATTTTAGGGGGAGAAGCGACTATTGATATTCGCGGACAAAGTACGCTGACACCACTTACTAATAACCGGTTTATTTCCGCGCAGGTGCCTATGGTTGTAGACGTTGCCCTCTATGAGGAAATTGTAGTGGAAACTATGTTTATTTCGCAACTCCACAATCTAATAAGTATTGATTAAGAGTAACATCAACAGAATGCTAAGGCACTAACATATAGGGTTGGTAGATAGGTCGTTGCAATTAAAGAAGAGTCGGTCACGATTATCTTTTAGTTTATTTTAATTAAAAAATAATTATCATAATTTTGAGTTTTACAATGTATTAACTTATGAAATACGGAATTATACTAAAGTATTTACGGTTTATTTTTCCTTTCTGCTTGACATTCGGATTACATCTTTTTGGCCATTCACAAAACATTCAAAATATGGATCCTGAGAAGGTCCATCTTGGTGGGCTTGATTTTTCAGAAAATAATGGGGATAAATATGTAAATAGATCCACGGGAAGAGCTTCTTTCACTATACCAATTCATACTTTAAAAAGTACATCCACATCTCAAGCAATCTCACTTTCATATTCTTCGACCGGCTTCAATGCCAGCGAGGTTTACCCCTCTGAAGGAAAAGGATGGAAGTTAAATTTCGGCCCAGCCATAAGTCGCGAGATTAATTATTTTGCTGATGAGCAAAAAAAAAGAAAGTTTTCAGAGGTTTACGATGACACACAGACTTTGATGGATCAATTATTTGATGGGACCACTTATCATAGTGATTTATCTGTTGATGAAGATGATAATACAATACTGAATCATGAATTTGATATGTCAGATGATATCTTTCACTATAATATAAACGGCCTCTCAAATAGTTTTGTACTTGATACGCTTAATACAGGTCGCTGGTATGCAACCAAAATGAAAAACGATGACGCTTATATTTATATAGAAACAACTAATGACCTAAGAACAATCGATGTATACACAGGTTCGCTAAAATATAGCTTCAGTGGTAAAAACCAAGTTTGGAAACAGGTGAGAGAAGATCGTAATACTCCTGAGGATTGGTGGGAAGAAAAAAATGTAGCAACAGGTTATACTTCCTACCTACCCGTATCTATTGATACTTGGCCAACAAGAAGCAATGGGCCTATTTATTTCGAGTACACTGAACTAGAACCTTATGACCGAAAAATTAACGGTTTTACCACAGTCGTAAAGAATAGAGCAAAGGGGAATCTAAACTGGAATGCATGGATTGCTGATTATGGCGGTACTTTTTTTGATGACTATTATGGGATTTGCATGGAACATTGTATGGGTTACAACTCCCCGGATGATCCGAATTATAGCTTCGTTAATAGTCAATGTGTGACCTACTGTACAGGATTAGCGGAGGTGGAAGACGGCGATAACAATACTTTCTCTGATTCAAAGATGGTCCCCAACGAAGAATTAATAAGAGAAAAGAAAACATTTTTGAGTAAAGCTTATAGTGACGATTCTTTTCTCGTCTTTCATTATGATGTTCTTGATTCTGATAATCAAAATAATGTAGTACTCAAACAAATAGATATTTACCAACCGGCATCCCCTTTCCGCAAGGTGAATGAACGTTACGAAGATAAGCTTTTGCTATGGAGTTATTTTTTTCAGTATGATAACTATGGAGATACCAACCTTCTTAAGGTAATCGACAAAAAGTCACCTACTGGGACCGTACTTGAGACAGTAGAAATGAGCTATTATTATGAGGAACTCCTGGATACTTCTTATGATGAGCTAATCAATCATTATGGTAATTTTTCAAGTATTATTTCAGATGATCATACGGAGAATGCAAAAGTTGGCGAACTGAAATCTGTGCAATTTGCATCTTTAGGGTCAAAGATTGATTACTCTTATTCAGATCTTACGCCAGATACCCGGGCGGGTTCGTATGGTGTAACAGTAGATAATGTTGATATTATTTCCAATGAACAAACTTTATCCTATGGTTTTTCCTACGGTGAATATTATTCCAATACCTCTTTAAAAAATAATGAGTTCGTTATCGCAGTGGCAATAGAAGAAGATTGTGATAATATGGATTTGATATGGTCTTCTCCAGGCCATTTCGATTTTGATGACACTGGTGGTAATTTTATCTCCTCAGATCATTACTCTTTAGAAAAAAGTAATCTCGAGCAGAACTACTTTACCAGTAGTACCTTAACTCATCCAAACGGAGGAAAATCAACAAATACTTACAGTAATTTTGGGAATTCAGTTAAGCTTATTTCCAGTGAAATTTTTGACAATCAAGGTGCTTTGTTAAGTTCTAACGAGAATCTTTATACTTGGATTGCATGTAGTCCCCGACACTTTGGTCAGTTCAGTAATAGTTGGAGACAATTGGGTTCTTTCGAGGTTTACAGTACCTATAGCTACGGTGATCAGGTTACTGACCACTGTTATTATTTTGGGACACCAATGAAGTACTTCGAAAATTTGAGTTACGATTATAGGCACCGTGACGAAGTACTGGTGTTAGAAGCAGAAATAAAAACGGATTATTTTCCCAATGGCACCTCTTTAGAAACCAAAACAGAATATTTTTATGAACCGGGCAGGGATGATCCCTTGTTCAATCATCCCGATAGTATTGTAACTACCAATTCTAAAGGTGATGTGAAAACCACCGAGATTGAATATCATCCCAGCTTTATTAAACCAGAGTTAGAAAGAGAATATTTGAATGATACATTAGTTCAAGAAAAGACCTATGAATATGATGTAATAGGATATCTTGAAGAAAGTAAAGTATTTCAAAGTCAAGACTTGATTTCCGACTTACAACTTATTTCACATAAAAAATTTATTCGTTCACTTTGGAAAGTGAGTAGTGTATATGATTTTATAACGAACAGGCACGAACAAATAAGATATGCTAATCTAGGACTGGTTCCAGAAAAAAAAATCGTATGGTATAATGAGGAGGACAACACCGTTTTTGAAGAAAGGTACGAGTATGGACCTCTGGGATTAAAAACGAAGTTTTTTGATAATGGACTAACGGAGAGGTATACCTATGACGAGGCGGGCAGGTTAATAGAGGTCAGAGATGTTCAAAACAATCTACTACAGTCCTATGAATATGGTTCGGCAAATCTACCATCAGTACCTAGATCAGCTTTAAATGATATAAATTATGGTGGCTTTACACCCCCTTATTATCCTAGATGTGAAGATTCCCCAGAAGACATTAACTATGCACCGGGATGTACAGTAGGTGGATCAGACCCATACAACGTTACGATAATTCTCGCAGACCAAGAATACACTTTTACATGTAGTTCTGATGAGTTTATTTATGATGTTGCTTTGTCTAATGGAGTTCCTCTTGACGTTGATTCCTATTGCCTTGGAACATGTGAGAATAATATGGGCAGAATAGT
>CALBPF010000033.1 GCA_937899105.1 uncultured Flammeovirgaceae bacterium | reverse complement strand
CCAAGAAATTTTTGGGGTTCAGAAAAAGTGGTGTAAATGCCTACAACGAACTGGGCGAACTCATTGAAAAAAACCTACATCAGGAGCAAAGTGCACAAGGCTTTGCACAAAGCGTTGATTACCGCTACAACATCCGGGGCTGGTTGACTTCAATTAACAATGCCCAATTAATAGCTACCATTGAGAATAATGATACCGACCAAGCCACCGACTACTGGGGCATGGAACTAGGCTATAACAATGCCCTGACCGGCGTAACGGCCACCCCAGCCTACAACGGCAACATTAGCGCTGTGAAGTGGAGTGATAAGCTTGGGCAAGACCAGCGGGCCTATGCCTACCAATACGACCCCATGAACCGCCTGGTAGACGCTGACCACAGCACCCTTGGGCAAGCCAATGCCAACGCCTTTGATGTGACCATTGGTACGGTTGCAGCGCCTGGCTATGACCTCAACGGAAACATCGAGACCCTCAACCGGTATGGAAAAGCAGGTATCATCGACCAACTCAGCTACACCTATGGCGACCAGGGCAACCAACTGCAATATGTAGAGGATCCCACCGCAGAAGCAGAAGGCTTTATCAATGGGCATAGCGGCACTACCGCCAACCCCGATTATGCCTATGATGACAATGGCAACCTAACCAAAGACCTGAATAAAGGAATCGTTGGTATTACCTACAACCACCTCAACCTCCCTGAAACCGTAGAAAAAAATGATCGGCAACTGATACAGTATACCTATGATGCTGCGGGCCTTAAATTGGCACAGCATGTGTATGAAACCGAGGTGATCTAACGCGCCTCTTCGTTATCTACCCAATGGGCCAACAACTATACGAACAGTGCGTTTATAGCGGGGCCAATAGGGGGAGAAAGTGATATGCTGAGAGTCTATGCTACCTCACACAATAACCTACATCGTCTGTTTCAGAACTTTACCGAAATAACTGGTAAAAGTGTTCGTGTAAAAGCAAGAATTTACTTGCCTTCCGGCAACACCAATGTAGACGGCATTCAATTAGCTATTGGCAATTATGTTCAAAATCAGATTTATACGACTACGGATCAATGGATAAATGTGGGGTATATTTTGGAAGGAGAAAACAATAACAACGGCTCGGTTTTCTTTAGCCTTCTGTCCGACGGAGCTACCCACTATGTAGGGGCCAACTCTGCCACAGACGATGTTTTTTATGTAAAGGACATTGAAGTATCTACTATTTCACCAACAAAGTCGACCGACTATGTAGGTGAGTTCATTTATGAAAACGATGAAATCGCCCTGGTACAGCATGAAGAAGGCAGGATCGTACCGAATGCCATTACAGGTGCATGGGATTACGAGTATAGAATTGCTGATCATCTAGGTAATACGAGGGTCATGTTTACTACTAATCCCAAAACACACCTCTTCACAGTCAACTATGAAGGGCTGGGCAATGACGACCAAGCCCTGTTCGAAGACGTTACGGTTATCAGCAATAACATCTTTGATCACACCGATCAGGCAGGTACAACCTACACCCATGCGCAAATGCTCAACGGCACGGAAGGCAGCAAAGTGGGATCCGTGATTGCGATCCCTGTGGGCATGGGCGACACGCTCAATGCCAAAGTATATGCGAAGTATGTAGAAGTAACGACTGATCCCACCAATGCGGTGACGAGCTTAGCGAACTCACTGATTGGCGCGTTTACCGGAGGGATTGGTGGAACCAATGAGCTGGCCAATCAGAGCATTAATAGCAACTTTGGTTCAGGGTCTTTAATTGGTACTACGGGCTTCCCGGTAGATGGAGGTGCGCCTATGGCGTTCTTAAATGTGATGTTCTTGCCTGAAGGAGAAACCATCTCCCTAGACGCAACTTCCTTTGCTTACGACCAGATCAGTGGTACAGCCACACAACCCATTGGCCAGCCAAAGAACACCAATTACGATGAGTTAAGAATAGATGATTTTGTAGCACCAGACCAAGGCTATGTGCTTGTGTACCTCAGTAACGAGAGCAGTACGATAGCGGAAGTGTATTTTGATGATCTGGAAATAGAAATTAATGAGCATCCAGTCATACAGAGTGATGATTTTTATCCTTTTGGGCTCACCTTTAACTCTTATCAGAGAGTCACAGCGAAAGAAAATGGGTATTTGAATAATCAAGGCACGGGTGATTAGGTCTTCGATACAGAGAGAATATTGGACTTGGAAATGAACATTGATATGACCAAGTATCGCATGTATGATTATAGTATCGGACGGTTTTTACAAGTTGATCCTTTGGCCGATGCTGCAAATCAGGAGCGTTGGACAGCTTACCATTACACTTTTAATAATCCTCTGAGGTATAACGATCCATTGGGTAAATGCCCACCAGACGATCCTGATTGTATTGCTGCCCAGCAGGCTGGCAGCGGGCAAAGTAGTTTAGAACAACGTCAAAGACAAATTTTTAAGAATGTATCGAATAGCATTAAAAGTCAAAATAAGACGACAATTGAAGGTAAAATCACAGTCGGGCCTCAGGCGGATGTTCAGACTAACGTAGTCAATGGAAAGGTAAATGTGGCTGCCTTTGAGCTAGTTTCATTTCAAGTTGAATCTGGCGATGGTAAAGTGCTTGAGACGGAAGGAAATAATATTGTAACTGGAGATGTTAAAATTTCACAAGGATTAGCCATTGGGGCAGGCGGTGGAAATCTTGAAGTTGAAAGGACGCAGACGGTTGGTAAGCCAAGTGAGAAAAAGGATGATTTTAAAGCATCAATTCCAATTGTACCACTTGTTTCCAATGTGACAACGGTTACTCCAATCAATGATAGTACTGAGGTAGTAGTTAATGAGTCTGAATTTGCTATTGGAGGTTCTTTTATATTTGGTGCTGAATTCAAAATACGACATGAGCATTTGAGAGATACGACCAAAGTAGAAGATAAGAAATAGGGTTTATGAATAAAGGAAAATATATATTATTTGGGTCTACAGTTGTCATAGCAATAATCCTGATTTATGTATTTGCTAAGATTGGTGATAATTATGAAAGGGAATACCACGAGAATGGTGCGCTCAAATCAAAATATAAATTAGTTGAAGGGGAGGTGTCAGGGGAAGTCTTTTTGTATGATCAGGACGGCTCTCTGAAGTCAGTTGCGAATTTTAAGAATGGCATTCAGCACGGTAAGGCAGAATTCTATTATAAATCAGGTAATACAGAGCGAATAATATATTTTGATGAAGGGGTTCAGACTGACTCTTTAAAGGCTTATTATGAAAACGGACAACTTCAAGAAGTTTCGTTTGTTCAGAATGATAAAAAGCATGGTGATTACAAAGAGTTCCATGAAAATGGTAAGTTAAAGTATTCAGGACAGTTTGAAGAAGGTCTGAAGGTCGGACAGTGGTTGGAGTACAACGACCAAGAGCAGATAATATTCAATGAATTGTATGTGAATGGGAAGCAGGTCTCAGTGTATGATAATGTGAGAAACCTATATACCAATAGGGTAAATGATTATGAATTAAAGGTTAGTGATAAATGGCCAATTCAGGATCAATCTGCTAATTCCATAATTTTTGGTTATCGATTGTCTTCAGGCATTACAGAATCCTTTAACATAATAGTCCGTCAAAATTTAAAGAGAGAGTTAGATAGTTTCATTGAAATTGAACTCCAAGGGATAAAGAAGCTATCGGAAGCATTCAGAATTTTAGAAAGAACAGACAATGTTTTCTCTGGTCATGAAGCAAGACAAATTAAGTATAAAATTAACTACAACGATTTGGACATGCATGTGTATGCGGTGTTTCTAAAAAAAGACGAATCAATAATTAGTCTTACGTATATGACAAACGAACATGTTTTTGAGGAGAATTTTGAACAAGCAAAGGAGCTTCTTTCCTCATTTAAATTTGTTGACGAAGACCTCATATAACCTCGTAGAATTATAAAATTCACCTTCTCCACTTCTCAAAAAACCTTCTGATACTGCTGAAAGTTGATAAGCTGAAATAGGTCACCACTAGAAAGATTGATCCTATTAGAAGGAAGGATAGCCAACCTCCTGAGGAGAGTTGTTTGATATTAAGAAGTTAGGTGCTTATGTGCGATATTAGATTAACAGTTCAAATTTTGGTGTGCTAAATTTTTTTAAGAGACTTTCAATTCATAACCTCCTTTTGACGGTACTACTCATAGGAGTGCTAGTTGGCTCTTTCTTGACTTGGGTAATTGGGAATGAATCTTTGAGTGATTTTGGGTTAAACCTTTTTACAGAAATGCTTGGTGTCTTAATAACAATATTTGTTATTGACTCTTTGGTTAGGAGGCGAGAGAGCAAAAGGCAATTACCTCTGAACCTTTCTATTTATAGAGATACATTCAAGTTCTTTGGTCAGTTTATTACAATATTTCATCCAGCTTATGTTGTATCAGTGCCTTTAGAGCTACCTGACTCTTTAGAAGGTTTTATTTCTGAAAATGGAATGGGTAAGGTGTTTAAGTATCTAGACCTTGATACAATACAACCAAGAGTTGCTCCTGCCAAAACATGGTATCAACAGTTCAGAGAAAGAAGTATTAGTATAACCAAATTAGGTGATACTTTTCTGGAAAGATATCGTGGGTTAACCGATCCCATGGTATTTAATGCCGTGCATACCTTAATAAATGGCGAGTTTTTTAGAAGTATTAGAGTGATGGAAAGTATACGAAATTATGGATTAAAATCTGGCAAGAAGTATACTATGAGTTTTAGGAGTTTTGGTGTTAGGTTTTCAGAAAAGGAATATCAGTCTTTACAAATTCTGAACTCTTGGATAAAGAAAGGCTACAAGGAACTTAGTAAATTTGATAGTAGTATACCACAGTATACATTTAAGACTGAGCACCATAAACAAGACCTTTCATGTAAACTTCCAGATGAACTAATTATGTAATAGCTCACCTTCCCCACCTCTCAAAAGCCTTCTGTTCTTAATCAATTAAAAGATCGAAAATGATAATCAAGAAAATCTTTACTGTTTTAGCAGTAATTGTCGGTGTCTGCTCACTTGTTCTAAACTACTTCATTATTTTTGACTCACCTTTACAGGAATTTTTGAACAACGAAGAACGTCTAAAGAAAACGTCTGCTGTAGCTTTAATTATTGGTAATCCAATCACTACAAAACCTATTCTTAATGACCACTCAGACGATCCTGCGATCAGATTAATGGACTCGACCATCGTGAACCTAAACACTATTGCTGAAGAATTAACAGCCACAAGTGGTGGGGTTGTTGTTAATGGTGATTTTATGAATGCTTATGGAGTTATTTATGTTAACACATACTTTTATGATGAGAACTACTACCGTAACAATGCAATTGAATATTTTGAAGAGACGTTGTTAAACTATCTGAATATCACTGATTCTTTGAACATTGAATCGGGGTTAAAAAGGAAATATAAATTGACTTCTGATTATTATGGAGGGTTAAATTTTAAAAAATTTACCGTTGCTGAATCGAACATTCTTTTACAGTCCCTGTGCCAGCAAATTTTGGCAGACAAATACAGTTACCTATTGCGTAAGGACACCACAAGTACTTTTTGATATGAATTATTATTTAAAAATTCTCTTGTGTCAAATCTCTAACTTCAACATTAATATTTCTGGCAAACGTTCTGATTTCCTTTCTCAGATCATCATAAAAGTATGATTCTTTTAACATCATTTTTTTATCATTTGAGAGTTTTAGAAAAGCATAGTAAGTGGATGTTTTACCATGAAACCTGGCACTCACTGATCCCCACTCTTGACTTTGAGATGAACTAGTAATGAAGATGTATTCAATAGTATCGAAATGGACTTTCTTACCCTTTTTGAACCCAAGAATCCATAGGTAATCATGGCAGAATTTTCTTTTGCGATATACCTCAATTCGATAGTGTGTAGAAATGAAAAGTATACCAAAGAACAAAGCAGGAATCGCAATTAGTGGTTTAGTTAAAAAAGTAAACAGCGCCAGTAGAATCAACCCACCTCCCAATACCATGAACTGGATAGGGAAATAGCTTTTAATGAATAGAGAGTGTTTCACGATTTAGCTATGAGTATTGAAATAATGACAATGGCTCCGATAACAAGCAATGGAATCAGACACCCTGAAATCAAATTAAATGACTTTGGGCTATTGTTCCATTTGCTGCTGGTAGGTCTGTATTTGTAATCAGTCGGCATTAAGCCAAATCTAACCAATATTTCGTCTGCTTATCGTTTCGTCAATTCTAGGTAAACACTTCTTACTGTTACGTCTTCGATATCTAAAGCATGTAAATCCGCACTTAAATGCAACGATTCTGAATTTAAATCATACAGTGTAAAATATCTCGATACTTCATAAGGATCATCAGTAAAAACGTCTTTCAAAAAATATGAAACTTCGATGTACTCACCTGTTTTTCCTAATTCCCATTTACCTGTCATGCGATTATCCGCAAAATGACCTCCAGATTCGTTCATTAAATCGCCACCATAATGAATTTCGAATGTTTGATCACTTAGTAGTTGCAGCTTACAAAAAGTGTTTACTAGTGTATCGTAATCAGACATGTAAGCTCCTAGGTTACTAATGTCATTTGTATACCAACTACCGATTAATTGGTTGCCAATTTTTTTTAAGTCTATCTCATTGTAGTCAATTCTCTTTCCGTGAACTTTCATTCGCTCTGGTATGGCATCATAAGGCTCAGGATAATAATAAAGTGCTTCAAAATGATCATCTGAATAATCGGAAAGTATAAAAACATGACCATCCAATATATCCATATCGGTAATAGCTAAAAAAGGGACACCATAGAAATTGATGAAGTTTTTAAATAATACAGATGTTGCCCCATAATCAAACCTTTTAATTGTTCCATTTTGTGCGGAGTCAAACATTAGAGAAAATAGTTCTTTCTGTCCTTCATAAATCTTCCACCAAGATGATTCAAAAACTCTATCTAATGTTTCAAGTGAATCATAATAGTGTTTAAAAAAATGTCCTGACGTTTTATCGTCATAGAATAGTATAAATTCTTCTCCATCTATTAACCCCCTGAATGTTTTTTTATTTATCGTTATAAAAATCGAATCATTAAGCACTGAGTATTTACCAGAGTCTCTGAAAATATTGAGTTGGCTGTTGTTGTTGAAGAAATAGGGTGTAATGATAGTTTGATAAAATGTGTCAATTTTAGGAGCGTCTATCTTCATTAGGAGCGTATCCAACTGCTTTAGAAGACTTTCGAACTCTTTGTCGGTACTAGATGAAGATTCTTCTGCTATATAGACTTCACGAACATAGTCTTGAATCCACATGCCTTCGATGGACTGACAAATAGAATTATTAGATAGGATGAACAACAATAATGTTATTGATATACGCAGCATACTCTCTTTTTTATTTGCCACCAGCTAATCAATTATTTACTATCCACACAATAAAAAACTCAAGTGCAGTTAAAAGTATAACTAAACCAATGGTTATAGCAGCGTATTTAAAGCCCTTTATTTTCAAAGCATCATCTTTCTGACCAAACCCCTTGATTAAAAATTTCATTCCTTTTCCCACTCCGTAAAGAATTATGACACTTTTAATAAGTGTAAATGCAACTAGTAGAATATCCATGAATGTTCAATTAGCGATTAAAAATCACCACCGCCAAAGTCTCCACCGCCACCCCAATCACCACCGCCAAAATCTCCTCCGAAATCACTACCTCCAAAGTCAAAGCTTGAATCAAAAGAATCGAATGAAGCATCAAAATATTCTATCGTGTCAAGAAACGCATAAAACAGCACTTCGAAAGTGTCTAGTCGATCGAGCATAATCTCATCTGATTGTTTAACTAATACTTCTTCTTCGGCAAAAGTCGATTTCAGTTGTTTAATCATATGGTCGTCAAAACACTCTAGAAGGAGAATGTTTGAGCCAAGGGTTGATAGAATTTCTTTTGTTTCGTTCTTGTCATATTTTAATACCTTGGGTAATGATTTTTCAGCTTCCTCTAAAATCTGTTTAAATTTCTTTTTTAGGCCTGATCCTGTTTCATTCAAAAAGAAAAGCTTCATGTATTTCAATCCGTAAGAAGATGCGAAATAGCCATTAATCCTAAGCTCTTCATATACTCTCTTTAGTTTAAATCCAGAAGCTTTTCCCTGCTCCTTAAATACTTTTTTAACCAAGGTTCGTACTTGGTATTCGTAATTATCTTCTTCAAAAGGATTTACAAAAGGGTCTTGGTGTAAAGAGCCTACGTAGTCTTGAAATCGATCTCCTCTGGATACGAAAGTGTAAAGTTGTTCTTGCGCATCGTTTGGGTGCGGTAATCTCCATTCTCTGTAAACTTTTAGAATCCCTCTATAAACTAAGTCCAGAAAACTGTATTTCATTAAGTCCCTACCATTGACTCCTATTGGCTTGGTAATCATCAAGGTCTGTGCAGGGGTGAAATGCTTAATCTCCATTGATTTTTTGCTTTAGTAAGCTTGTTAAAAGTAGCTAAAATGACCTCAGTACTTCATATTTTAATCCACCCAAAAAGCATTGAACTCGCTAACCTTTTGTCGATGCGTGCTTGTCAAACCCAAGTAAATAGTAAATGGAACGGTTACGATGATCGCTATATCCACAATCACATAATGATTGGTTGTTATACCTAAATACTTTCCAATGGTCAGCACCAAAATAACCGTTGCTGCCATCATTATACCTAATAATGTTAATAGGTATGTTGAATTTTTAACGGCTTTAACATCATTCAAATGATAGTGAGCCGTTTTATTGCAGTGGGTACATTTTAATTCAACTTTCTTACCAATCTTCTTAGCTAAGTGTGCCCGATCACGAGCCTTTTTGAAAAAGACAATATCTTCCTTACAAGTTGAACAACGGGTTTTAATTTTCACTTATTTATGACAGTTTTAATTCATGATTAGGGTTAGGAATAAGTGATGTTATGATGATTCCTTTGCTATTTGCTTTCCGGCAAGTCTTTATAAATTCAGGGATAGGCAAATGCTACCTCGGACTTCTATTCATTCTAATTTTCTAAAAGCGTTAAGTCCTGGCAAAGAAAATTTAAAAACTCAGTTGGATTTACATCTATAGCGAGTGCAATTAGATATAATTCAGTCGCTCTTATATGAGTATTTGGATTATTTGATAATTCGCTCAATCTCGCCTTACTTATTCCAGTTTTACGAGCTATTTCCGCTTTACTTACCGATTTCTTATTAAAGAATTCACCTACTAAGGTCATTTAGTGTTTAGCTTGTTACGTCTTTAAAATAGTAATTCTAAATCATAGTCTAGAAAAAGTTGATATTTATTTATCTAAAGTATATTTTTTATTTACTATTGTTTTGATATAAATTCTATAGTAATTATTTCTAAACAAATGAAAAATTCAAATAGTAGGTTAGATGTTACCAACCCCGACTGCCTTGCCTACGACCACCCACCTTTAGCCATCATAGTACTTGGAGGAATACGGCTAGAAGGCTTAGACCGGATGCGTGCTACCCTAAAGATCAAAGTGGAAGAACAGCAAGCAGTCCGTCACAACCTTGACCTGTACAACAACATCCAGGTAGAAAAACTGATCCGGAGAGTGGCCGAGCGGTTGGAGATTGGCACAAGCGTGATCACTGCAGCACTGGTTGAACTTACCGAAGAGCTGGAAGATTACAGAATGCGCACCATAGAACAAATGACCAGTGCTGATCAGAAACCTCACAAAATGTTAACCCCTAAGGAAATCAAAAAAGCCAAGCTATATGCCGCTGCTCCCAACCTCATGCAACGGATCGGGGATGACCTGCAGGCCACCGGCATTATTGGTGAATGGGAAAACGCCCTGATCGAATACATCGTCATGGGCAGCAGAAAATGCAACGATCCACTAAGTGTGATCACCCTGGCCAGGAGCGGCATGGGTAAAAGCTACCTGCAAGAAAAAGTAGCGGCCACCATGCCCCAGGAAGACATCATCGAAAGCACACAGATCACTGAAAGCAGCTTTTACAGGTTCGGAAGACATGAACTAAGCGGCAAGATTTTTTTGATCGAAGATTTAGATGGTGCAGAAGATGTGCTGTATCCCATCCGCGAAATGCAAACCAAAAAACGCATCAGTAAAACTGTGACCTTGAAAGACAGCCAGGGGCAAATGAAAACCATGACCCTGATCGTAGAAGGCCCGATAAGTGTGTGCGGCTGCACCACCAAAGAAAGCGTGTACGAAGACAATGCGAACAGAAGCTTACTGCTTCACCTGGACGGAAGTGCAGCACAGGACAAACGCATCATGGACTACAGCCGGAACCTAAAAGCCGGGCTGATCGACCAGGACAAGGAAGAAGCCATCAGGGAACAACTCGAACACCTGCAACGCATACTCCTGCCCAAAAAGATCATCAACCCCTACGCCATCTACATCGAGTTGCCCCAGGAAGTCTTTAAGCCTAGAAGGACACTTTCTTTACTGCTCAGCTTCATTGAAGCCATCACCCACCATCAGCAATACCAACGCGAAGAACTAGCCGATCAGCACGGAGAAGTCTATATCGAAACTACCCCGGAAGACATTGAATGGGGGTTTAAGTTATTACGTGATGTGCTGTTCAGAAAGTCAGATGAGCTAAGCGGAGCTTGTCGAGAGTTTTACGAGTGGCTGAAGAAGTGGTCAAAGGAAACTAAGGTAGAGAAGTTTTACAGTCGTGAAGTGCGGACAGCCAGGCGCATCCATCCCAGAACATTGAGCCGTTACCTGGAAGAGCTGGCCAGCTATGGCCTGTTGGAGATCACAGGCGGTAAGAAACAGCGAATAGGCTATGAATATACGTTAACGGTTGGCCATGGCAATTTACAGGATAGTGTAAACGGACAAATCAACCAGGTATTGACCAAGATCAAATCCGTAGCCGACCAAAAGGCCGCTAAGCAAAACGAAAATCAGCCTGAAATGAGACAGTTATGAGACATGGCCTAATGTCTTAATTAACTCACTGAAAATCAATAAGAAGAACAGCAAGACAGGAACATCCGAAAAAATAAGCACCATGAAAAAACTAACCCTACAAACGGCAGCTTTTAGATACCTGGAACAAAGTTACAGCCAATGGCTGGACATCCTGGGTTACGCTCCAAGCACGGTAAGATCATTCCCCACCTATGTTCGTGAGTTCTTGCACTACATGGAACAAAACGGCTACACCCAAATCCAGCAAATCGATATCCCCTTGATACGAACCTATTACAATGAACTATCCCAACGCGGCAATCAAAGACGTGGTGGTGGTTTATCGAATAACTACCTGAACACCCATTTGAATGCCCTGGATAGACTACTGGAATACCTCAGAAAACAAGCACGGATAGAAATCCCATCTACAGGCATACCCAAGGAAACCCCCAACCCCGAAGAAGTGATCCCGCTCACCCTGGATCAGGTCAAACAGCTCTATGCAGCCGTCAATACCTGTGCAGAAGCCCATGAGGAAAACCATCCACGGTCTGACCGTCAGGCCATCCAATTAAGAGATAAAGCTATCCTAGCCGTATTTTACAACTGCGGGTTGAGAAGAACCGAGGGTGAACAACTCAACCTGTCCGATATCCATTATGACACCCGCTTACTGGAAGTCAAAAAAGGGAAAGGTGGTAAGCCTCGCTTTGTGCCCATTACCTTAAGTACAGTTGCTCATCTCCAAAACTACCACTATGAAGGACGATCAATCCTGGTGAAGAAATCCAATGAAGATGCCTTTTTCCTGAACTACCGTGGAGAACGAGCCAACGGAAGCCTGTTCAACAATCGACTCAAAGAACTTCAAAAATACGCTGATGATGCAGACTTAAGACAAATGCACTTACACTTACACATCTTGAGACATAGCATTGCCACACACCTACTTTATCAAGGAATGAGCCTGGAAAACGTAGCTCAGTTCTTAGGCCACTACTCGCTGGAAAGCACGCAGATCTATACGCACCTGGTTGAGAAAGTCTATGGATGAGTTAGTCAGGTATTTACAGCGAAAAGGGCGATCTAAAAGCAGCATCACCAGTTACGCTCGTACCTGTAAAAACTTTATCCAGTGGGCAGATCGCAAGCACATAGAGCCAGAATTTATGACCTACAGCGAATTACTGGACTATGCTGCTTACCTGAAAAAGAAAGAGGTTAGCCAACGAACTATTCGTGCCTACTTTACCGCTATCACCCATTACTTTGAATCACTGGTACAGGCCAAAGTCATTACTACCAATCCAGGGAAGTACCTGGACATGAAATCCACCCCACACAAGAAACTATATCAGGTTCTTAGCCGGGAACAACTGGAAAACCTCTATCACCACTTTGATAGCAAAGGATACAGAAAAACAAGACCTACAGCTCACCTGTCTGCTATCCGAAATAAAATAACCGTGGGTTTTATGGTGTTCCAGGGCTTAGACGTTACTGCCTTGTCAAAACTCACGGTTCAGAATGTGGATGTATTAGGTGGAAAAGTAACGATCCAAAGTAGCCGCACACATGCCGCTCGAAACCTGGCCTTACAAGCTGTCCAGAGCATCGAATTAGACCGCTACATCAACAAGACCCGAAAAGAATTACAACAGCACTTTAACCAGGAAAACAGTGACTTGCTTTTGATCAGTGGCTTTGCGAATTACAGTGATACGCTACGCAACCTGTTCAGACGATTAAGAAAACAAGAACCCCAACTGGAAAACGCCCAACACATCCGGGCAAGTGTGATTACCCATTGGTTGAAGCAATACAACTTAAGAGAAGTACAATACATGGCTGGTCATCGAACAGTCCTCAGTACGGAAAGCTATCAACGAAATGATACAGAAGGTTTACAACTGGATGTAGACCAGTTCCATCCCTTAGGTTGACGAAGCTTTAGCGTAGTCAGACCTTTAGGATAAAATAGAAATACCATGATCGAGAAAAACAAAAGTCCTTAACCGC
>CALBPF010000032.1 GCA_937899105.1 uncultured Flammeovirgaceae bacterium | reverse complement strand
ACTCCTTTGGTAGACTACAAAAGTGTTTAAAACTTTTGTAGTCTTATATATTCCATTCACGGATGCGCAGCCACCCACACTTCGCCATCCTCAAAAATCTCTTTCTTCCAGATGGGCACCGTCTCCTTTAGCGTGTCGATAGCATTTTGACACGCTTCAAAGGCAGCCTTTCTATGGGGTGTAGAAACGGCGATGATCACGGCAATATCGCCAATACCAAGTACTCCAACCCGATGATGAAAACTTACTTTGATCGCATTCCATCGTTCCATGGTTGTATCAGCAATTTTTTGCATCTCCTTTACTGCCATCGGCTCATAAGCTTCAAACTCCAACCTTTGCACGACTTTACCTTTGGTCTGGTTACGCACAGTACCAACAAATACCACACTACCACCAGCGCCCGGATCTGCCACGAAATCATGGCACTCCTTTTCGATTAACGCAGACTTTTTTATCTGTATATCTATCAAAATAAATCCAAAATCGTTAGCCTAAAATTACCTACCTTACCCAAGGTTTGTTTCCCCTATCCACTATCCCAGGTTTGTGTCCCCACAAACCTTTTATAACTATATAAATGATCTGCAAAACACAGACCTAAGGTGAACAGTTGATAAAATCGTCACCCTAAAAAATCAAAACCCGTTCATCCCCCGCTCACCGGCGGAATAATAACGACCTCATCATCGTCATTCAAAAGGTAGTCGTCTTCCTTATATTCTTCATTAACCGCAAAGGATATTGAGGTTAAATCAGCAAACTTTGCATGACGCTTAATAAGCTGCTCCTTTAACGCGCTTATCGTGTTATCATCAGCAAGATGAAAGTCAGTTTTTGAAGCGCCTAGGATATCACGTGCTATGCCAAAGGCCACCAAGTTAATCTTCATCGTTTTTCATTTTATCATACAAAGCTTTCCAACTTAATGTGACGCAGTCTACCCGGCCTTCAAAATTCTTCATCTCAGCAAAAACCTTTTGTACCTCATTCTGCAATCTTTTGGAACTACCAGAATCTTCTGCCTCTAAATAAGTATGACATTTTTCTACTTTTTCTGTTTTATTTCTCCCTTCAATCAATTCCATTAAGAGTGAAGTAGACGCTTTTGATAAAGCGCATCCGAAACCGTGAAAGTGAGCGGATTTTATATCTGAATCTTCCTTATTCAGGTACAGATTAAATTTATCTCCACATAATGGGTTATATGCTTCGATAACCACGTCTGCTTCTTCATCAGCATCGAAGTTATACGGCTTTTTGTTGCGTTTTAGAACTTCCTGATTATATAGTTTTTTGAATTCATCCTTCTTCATTGCTCCCAAAATTTTTTTAAACTTTTAATTGAATCAATCAGTATATCAATCTCATTATCAGCATTATATATTGAAAAAGATATTCTAATAGTTGATGGCTCTTTCATAAAATAATGCAAAGGCTGTGCGCAATGTAACCCTGCCCGAACCGCGATACCGTCCCCGTTCAAATAGGAAGACACATCATGTGGATGGATGTTTTCCAAAGCAAAAGATACAATTCCGGATCTTTGCATTTGAGTACCTCCCAGGATTCTAATTCCTTTGACACGCGCTAGTTCAACCACGCATCGGTTTGCGAGTTCATGTGTATGCGATATACATTCTGCACGATTTAATTCATTGAGAAAATCAATGGCGGCGCCCAGTCCTAGTACTCCTGAGACATTTGGCGTACCGGCATCCAGATTAAAAGGATAAGATTGAAATGTAACCTCGTTAGCTGACACACTTTGTATGATCCCACCACCCAGGGTATAGGGCTGCATATCACCCATGTATTCAGGGTTAACATATAGAATTCCTACCCCAAATGGCCCAAACAGCTTATGGGCTGAAAAGGCCAGAAAATCATAATTCAGCTTAGTTACATCCAGATCATATAAAGCGGCACCCTGGGCGGCATCAACTAAAACCGGGGCCCCTTGGGCATGTGCGGTTTCAATCAACTGCTCAATAGGATTAATCGTACCGAGTACATTTGAAATATGTGTAATAGCTACCATTTTGGTCTTCTTATCTACCAATCTTTCAAAAGCTAACGTATCAATACTGCCTTCAGGAGTCAAGGAAGCAACTCTCAATTCACAACCCATTTCCTTACAGAGCGCCTGCCAGGGCACGAAGTTGGCATGATGCTCCATCACCGTTACCACTATATTATCACCTGCTCTAAGCCGTTTTTTTATAAATGAATGAGCAACCACATTGATTGACTCCGTAGTCCCTTTTGTAAATGCTATTGTGTTGGGGTTGTCTGAACCCAGGAAGCCGGCCACCTTGCTCCTGACCTGTTCGTAGCGTGCAGTAGCTTTAGCAGACAGCTCATACACCCCACGATGGATAGTAGCGTTATCTTTCCGGTTAAATTCATCCAATAGATCGTCAACTTTATCCACACGTTGCGTGGTAGCGGCATTATCCAGGTAAATCAAATCCGGATGACTTTTAAAAATTGGAAATCGGTCTTTTATATTCTTCATTTGCTTTTACCAATAAGACCATACTCTAAAAATATGTTTAGATTCTCAGATTTTGTACGATCCAGAAAAGATTCGAAGGTTTTTCGGTTTTTAACTGCAAACCTTATTTTTTTGGTTTTCCCTAAGTCAAACTCAATTACAACAATCTGCCTCCAGAACGCTTTCATACCATATGGCGCTTTATGGATTGACTTAATATCTGAAAAATAGAACTGATCAGACTTTCCAAACCTAGATATTATTATTCTGGTTCCTTTCATCTTAACCGAATGGAACCAAGATAAACTAGATGCCCAGATAACTAAACCGTTTATGATAAGTCCTAAAACAATCGTATCAGGGTAAAATCCATCTGAATAAAGTAGGACATTTATAGGAACTAGTATTGAGAGATAAACAAAATTACTGAAGTAAAATGAACGTGATACTTTAATTCCTTTCACGCCTTGAGTGCTCATTAAACTAAATTGATTCAATTTGTTTACTTTCCCTAAATAATTTAAAGTTAGAACCACCAATGTTGCTACTTTGTTGAGAAGGTAATTTTTAATGCTAGTAGATAATCACGGACGTACAATTAACTATCTGAGGCTTGCTGTTACAGACCGCTGTAACTTACGTTGCTTCTATTGCATGCCTGAGAGCGGTATTAAATACGTTAACCGGAAAGACCTTCTCAGCTTCGAAGAAATGGAGCGATTACTGCGCATATTCAGTGCATCAGGCGTCTCAAAGCTAAGAATTACCGGGGGCGAACCTTTTGTCAGAAAAGGCATTATGGAATTCCTTGAAAAGGCTTCACTGATCAAAGGAATTGAAGAAATAAACGTAACAACGAACGGCACTTTCACCGCGGAAAAGGTGTGGCAGCTGGAAAGCCTTGGAATAAGGTCCGTGAACCTCAGTTTAGATAGCCTCGATAAAAACCGGTTTTTTGATATCACCAGGCGAAATGAGTTCGACAATGTCATGAAGACTTTTGACCGGCTTTTGGAAAGCAGTATCAAAGTAAAAATTAATATGGTAGTTATGGAAGGCAGAAATATTGAAGATATTCTACCTATGGTCGAACTCACCAGGAACAACAAGGTAGATGTCAGGTTCATAGAGGAAATGCCGTTCAATGGCACCGAAGGTCAAGGAAACGCGACGCTTTGGCCATCTTCAAAGATCTTGGCGCACATATCTGAAAAATACGAACTCGAGAAAAGTATTGATCCTCCAAACTCTACCTCGCAAAACTATCAGCCATTTGGTCATAAGGGCAGTATTGGAATAATAGCGGCCTACACCCGAACTTTTTGTGGCAGTTGTAACCGCATCCGCCTCACTCCACAAGGACTGCTAAGAACCTGCCTGTACAGCAATGTAGGTGTTAACTTTAGAGATTTGCTGCGATCCGGTGCGTCAGATGAAGAAATTGGAAATCAATTGGCGCTTACTGTTGGAAAGCGGGCTAAAGACGGTTTTAAAGCTGAGAAGCTTCGAGACAACACCGTGTCGGAATCTATGGCTACCATCGGAGGTTAAACTAATATGGAAGAAATGATAACCGTTGAAGAGGCATTGGCTGTACTAAGTCAAAATACCCTGGATTTTGGGATAGAGTCTATCGTACTGGAAAATGGGATTGGACGCGTGTTGCGGGAAGATATTAAAGCAGACCGGGACTTTCCTCCTTATGACCGGGTCACCATGGACGGTATAGCTGTACAGTATTCACAGTTTGAGAGAGGTCAAAGATCTTTCCAAGTCAATGGAACAGCCGCGGCTGGATCTCCTCAAATTACCATGTCTGACAATTCAGGCTGCCTGGAAGTAATGACCGGAGCCATAATGCCACATGGTGTAGACACAGTAATCCGCTATGAAGACGTCACCATAGCTAATGGTACGGCAAAAATTAACATTGATGAAATTAATTACCGTCAAAATATTCACTTCAAGGGTATTGATCGTAATTTAAGTGACCTGATCATACGGAAAGAAACGGTATTAGCTTCCCCCGAAATTGGCGTCTGCGCTACAGTGGGCAAGAGCGAACTTAAGGTATCTGCTTTACCAAGGACCATAGTGATATCTACCGGCGATGAGTTGGTGGAAATAGATAAGGTCCCACTGCCCCATCAGATCAGACGCAGCAATATCTATCGACTGAAAACAACCTTGGCTCAGTATGGTATTGCTGTGGATACCGCCCATCTCGAAGATAACATCGAACAAATTATTGAAACCCTCCAAGGTTATCTGACTTCTTATGACGTGATCTTACTAAGCGGTGGTGTATCTAAAGGTAAATTCGATTACCTGCCACAGGCTTTAGATCAAATCGGGGTGAGCAAGAAATTCCATAAGATAAAACAGCGGCCCGGCAAGCCATTTTGGTTTGGTACTTATCAAAATAAGTGTGCGGTGTTTGCGTTGCCTGGCAATCCCGTATCATCATTTGTATGTGCGCATCGTTATTTTAACTATTGGCTAAACCTGTGTATCAAACACCCCGCTTCTGAACAGCCCTTTGCCACTTTAACAGATGATGTCACATTTGCGCCGGACCTTACCTATTTCCTGGAAGTAAAAGTGGGTTATACTAACGGTGGATTGACGATTGCCACTCCCGTAAAAGGTAATGGATCTGGTGATTTGGCGAATCTCGTAGATGCGGATGCATTCATAGAATTGCCGCGTGGTAAAAATGTCTTCTCAAAAGGTGAAAGCTATCCGGTCTTTTTTTACAGATAAAAGAAAAAGCCCCGAACTCCTCCGGGGCTTAACCGACTTCCCAACTTCACAAGAAATTACATAGCACAAAAATCAACTCACCCTCACGTCATTAAATATATAAGCCAACAAATCTTGTAAATCACTTTCATTGGTCAGCAGGTTTGCTAAAGGCGTGCCAGAAAAAGAGAATATCTAAAAAGACCGTTTTTAGCCGAAAATAGAGGTTGACGCACTGATGGCGGCATTAAAAGCATCTCTATTTATTCCCAAATCGAGACTCCTTCCATCAAAATAGGAAACCATAGCTTCCGTTGCTATATTTCCCACAAGCTCATCTTTGGCCATGGGACAACCTCCAAATCCCCTAATCGCGCCATCAAAGCGTCTGCAACCGGAATCATAAGCAGCAGATACCTTTTCTATAGCAGTATTTGGGTTTGAATGAAAGTGGGCTCCAAACTCTACATCAGGATAGGCGGGAATGAGTTCTTTAAAGAGTTTGGAAATAAGCTGTGGCTCGGCCAAACCTATGGTGTCCGCCAATGAGATAATACGAATATCCAGCGTGTGTATTATCTCTGTAAACTTACTAACTACCTCAGCGGTAAACGGATCTCCGTAAGGATTACCGAAACCCATCGAGATATAACACACCAGCTCCATACTGTGCTTTACACATAGTTGCTGTATCTCCTCGAGTGTATTTAAAGCTTCTACAATCGACTTTTTAGTATTTCGCTGTTGGAAGGTTTCAGAAATCGAAAACGGGAAACCCAAATAATTAATCTGCTCAAACTTTACCGCCTCCTGCGCCCCACGAGCATTAGCTACAATGGCCAAAAGCTTAGAATCACTTTGGTCAAAGTCCAGGCCGGCTAATACCTCGGCCGTGTCTCTCATTTGAGGAATTGCCTTAGTAGAAACAAAACTTCCAAAATCCACTGTATCAAAACTGACTTTCAGTAAATGATTGATATATTCCACTTTTTTGGGGGTTGGTACAAATTCTTCCATTCCCTGCATGGCATCCCGGGGGCATTCGATTATCTTCATGTAATCAAAAGTAGTAATCGACCTATAAAAGACAAAAACCTTCATTGATCGATGGAATAGGTTACTCAACTGTGTCTATTTACTATTAACTGACGTGTTTAAGTACTTTCGAATTTTAAATTGAAACGACTATGCCGCTAGCCCCCTTTGCTGGAACACTAAATAAGAAGCAGGCCGCTCACCTGTTAAGGAGAGCTACCTATGGAGGAAGTAAAGCCGATATTGATGCCCTGGAAGGTTTAACAGCTGAGCAAGCAGTGTTACAATTATTTGACAGTAACATACCTGATCCGGAATTGCCGATAGATCCTGAAATCGGCCAGGAATGGATTACCACGGGACCTGACGGGGAAGAAAACGCCAGACAGAATTATTTTCGGTATTGGCTTCTGGGGCAAATGTTAAACCCAACGGCAGTACCTAATGACCAAAAGCTGAGCTATTCAACGCGTGAAAAAATAACGTTTTTTCTACATACCTACTTTACTGGTAAAGTATCTAAAATTGACAATAGCCGCGCATTGTATTTTCAAAATGCGCTCTTTAGGCAATTTGCTTTCGACAGCTTTCTTGACCCTGAACTTAATTTCAAGTCACTGACAAAAAAAATCTGCATAGACAATGGTATGTTAATATTCTTGGACGGAAGCGACAATGTAAAAGGAAACGTGAATGAGAACTTTGGGCGAGAGCTTTTAGAGTTGTATTCAATAGGTCGTGGACTGGAGGGTACTAACCCACCTACCGACGACCCGGGAGACTATTTTTTCTTTACCGAACAAGATGTGCGAGCGGCGGCTGAAGTATTATCAGGCTGGACAACCGATGATGACTTTGCGACTATAGATGAAGATACAGGCTTACCCAGAGGCGTAGTAAGAGGTAATGCCTTGGATGCTACTCAGCATGCAGATGGTGATAAGGAATTCTCAACACGATTTGACGATATGGTCATTAACCCCGATCCGCTTTTATTGGAAAATGGCAGACAGACTGAAGCCAGCGCTTTGGAGGAAATCGATCAGTTAATAGAGATGATCTTTAGCAAAGAAGAAACAGCAAAGCACCTCTGCCGGAAGTTGTATCGCTATTTCGTATATTATGAGGTCGACGAGGAAATTGAAAGTACAATTATCCAGGAGATGGCCAATACATTTGTTGCCGGCGAATATAAATTACAACCGTTACTTACTGAGCTTTTTACCAGCCAGCACTTCTACGATGCGGCCGCGGGAATTGAGGACGATAAATTTGGCGGAATTATTAAATCACCGCTGGATATTGTAGCAGGAACCGTAAATTTCCTGGGTATTCAAGCTCCCGACTACCAAACGCAACCTACTGATTTTTATGAATTTGCCAGTGGCTTACTTGACTCAACAAACTCTATGGGTATGGATTTTTACGAGCCGTTTGAGGTAGCAGGCTATGGCGCCTACCACCAGTTTCCGCGATACAATAGAAACTGGATCTCTACACATTGGCTTACGCAGCGGTATAGTTTTATACGTGAATTACTGGCGGCGCCGGCAATGGACGGATCAGACGCGCCACTTATTGATCCCAGAGTATTTGTAACTACTAATTTTCCCGCAGTTGGTGCAGATGCCAGGCAATTGATTATCGACATTGCTCCTTATTTATTCCCGATGGCTGAAAACCTGGGATACGACAGTGATGGCGACTTAACTCAGCAACGAATGCGGTATTTTCTTCAAGCCTTTCTTGGCTTTACAGATTATGAAACCGAAGTGGATATGGCCGTAGCAGGTTGGGTAGATCTTTACAGCCAACCTGCAAACTATCTGGAAGCAAGTACAAGACTGCAAAACCTATTTAATGCCATGATGCAATCACCTGAATATCAACTTTTCTAAGCAAGATCATGAGAAGAAGAAGTTTTTTAAAGAAAATACCTGCTGTTCTGGGCTCATCATTCGCCTTGAATAATATTCCAATGCGTGTTATGGCTGAGGAAAGCCATTTTTTACGATTAGCCGAGCAGAGCGATAATGACCGTGTCCTGATCATCCTTCAGCTTCATGGAGGGAACGACGGCATCAATATGGTGATTCCTTCAGGAAACTATGATGAATATTATTTCAGAAGGCCTAACATAGCGATCCCAAAGCTCAACTCATCCCGAAAACTTATTGATTTGGATAGCACCATGCCTTCGGTAGATCAGGTAGGTCTTCACCCCGATATGATTGGCGCTAAAGATCTTTACGATCGGGGAAGAATGGCCATTGTTCAGGGTGTCTCCTACCCTAATAACAACGGTTCTCACTTCCGCGGCCGCGACATCTGGCATATGGGTGGTGGTTTTGATGATTATTATTCCTCAGGTTGGGTAGGTCGCTACCTGCAAAGTACGTACAGTGATCTCGGTACTTATCCGGATGACTTTCCCAACGCTGAAATGCCCGATCCATTGGCTATCGAAATGGGAAGCGATGTATCTCTGGTATTCCACCAAGAAGGAAACATACCTACCTCTATCTCTTTACCCGGAAGCCCCGAAGGCCTTGCCAATTTAGTAGATTCTCTTGAAGGTTTCGAAGATCAGTTGATTGACCCAAGAGGAAACCCCCCAGCTTCACTCGATAATTCACCATACAGCGAAGAATTAAAGTGGATACTAAGTCTTGAAGATAAAACGGAGGACTATGCACAGCGCTTATTAGAAATATTCCAGGCGGCAAGTGAGACACAAGCTACGTATCCGGAGACCTATCCATTTGCTGCCCCAAGAGGTTTGATTAGAAACCCGCTTTCCGGCCAGCTTCAAATAGTTGCTAAACTATTAGACGGCGGTGGCGCAGGTCAGGGGGTAAAAACAAAAGTATTTCTGCTTAGAATGGGCGGCTTCGATACCCATGCTGATCAGGTAGAAAGCTATGACCCTACTCTTGGTGCGCATGCTGCTAAAATGTATCATATATCTTCAGCCATGCAGGCATTCCAAAATGACTTGAAAGAGCGTGGCTTGGAAGACCGTGTGATGACCATAACAACATCGGAGTTCGGCCGAAGAATTTTCTCGAATGGTAGTTTTGGAACCGACCATGGCACAGGAGCGCCTATGATGATTTTCGGACGTGGTGTTAGGCCCGGGGTCTATGGCACTAATCCGGACCTGAGTCAAAATAACGTAGCCATGCAATTTGACTATCGTCAGGTCTATGCCAACATTCTTAAAGACTGGTTCCAGGTGGAAGAGAGTGTGATCACCGACGATATCCTTTTCGGTAATTTCATAGATGGGACCGGTGAAAATGGTGAAGTGTATGAACCCATCCCTTTAGCCAAAGATCAGATTACCAGCACAGAAGGATTTTTTAAGGATCGTTTTAGCCTGAATGATGCTTATCCAAATCCCGCTGAGAATCACACCGTATTTTCATTTTATATGAATACTGAAAACCATGTAAAACTTGGTATCTATGATCAAAAAGGAAGATTAGTGAAGGAAGTTTTAAATGAGCAAAGATCGTTGGGCGAATACCAGGTTAAAGTAGATCTATCAAACATCAAAGCAGGTTTGTATATTTATAAAATTGAGGCTGGCCTGCTAAACGAAAGCAAGAAGCTCATAATCCGAGATTAGCTTTTTGATATCCGAACTCAACCAACTTATGAAAACCAACTATCTAAACCTTATTTTCCTTACTCTTTTGGCTGTTTGCATAACTGATTATGCGCATGCACAAGCGCCGAAAAGAAAAAAAAAGAACTCTTATAACTCAAGAAAACCATCAGATAACCCCTTCTTAAAATCTCAATGGTGGTTAGGGTTCCGCGCCGGAGCCAACGTGACGGATGCTGTACCCGATCAACGGTTCTCCGCATTTAGCCCAATTAACTACGCTGAGGATGATCTTCAAAAGGAATATGAAAGTTTCAATTTATTGGGCGGTCATGCCGGTATCGAGATCACCTACTTTCACCATGGTTTTTCTTTTAGCTTCCAGCCAAACTATAGAAGACAGCGCTTTGAGTACTCAAACGATTTTGTCTGGGAAGGATCCAGTGTTAACGCGGATGTAGATAATACCGTGGAGCTGAAATATGTACAGGATCACCAGCTTGATTACATTGAACTGCCTTTCTTTATAAAGTATGATATCATTAGAGCCAGTCAATGGCGACCTTTTGTTCAAATTGGCGCTTACTATGGCATATTAACCAGCGCTAATAAGTCGTTGGAAGTATCCGGTACCGATGCGGCCAGCGGGGCGGCAAGCCCGTTTGAAAATGAATCTGTCATCATAGGCGCGGAAGATCTTTTTATCAACAGTTCCGTAGGAATAGCCGGTGGCATTGGACTTAATTATGATGTGAACAATGTACGTATTGTGTTTGACATCACCTATCGATACGGCCTTAACAATATTACGGATACTGAAAACAGGTTTTCGGAGAACCTACTGAGTGGAGTTGGAGATGCGCTGGATGACCTTGAGCTTCGAAATATAGCGGCTTCTTTCGGCATCCTGTTCCCGCTAAGGTATGTAACCAAAAACTCAAAAACATTTGATGCGATTAACTAATCTGACGATGCGTTACTTTATATATATTCTTCTTATCTGCACGGCTTTTGTAAGCTGTGATATTTCTGATAATGATGTAGACCCTGCCAATTCTTTTCTTAAGATTTATGACAACAACACATTTGATGCTGACTTCACCCCTATTGATGTACAGCAAACTTCAGATGGCGGATATTTGGTCCTGGGGGCTTCCAAATTAGACAACTCATTGTTCAATGGGGTGTACCTGATGAAAGTCGATGAAACCGGGACATTCGTGAGCGAGCAAAACCTTAGTGAGCAATTTATTTCACCGGCTGGCGAACTTATGAAGCTTAACAATAATTATTATTTCATGGCCATGACGGAAACCGACTGGAACGCCTTTCTATTTGTCGCCAACGACTCCGGTAATGTAGCGACTCCAATTCCACTAGGAGCCAATTACCCTTTGAGCGCTACACTTGTAGATAACGAACTGATATATTCAAACTACAATAATGGAAACCAACAGATCCAGATCTCACGTGCAATTATTGGCGAGAATGGTTCTGTAGGTAATTTTCAGGGCCAATCCTTTTCGATAGGCGAAGGCGAGGATGGCGCCATAGAAGAAATAATATTGGATCATTTCACCCGTACGAACAGAAAATTTCCGTTTTTCGTAGGAAAAACTAGCAACAACCTCTACTTCTACAATGGTTTTTACAACTTCACATTTTCAACTGTATTTGTTGATATAACTGATAATGAACCGGTAGGTCAGATACAGGGTACACGTGAGACGGCCGGGTTAAGCAGTGCGGTTCACTTAAGTGGTAACGAGTTTGCCATTAGCCGTTTCGAAGACGGTGATAATTTTATCGTTCCTCAAACAACCGTTAATGTTACCTCATTAACTGAATCGTCTGTTAACATTACCGGAAATCCTTTTCCTGAGTTAATAGACGACGCCCCGGTAAAACTTAAGCAGCTTGAAATTGACGGGCGCTTTGTACTCCTTTATGGCAGTACTACGCGGTCCGGGCAAATCATACTACTTGCCTATTCACCGGATACGCAAGAGCTGTTAGGAACGAAATACCTTGGATTTTCAAACCCTTACCGCTTTGCATCTTTCAACCTGACGGACGACAATGGTCTTATTGTTTTGGGAAGCACATCCGTAGCCGGTCGATTTGAGCGTTTTTGCTTGTTCAAATTATCCACCGAAGAGTTGGCGGAATTCACGAATTAAAATATTAATAAAAGCTTTCGTTATACCGGAAAACAAAGGTTTACATTTTAAGAACCATTATTTATCCGGTATCTCACAAGTTTTTTAGAGATTACGGACAATACTCTTCATTTTAAAAAATGTATGAAGAATATTTCCGCAATGACACGCAGAGGGCTTTTTCTCAAATTATTAATCGAACTCGGGTGAAATAGCAAGGGACTCCTTGATAATTTGTTTTTTCAAGCTGAATCTGTTCTTTTTATATCAAATGGACACTTTTTTATTTCTATTAAGATTAATAAGCATCAATTTTAGAGCCTTTTGTTAGATTTTGGAGGTTGAACTGACCTTGAGTCAATGGCATTAAAAATATCAACGTCCACGTGCTTTACATAAATCACATTGTTTGAGCGGAAGCGAGTTTGTGATTTATTCGTATAAAACGTTGAAATTTAGTCATTTACTTATAGTCTTGTTTTTTTTGCTTCGTTTTGGATCAAGCCAAAAATGAAGGATCACAATTACCGAAGCCTGCGAGAATAATAATCAAGTATCCACAAACAAATCTTTTGCTCAACGATATATAGAAATCATTGCAATTTTGGATAAATCGCTTAACCAGTTCAGGATATCTTTATTACGTCACAAGATGTTTGATAGGCAGATTATTTCAGCACATTAACTTCCCTATGATAGCCATTAGAAAGCTCATTAAACGGAAGCTTCACTATTAATGCTTTATCTTCTCTGGTCGCTGAAATGTTATTGTAGTCTACGTCCGCAGTCAGCGGATAAGTAGCCAGTACATGAGGTATATTCAAACTTGAATCATCCAGATCGTTAAAGTCGATAACATGATGGAATATAACGTGCTTATCTACGATTTCTACCTTCACGTTATCCAGGTCAATACCAGGTACTTTTAACGTAATTAAATAATGATCTGTATTACGAACAATATTTGTTACCGGTTGACTCATACCACCGTTTAAGGTATTCATGATATCAGAAGTTTTCAACACACTCCTAACCCAATTTCTGTCTTTATCGTATCTCATAATTCCTCCTGTTTTCACTCTCTCAATCAATATTTGTTCCTCGTAATTAAATCGGCCATATAGTCATTAAAGGTCTTTTACTACTGTCAGGCTGACAGTCTGCATTTACGGTTACTATCTGAACACTTTTTATATTTAACGTTAAACCCATTCGTTGTCATGCGTAACGTGTCCTATTTATTGCTACATCTTCTAAGTGTAATTTCGTATGGACAAGGGATTGATGTCTCCGGTACATGGACTGGGAACTCGTACTTTGTTAATACACAATATGAAACGACCTACGAGTTACAACAGACAGGAGATAAAGTAACCGGTTTTATCTATACCAAAAATAAAAATGACTCCACTAAAGCTGCTATTGAAGGTACTTTAAAAGGTAATAAGCTTTCCGTAACAGGTACTGAATTTATTTACAAGGTTGGAGCCCTTTCCTGTCTATCCAAATCCGATCTAACCATCAGTAATAGAGACGGAACAAAGATTTTAAGTGGCAAATGGAAAGGTACCATGGCCTTTAATACCTGTCTGCCAGGCGCCTCTGGCAGAGTAGAGTTGTTCAAAAAAGAAATTGAAACTATTGTATCTGCTCCACCAGTTACCGGTGGCCCATCTCATCATATACAGAAAGACGACTTTGAAGGAGTTGAACTGGTAAAGGCCTTGTCTGATAGAAAATACTATGCGCTGGTGATTGCGGTAGAAGACTATCAAGACGAAAACATCCAGGACCTGGATAACCCGGTTTCGGACGCAACAGGTCTTGCACAGGTATTAAATGCTAATTATACGTTTGAGAAAGCAGACATCCGTTTGCTTAAAAACCCGAATCGAGCAGATATTATTGAGGCCTTCGATAAGCTGGCACATGAAATTGAACAACGTGATAACCTTTTCATCTTTTATGCCGGCCATGGCATTTGGGATGAGCGACTGAAACAGGGTTTTTGGCTACCCAGCGATGCCCGGTTAGATTCTAAGGCCCAATGGCTTTCCAACAGTACTTTGAGAGATTACATCAGTGGTATTAAATCCAAACATACTTTACTTGTGACGGATGCATGCTTTAGCGGAAGCATTTTTAAGGAACGAGCGGTATTCACCAACTCAAGGGCCATTTTAGAAATGTATAAACTACCCAGTCGTAAAGCTATGACGAGTGGAGCGCTAAAAACCGTTCCCGATAAAAGTGTTTTTATTCAATACTTGAACCGAAACCTGGCAAACAACCAAGCCCCACTACTATCTGCGGAACAGCTTTTCCAATCGTTTAAGGTAGCCGTTATTAATAACAGCCCAAACGGGCAAGTCCCTCAATACGGTCCTATCGGTCAGGCCGGTGATGAGGGAGGAGATTTTATTTTTTTGAGAAGAGATTAGGTTGCTAAGTCCCCGGCCTCTGAGCCGGGGCCTCGAACTAAACTACCTCAACACTAGTTTGACCAACTGGAGTTTAATCCTGGAGACTCGCATCAATAGTCATCTTGGAATCCCATGCATGAAATAATCCATTTCCAGCGCTACCCCTAGCCCCTAAAGGCGGAACCCATAGCACATCAAACACTATTTATTCTTTCTCAATCAGCTTCCTTAACTCAGCTATCTCTTCAGCCTGTTCTTTATTGATCTTATTCTGCCTTATCAAATGCAACGTCAACTCCTCCACCTTCTTCAATAACAGCATATTCATTACCCCCAGATCAATACCCTTTTCTTCCATTTCTCTGGCCGAAGGCACTTCAGGAAGGTGTTTGTTTTCTTTGATGTAGCCTTGAATGCTTTCTAAGGAAGGAAGGTTGTAGTCTTCTTCGAAGACGTAATCCGGGCCAGGAACTGATAAATCAACTTTTACCTCAGTAGAATAAACCATACCATTAACGGTCAGTCTTTGATTTGGAGTAGTTGTTCCAATTCCAATAAAACCGGAGGAATTAATAGTCATTATATTGACATCTTCTACATTATCTGAGAAGTTCCTGACAAGATGAAACTTGGTGGTGTTATTACCACTTTCTGTTACTTTAATTCCGTACATATCACCCGGGGCACCTCCAAGAGGATTCCAATATAACTTTGACGTGCCGTAAAGCATTGTATTTCCCCCCGCATCAATAGTCAACAAATCTATATCTGAAGTGGTATTGGTAAACTTCTTATAGATATGAAACTTTGTTGTATTATTCCCTGATTCAGAAATTTTCAACCCAACAAAATCACTTCCAGCAGCACCTTGAGGATCCCAAAATAGCTTTTTTGGACCATCGATTTGAATGTTTCCCTGATTATCGAACTTCAGAAATGATATATCATTTGCATCACCAGTAAAATTCCTAAATACTTGAAGGCTTGTAGTATTGTTTCCTGATTCAACCGCCTTGAATCCTACTAAATCACCCGAAGCGCCGCCTCCGGGATCCAACTCCAATCTACTCGATTGTGCTTTAACATTTGCATATCCAATACAGATCATTAAAATTACTAAGCATGTTTTAGCGAATAGTCTCATACTAATTATTCTTTGTTTCTAACTCTACTATACTTTTTTCCTGCTCAATTAAATGCAATGTCAACTCCTCCACTTTCTTAAAGAGCAACATGTTCATCACATCCAGATCGATACCGTTTTCTTCCATTTCTTTGGCTGAGGGTACTTCCGCAAGGTATTTATTTTCTTGGAAATATCCCTGAATACTTTCCAAAGAAGGCAGGTCGTAGTCTTGTTCAAATACGTAGCCAGGGCCAGGGACGGAAAGGTCAACACGTACTTCCTTGGCATGGACATCATCTTTAACCGTTAGTTTAGCATCAGGAGTGAAAGTTCCTATGGCTACCTGCCCTCCGCCTCCGGCAAAAGTTATATTGCCCGAAGCAGACCTGTTGAGATGGAGAGAGCCATTTGTCATTTCTATTACTCCTGAACCCGGATTGATCTCAATTTTCCGTCCGTTTGAAGAATTGTCAAATACACCAGTTGTACTTGAAGAAAGGATATGCAATGTCGAACTGGAGTTTGAAGTACCAATACCTACATTTCCTAAAGGGCTTATTTTCATAGCTTTAACCAAACTTCCATTATATTGGGTTCTGAGCTATAAATTAATGCTCGAGGTTCCAGACCTATCTCGTGCCTGGAGGTAAGCGGTACCAGAACTTCCTTCACCCTCATAAGCATAAAGCATAAAATGACCCCGACCCATATAGCTGCCGTTCACATGTAATAAGTCTAAAGGATCGTTAGTCCCAATACCAATCTTGCCGTCAGTTGTTAGGGTAAACTGGTTGGTCTCAGCTAGCGCTGATCCATAATTCAGTTTAAACTTGGCCCCATCCGATCTATCAATTCCCATAGAATACCAAGAGTTACCAGGATCATGAAAAGTAAGCCACGAATCATCGTTGTCCTTTTCTAAGAGCAAAGTTCGACCTGAAGGGTTTATCAGTTTGGTCTGTCCCGTAAGATGACTGAAGTCTTGGGCAAAAAGAAAACCCGCAGATGACAATAACATAAGTGTAAATAATAGTTTCATGGTATTATGATTTATTTCTTTTCAAAAGTGCCAACTCACTCAACTGGAAACCCACCCTAACCACCCATCTGCGGCCATAAATGGGGTTTTCCTGTTCGTTGATGAAGTTGTAAAGCACCATTATATTCATATTCAGTTTGGGATAGACACTAATCTCACGGCCAAGGCCTATAAGCAAACCATCTACCCATTCCGTTTTTTTGCGATCTGCCTGCGTGACTTCCTTAGCCATTTGCTCATACTCTCCATAGACAAAGAAGTTTTTGAACACATCGTAACTGCTGAAACCGCGGAACCCATAGGTGTCGGCAGGTATGGCGGGTGATGTGGCTAAGCTATCCGAAAAGGTTTGGCGATAGGTACCTCCAATCCCAACTGTAAAGCGCTTGTTAAACCGATACCCGAGCTGAGGTGAGAGATCTAATGAAAGGGGATCTATGTTGTTGATATTAAAATTGCCACCGATTACCAGGCGCTCCTTGAATGTACGTCCTTTCAACGAAGTACGTTTTACCGCTGTACTAAGGTCATTCGAGTTGGGCAGCTTGATATATTTGCGCTGCAGACGGGAGATCTTCTTCTGAACCGTACTTAGCTTTTCTCCATATTGCGCCATAAAGGCGGCAGCTTGTTCACTGGCCATAGACTTGCCTTCT
>CALBPF010000031.1 GCA_937899105.1 uncultured Flammeovirgaceae bacterium | reverse complement strand
GCAGACCATTTAGAAATGAAATTTTTGATTTTGGAGATGATACCTATTTCAATCAGATCTATGAGGTAGGAGAGCGGGTGTCTAAAATGAAAGAAATTCGAAATTCGAAATCCGCAAGGGGAAATCGGCATGGTTTGTATATAAATCGTACCTATTTCGGTCTGTATAACCTGTTGAATGAATTGAAAGCAGAAATTCAGACAGGGCAGTTAATGACTGTTTAATAGCTCTGATTACTCAGGTTGTTTCGTAGTTGATTCAAATTGGGTTTCCAACGAAATTTTAGCCTCCAAATCAGCGATAAGCTTTGACTCCAGGGGTGTTTCCTGGATAATATTGAAGTTCTCCCAAAACTCTTTGTCATAGTCATAAGATTTACTTGATAAGGATTTGGGTATTCGTATGGCTTCGTCCCGTTCAATTTTTGTCGGAGAATCTATCTCCAGGTTATTGATGATCATGTCTTGCATAATCCTGAAATTGAAGAACTTTTCTTCATGATGAAAATAGTCTTGGTTACTGTCGAATTTTAGGTAGTTGAGATAGTATTTACCTTGATATTCCTTAAAGTCAATGACGACTTCACGCTTTTTTACTACCACATCTATGTCAAGCGTATCATGTTCTAATTTCCATCCTTTAGACTCCTTTTCTGAAAAAATGTAATGTTCTTCTACCCGAACAAAAGCATATGTTTCGGCTTGTACGAAGTACTCCGTACTCCAAAAATTTGACTTTCTGTCCCTCACTATATAGGTGGGATTACCCTTGACAACCGTTTTTCCTATCCTTTCGTAATTTTCCAACCTCATCGCCTTATTTAAGCCTGTGTAACCGTAGGGCACAGGATTTACGTTCCAGCCACGCAAAAGTAAATTTTCCTTATTCCACCAATCTGCGTAGGGATGTTCATACCTCAGACTTCTTCTCAGTTGGTCGACGCGAATTTTTGACCGCAGGGGAGACTTCCTTTTTTTGATGTTATTTTGGTCATACACGGTAATGGCGGCTTCAATGAGAGATACATAGTTGCCATCTACCATCTGCTTTTCGCGATAGAAGGCATTCATGGATATCGGAAAATTGGGATGGTTGTATTTCATCCTTTCCAGGGCTAGCTTCATAATCTCATTGCCATTAAGACTGTCTGTTACTACGACACCTTCCAAGATCGTCTCACTCTGATTCAATTTTACCGTAACTTGATCTGTTTCTTTGAAAGCGCTTACCGGAATACGCTTGACTGTGTAGCCAATGGACGAGACCACCAGGGTATCTGTAATAAATGCTTTTGGCATATTGAAAACAAATTCTCCCTTGAGATTGGTCACGGTTGAAATGGGAGAACCGCTCAAACCTACGGAAGCAAATTCAACGGCATTACCCGTTTTTCGGTCCATGACTCTTCCGGATAACTTTACGCGTTCAGTTGAATCAGTAAAAACTTGCGCCAACATGCCGTTACTTATAGACATAACTGCGACCAAAATAATAAACTTATTCATGGTTAAGAATCTTTGAAGGATTAACTAAGATTGCTCTCACGATGTGGATTGACATGGCTAATAGTGCGGCTAAAATGGTGACGACTCCGGCTACTACGAATACATCAATGGTCATGGGGACACGGTAAACAAAATCTTCTAACCATGCATTAAGGCCAATGGCAGTAAGGGGAACGGAAATTATGAAAGCAATCAATATCAGAGCTATGTAGTTTTTGGATAGTAATAGCCATAATTGCGTTGTCCTTGCTCCGAATACCTTTCTTATGCTTACTTCGCGCATTCTTTGTGAGGTGGAGATGGCGATCAGCCCAAATAGACCTAAACACGCAATGCTTATGGCTACAATTACAAAAAAGTTGAATACTTCCTGCATAGTCAGGTCAGCGCGGTACTGATCTTGAATTGAATTTCTAAGAAATTCAAAACTAAATGGTTGGCCTTTAATCGACGTTCTCCATTGTTGCTCTACCTGATCCAACCCCTTATAACCCGCCTGTGCTTCTAACCGCACCAGTAGCTTAGCCGGATAGCGGTCAGCCGGGAAGATGAGCATCGGCTTAAATTGGTCTTTGACTGAATTAAAATTAAAGTTTTCGATAACCCCAATAACCCGCGATTCGACTCCATTTTCGTAGGCCACCGTTTCTTCTAGCGGATTTTTCCAACCGAGGTGTTCCACCATAGCGCGATTAACCACCACAGTTTCATTCTCACCGTTTACCTCTTCAGGGGTAAAGGATCGACCAGCGATGAACTCAAGACCCAACGCGTCAAAATAAGTGGCATCTACCTCAATATTGTTGAAAGGTTTCGTTTCCCAGTCCTCACCATCGTTCACTTCGTAGGTGTCAATGTCCATATCCGTAGTGGGCCACGAGTTAAAACCGGCGATAGCAGCGGACTTTACAAATGCCAGGCTGGAAAGCTCATTGCGCAATTGCTTTACCTGGCCGGTGATATTTTCATTCCAGGGCACGTCTATCATCATTACAGGGTCTACGGTCATGCCGTGGGACTTGCTTAGTACCAGGTTCATTTGTCTTGAAATGAATATAGTAGAGATAATGAGGGCCAGTGAGATCGTAAATTGGAGGACTACGGACCCTTTAAGCCATAGACCTCGGTTGCCCAGCTTTGAGACTTTATCTTTTAAGGATTCAATAGGCTTGACAGATGCAAGGTAAAAGGCCGGATAACTGCCTGAAACTATTCCTAATAAGAGGACCGAACCCATAAGGTAGACTATCATATTCACCGATAGCGCTTCGGTCCAGATTATGTTTTTATCGGTCAAAGTATTGAGTAAAGGGAGACAATAGAAAATAAGCCCGTAGGATAAAACGAGGGCCATAAAGCAGATTAATATTGATTTTAATAGAAACTGAAATCGCAATTGATCGTTTTGAGCGCCGATGGCCTTTCGAATGCCTACCTCTAACTGCCGGTCAGTTGCGCTTGCCAGTGATAAATTCAAATGGTTCATACCGGCAATGATCAAAATCAAGAAGGCTATCGAAGAAAACAAGTAAATATTCAGCCGGCTACTCTTAGGCGTATCAAATAGCTTTGGACTTCCAAAGTGGACATCCGGCAAAGCTTCAGCATGGTATTGTCCCTTGGTGTTGTAATCGTCAAACTCCAACTGAACTGATTCCGCAAATACCTTATCCAGCTTAGGCTGTAGGTCTTTGTAATCATCTGCGTCTTTTAACAAGATGTAGTTAAACGTCCACCCGGAGACCTCATGTAACTGATCCATACCCAAAATGGCATCTACTTTCAGATCCGTATGAGAAGGAAGGTCTTGTAATACCGCTGTAATCACAAACTCCTTTTTGTCAACTTCAATGACCTGATTGATAGGGTCGTGGTCTCCAAAATACTTGCGTGCAGTACTTTCTATAATAACCGCTTCACCTGGACTGAAATCCTCAACTGACCCCGAGACCAGTGGGTAGGGGAATACATGAAAGTAGTCTGTAGTGGCATAGAAGAATTTCTCTTCGCGAAAGGTCTGAGACCCGGCGTCAGCCACCGACTTTTCGTTCACTAGCGAGGTGGATGCTACTACCTTATCGTACTCCATCAACATGGGGCCTACTGTAGGCTCTGCCCAGGCTGCATGCTCACTAGACGAGGCCGAAGTATAGCTCAAGGTGATTCGGTAAATCCGTTCGGCATTGGGTAAGTACCGGTCATACTTTAACTCATCACCTACGTACAGACTGATCAAGCAAAAGACGGCCAAACCCAGCGCGAGTCCACTAATAGAAACGGCGGTATTTAATTTCTCCCTGCCCATCGACCGCAGGCTTGATTTCAGGTAGCTGGGAAGCATGAAAATAAACGAAGGATTCAAGCTATGCCGGTTTCTTTTAAGCGTATAAGGCCGGATGAACCTGAGTACATCCAGAAAATAAAACAGCCGGGCTCTGAATTGGCCTGACCTGGACATGCGCTGATCGAACCGTTCGTAAAGGTCGCCTTGAAGGTCTTCTAACACGGGCGGATCACAGTACCACTCCAGAATCCGGTCGGCCCATAGCGGTGGAAGTATCTTTTTCTTCTTCATGATTGGTTAAATACAAAGTCAGGGATCATCTCCCAAAGCTGATCACGTTGGTCTTTGGCTTTCAATAGCGCTTCTTTGCCAACCGGGGAAATGCTAAATATGCGCTTTCGTCTGCCCCCACGTGCTTTGGTGGCTCCGCCCATTTCCGACTTGAGGAATCCTTTTTTCTCCAACCTGTCCAGCGCAGAATGAACTACGCCAAAGGTGATATTTCTTTTGGTGATCTTGTTGATCTCTTCGGTAATGGCGAGACTGTAGGCTTCTTCCTGCATCGCGGCCACCGCCAGCAATACCAGCTCTTCAAACTCACCTAAATTAGTGCCTTTCATATATTAGTTAAGTATTTGCATAACTAATATACGACAGATAAATTTATATGTTATGCAAAATGTGAAGTAATTATTTGCGATACAGAATTTTCCGCTAGAATTGGGTTAATTATATCTATTTGATTTGGTGTCAATTTACTTTTCTTATGTTATATGCTTTAATGGTATGATCGTCCTGAAACCCAAAGAGAGTTAATGCATTAAATGAGGTTTATTCTGAAAATAAGATTTTCAGAAATAATGCTGATCCATACTTTGAAAGTAATTGTATTTGGAAGGATTAGGCCATTGATTTAACTCAGTAAGTATAGTGATGTAGACAACTTCATCAAGTTTCTGGGTGAGTGGAGCGGTTCAAAGAGGAGTAAGGTAAACCCTTTTCGAGGTAAATTGTGTCCGTTCATTTGTTATGCTTGAGGCATACGGTCATAATTTGCTTAAATAAAGAAGAATTATTATCTGTAACTAGTAATTCATTAACAAATGATTAGTATATATTATTTTTTTCTTAAAGCATCAATCTTTATTTTGTATTTTCTATTAATATCACATCAAAGCCTTCTTTTCTATTTGATGTAAAAGTTCGCTTAACAGATGCTGATGTATAGGTTGAGAGTAGAATTAAAAATTTGCAGTACTTGATATTCAAGCACGATTTATATAACCCTAGATGTTTAATGAGATCTAAAACCCTACTTTGCTGGTTACTCCTTTCATCAGAATTAACGTTTTCTCAGCAGGAAATAAAACCCAGCTTCATACCACCATCGCCTGAATCTGTGGCGCTGGCTAAATACAGCGAAATACCGGTAAGTAAGTATACGGGAGTGCCTAATATTTCGATACCCTTATACGAGATTGATGGTAAGAAATTGAATCTGCCCATTTCCTTGAGTTACCATGCCTCGGGTATCAAAGTCGCAGAAGAGGCTTCGCGCGTAGGCTTGGGATGGTCCTTGAATGCCGGAGGAGTAGTCAGCCGTGTTGCCAGAGGGCTTTATGATGACCACCCCGGGGGTTTTATGACGGCTACACCTACTGTCGATGAGATTCTAAATATGAGTTTGAGTGCTCAAACAGAGGAGTTTATAGAGGTTTCCGATGGAACTTTGGATGTGGAAGCTGATATTTTTCATTTCAACTTCAACGGTAGGAGTGGTAAGTTTTTTTTCGATCAGTCAGGCAACTATTACATTTCCCCCACGCAGAATATTAAAATAGAAACTCTAAGAACAGATTCATCTAATCCATTGCATATCACAGGGTGGAAATTCACAGATGAAACAGGATCATCTTATTACTTTGGTATTTCAGGTGACGGAAGTCGCAGCAGCGTGGATCGCAGCTATTCAGAAGGTTACTGTGGATTTGGCAACGACTCAGGGAATCCTACCACAGGAATATCAAGCTGGCATCTCCTGTCCATCCATGACGTCAACAAAACTGATAATATTGAGCTGGACTATTCATCATACATCCTGGATACAAAATGTGAGCTTACCTCTGAAACCAAGTATGAACTAATAACAGTGAGCGACGATTGCAGTCAAAAATCGGATGAAAGGTGCTATAGCCAAAGTTGGCTAATTGGTAAAAAATTAAAGACTGTCAATTTTGATAAAGGCTCTGTTGAATTCGTGTATAACAGTACACGTTTAGATTTATTAGGCGATAGCACACTGAATGAAATAAAGATATATGATAAAGGTAATAACCTAAAAAAAAGCTTTGAACTCACGTATGACTATTTCATTTCCTCTGACTATACACCAAATCGCTATTGCAATGTTAGCGGAGAGCCTGGTAAGTACAGGTTAAAATTAATGGCTGTCAATGAAAAGTCTGATACCGGCCAGGCACTGAACCCTTATACATTTACGTATAACAGTAGGAACCTGCCAGAAAAGGCCTCCTATGCCCAGGATAGATATGGCTATTATAATGGAAAAAATGGAAATACAACATTGGTTGAGGCAGGCCTTAACACTTCAGGTGCAGATCGAAGAATCGATTCCGATTATAACCAGGCATGTATGCTTGAGTCTATTGTTTATCCTACAAAAGGAGAGACGCATTTTACTTTTGGTCCAAATATTGCAAATTCGGATCAACTGCCGGTTGACTACGTAGAAGTGAGCAGCGCTGGATTATATCCCCACACGGCAGATATCGATCTTTACGAAACCACAATAACGATTGAAAATGGCATTTTCTATGATTCTTTAAACAGATTAGCAACAAACGCCTATATAAATATTAAAACTCCCTGCGAAAATCTGAATGACGATTCCTGTGGCTACGAATTTCGACTGGAAGGCATTACAGATCCTACATTTGGCATATCTTTCGATCATATTGGCCGCAAAAAATTTATTCTGATTGAAGGGACCTACAAGTTAAAATTGATTGTCAATGATCATACGGATGATAGCAATGTGTTCCTGGGGATGTATTGGGAAGAAGCAGTGATTGATCAACTGCAGACATCCGGATATGTTGGTGGGCTTAGGGTTGAAAAGATTGGGTTCTTCGATCAAGTGAATCCTACCAATGTCTTGACTAAGATATATAAATATAGTAACGAGAACATCCGAAACAAGACTTCAGGAAGAATTACAAGCTACCCGATCTACAATTATCCCCTGACTATTGTTAACAAAGAATATGATCCAAGTGGACTCCCAATAACTTACATCTATACGTGTACGTACATATGTCGGTCATCGGTTAGCCGCGTATTACTCGGGATGACACAGGGGGGCTACCTCGGGTACGGTTTCGTTGAAGAAATAACAGGTGAGTACGGGGAAGGAGGGAAAACAACCTATAAGTATACCACCAATGATGATTTTCCTGACAGTAGCCAATTGGTATTTCCATTCCCTCCGGCTTCTCAACGTGACTGGGGAAGAGGCCTTCTGCTGGAAAAGAAAGTATACAAGAACGAGCTCGGCAGATTTAAATTAGTAAATGCGACCATTAATGAATACACGCCATACGACAATGGAATATCAATAGTAAAGGGCATAACGCTGGCCGAAGATATAATTGGTTTGGACGTTCCATCATTTGTTTATCTGCCCTATGAAACGGAAGCAGGTCTTCGTGTATTGAAAAAAGAGATCAATAGAAGCTATGATACCGTACTTGCCCAAGATTCTATCGAGGTTATAACTGACTTTTTCCATGAAAGCCCTTACAATGTTTTACCTACAAAACAAATCACTTCGGGGAGTGATGAAAAAAGCATAGAAACCATTTCCAAATATCCAGATGCCTACTCAAGTTCGGACTCTACTATTAGTGAGCTGATTACTAACAATCTCATTGCTTATCCTATAGAAAGAATCGTTAAAGTAGATGGCCAGGTCATTTCAGCACAGGCCACGCGTTTCAATGTTACAGCAAATAACAAAATTCACCCTATTGAAGAGTACCAATATGAAAGCGCCATACCCGGCGAAGGGTTTGTGGAATCTTCCTCTGGCGTGGACTTTCCCTCCTATGAGCGAAAAATTACTCGAGGCTATGATTTCAATGGAAATTTGGTGGAGGTGTCCCATGAGGATGGTGTTACCACTTGCTTCCTGTGGGGTTACGGGCAAAGTCTTCCTGTAGCCGAAATTACCAATGCAAAGATATCCGATGTGGAAGCTGTATTTACTCCTATAGAGTTAGAGAATATTAGGGGGAATTATTACCTGGATGATGAGGGTTCCTTTAGAATCTTACTTAATCGCTTAAGAGACGAACAACTTTTACCAGGAGCCCAAATAAATACATATACCTATGATCCTCCGGTTGGCATGACTTCAAGTTCAGACTTCAATGATCAAACCACTTACTATGAATATGATGCTTACCAACGGCTCTGGCGAATAAAAGACCATGAATTGAACCGAATCAACGAATTCAAATATCAGTACAGTGGAAATTAAACACAATCAAAATTATACCGGTGTTTGGATGAAACTGAGTAAGTTTCTGCCCAGGGTAATACTTATTATACTATGTATGTCCCAAGCTTCTTTTACAAAAGCCCAGAATTGCAGTCAATATTATACTCAGGGTGCAAGCAGGTGTGGCAGTGGTTCGGTGACATTGAGAGTTTTAGGTGGTCCGACCTCTGAAAATGATGATATCCAATACCAATGGTATCAGGGTAGTACATTACTTTTAGGTGAAACTAATTCTACATTAAATGTAAATGTCAATACGTCTACTACCTATAAAGTAAGGGTAGACGACTTTATCGATAATTGTACGGTAACAATTAACGCCGTTGCAACCATCAATACTCCTCCTGCTCCACCAAATTTATCGAACGATAGTCGTTGCGGAGAAGGAGAAGTAACACTGAGTGTCATCAGTCCTTCCGGTAGCTATCTCTGGTATTTCGACATCAATGGTACAAACCCGATCCCGACAAACGATGATGCCTATGTGTTTTCAGGAGCCGGTAATTCCTCCATGACCACCTATTTAACCTCCACTCACACGTATTGGGTGAGAAGTAGTTCCAATGGCTGTGTTTCTTCAGGTCTGGGAAGCGTTATGGGGATAATTAATAGTTTCCCTCAAGTAGATGCCGGTTCTACAATTTCTGCCTGTTCTGAAAACGGCGTATTAAATCTGGTCACACCTGGTGTAACGCCTACCTCAGGGGGAACGTGGTCCAGTAGTAATAGTTCAGTCAATACTGCAATCAATAACACGAACCAAACCATTGATGTTAGCACTCTTTCTACTGGCAATTACATATTAACCTATCGGTTTGAAAGCAGTCAAGGTTGTGCCCGAACAGACACCAGACAATTGATTATTAGATCCGCTACGCCAGCACCACGGGTAAATGGTGGGAAAACTACAGAGCGCATCTGTTCACCTGGGGGTACTGTACAATTAATAGTAGATGGTGAGTCTCCCGATACTGACCCGGTGAATGGAACCTATGCCTGGTACAACTCAGCATCGTCTCCCACACCCTTTTCTACCCAGACATCAGTTGATATTACAACGAGCGTGGATAGAACGGTCTGGTTAACGGCCAAAACAGGTTCGAACTGCACCAGCGTGAGAACAGCGATATCAATATTAATTGATCCGGCACCTCCCAATCCTCTTCTGCAAGATGCCGTACGCTGTGGAGAAGGTGAAATAACCTTATCTGTGACTAACCCCTCAGGCACTTGTATATGGTACTTTGATGCAGCCGGGCAAAATCCTGTCCCTACCAATACCGATGACTATGCATTTTCAGGTACGGGGAATTCCAGTATGACCTTCTACCTGACGGGTTCCCAATCATTTTTTGTTAAAATGGTATCAGGTATCGGTTGTGAATCCAGCAGTATAAGCAGTGTCAATGCTGAAGTGAAACCCTTTCCGGATGTCGAAGCAGGTCTTGATCTGTCTTCGTGTCAGGAGTCTGTACCGTTAAATCTACTAACACCAAATGTGCTGCCTGTGGCAGACGGTGTATGGACAAGTGCTAATAGTACAGTCAATGCCGCTATAGATAATGTTAACCAGACGCTCTCAACGAATTCTATTACTCCAGGAACCTACCAAATCACCTACAGTTATACCTCGGTAAATGGCTGTACAAGTACAGACTCCCGGCAACTTATTATCCAGGGAGGCACACCAGCCCCCACGGTAAACGGAGGTAAAACCAATGAAGATGTCTGTGCCGATATTGGATTAATTCAGTTGACAGTGGATGGTGAAGTGCCTGGCTTGGAACCGGTTAACGGAATTTACCAGTGGTACAATAGTTCGACGGCCACCGAGGCCTTGGCTGTTGGCACATCTATTGAGGTTTTTACTACAGATACGACTGTCTGGCTTCTAAAGACAGATGCTGCCGGTTGTCCCAGCAGTAGGGTGCCCATCACCATAAGTGAGCTTCCTTCCGCGCCAATGCCGAATGATCCGGAGATGAACATTAGCCTAGATCCATACAGTACAACGCTCAATAAAAACAATGTATCCACAGCAGCTATCACCTACTATTGGCAACGGCTGGCAACGGGTGAAGATGAATCAGACACCGGAGAAACATTAATCAACCCTATTTCGGGGTTTTATATGGTTAGAGGCAAAAACGTAAACGGGTGTTGGGGGCCATCAAGTGGAGCGGTAGAAGTCATTAATCATCGTATGCCGGATTATAACCTTGTTCCGGACAATTTAAACTTCGTTAGATCATACCAGTTTTTGCTGCCGTCCAACGTGTATAACTACAATGCAATCCTGGATATGGAAAATGATCCTGCAGTATTAATTACTGAAACGCAGTACCTCGATGGGTTGGGCAGACAGATTCAACAGGTATCTAAAAAAGCCTCTCCATTACAATACGATGTAAAGGTTCCGATTGTATATGATGTAGCTGGTAAAGTTCCTCGTGAATATCTTCCATATCGCAGTTCTTCAAGTGATGGCAGCGTCTCTATGAGCCCATTGGTTGACCAATCTGATTTTTATAAGGGTACTTATGAACATATTGCAAAAGACAGTTTTCCATTCGCTTATTACCATCACGAGAAGTCGTCACGAAATTTTGCCCCCAAAACAAGTTCGCCAGGTTCTGACTGGATTTCATGGACCATCGATCCTTTACTTGACCGATCCAACCGTTACATAAGACGTTATAATAAATCTAGTCAGGATGGGGAAATATTCTTTTGGGATGTTGATGTTAATAACGGACTACCTCATGCCTCAGGTGAATACGAGGATGCAACACTATATACTAATGTTAGCGTTGATGAAGAAGACCACGCAGTAATCGAATTTGTCGACAA
>CALBPF010000030.1 GCA_937899105.1 uncultured Flammeovirgaceae bacterium | reverse complement strand
CGGTAATTCTTGGTTTCGCACTGGGGGTACGACTAGTAAGGCTCATTAAAGATACTAACTACCGTTAAATGATCTTACTGTTATCTGCTATTGGCGCAGTGCGCATCTTTTTGAGGTAGTCCCCCATAAGAGATTAATGTGTTCAACGGTTTATCACAAGCCTATGGGAAGCTAATGATGTATTGGACCTCATTACCTTAAGCAAGTAGGTGCCGTTTTTTAACTCTTTGATATCTACTGTTGTCTGATTGTTTGCTTCTGAACTGGTGTAATTCACTTGCACTTGCCGTCCCATATTATCGAAAAGCTTTAGCTCGGTTCCTTTAAGTAGGGGTGAGTCAAACGTGATGACGTCAACATCAGCAGGGTTAGGATAAACCTTCGATTCCGTGACTAAGCCAGCATCCAGACTTGTGATTTTAGGGTTTGGGTCCGCGGAAATCTTCACTACAAATTGTCTGTCACCGGATTTATCAAAGAAATTTCCAAATGCAAAAAATGTATTGTCAGGACCTTTGGCCAAACCCCATATTTGCTCAATTTCGAGGATATTATCAATACAGAAATCTTCATTCCATGTGCCATCAAATTTTAGTGATAGAATTTGTTCGCTATTAACATTTGATCCCTTGGCTCTCAAAAGCCCGCCTATAAATAATTGATCCTCTAGTTGCAATATAGAAGTTGGTCCAGATGGAAAAGATCCATTTGCATCGAGAGGTTGTTTATCCATGAACTCAGCATCAATCGAACCATCTTCTGATAACTTTGCGAAACCGGGCACCTGAATGTTGCCAAATGATTGATAACCTCCGCTAATGATTAGTTCATTTGAAGGCAATTCAATCATGTTAAGTATATAGCTCTTATCACCTCCAGCACCATTACCAATATTAAATGTATTATCAATTGAACCGTCTTGATTTAAACGAATCAACCTATTGAATGGGTTACCATTGTATTCTGTAAAGGACCCACCATGTATAATTTTTTGGTCTGAAGTTATCAATATATCTGAAAGGCCAGCGACAACATTGAATCCAGACCCAGTATCAAAAGAAGTGTCCACCGCACCATTTTTATCTAAGATTAATAAACTACCAGATAATGACAGCAATATTTTACCGTTATCAAAAAACTCAAAGCTCTTAAGTCGATTGGAAAATTCCGGAAATTCAAAGTGAAAGTCGTTATTTATACTTCCATCTGCTTCTAATAATAACAGTACTTTATCGAAGCCAATCATTACCTGGTCATTTTGCAAAACCTCAATATCATTCGGCTCTTCATAATCGTTTACAAACAACCAAGACTCATCTAGTTCACCATTTCGTGAAAGTCGTGCTACTCGATTTTTGTATACTCCATTTATCTCTGTAAAATCTCCTCCAACAATTAATTTATCATTTTGAAGTTTGAGAATACGAATTGCTCCCAAACTTTTCAGTGGTGGCTTAAAATCAACATCAAGGACTCCATTAGGTGAGACTTTGTTCAGCTCAAAAGGATAATTGTCAAATGCCAAACCACTGGTGATGATTGAGTCACCCACCCAAGCTAGACGCCCATTTGGGAATCTACCTAATTTAAAGGGAATGCGGTGAAAAGTACTGTCTGTAGACCCATCATGATTTAGCCTAACTATGCGTGGATCATTATTACTTCCAAAATAAGAATTAAAGATAATTTTATCTCCCTGTAAGAGAATATTGCTGTGACGACCTTTAATTCCATTAACTACAAATGTAGTATCAATAGAACCGTTCGAATTTAATCTTACCAAACCACCGCGTATAAATTGGCCATCAAACACAAGAGTATAAGTATCTCCTAGGTAAATTTTTCCATTCGTGTCAATAGTAAGTGAACCGATTAGATCTATAATCCCACTACCTATATCAAATTGGAGATTCAATGAACCGTCAACATTTAATTTGGCCATATTCCACTTTTCCACGCCATTAACTTCTGTGAAAATTCCAGCAATGATAAGTGTGTCACCAATACTGGAAATAGCAGTAACCACACCATTTGTATTTACGAAATTATCAAAGCCGGTATCCTCAGAAAAGTCGGCATTGAGCCGCATTACATGAGCACCATCTGTTAAACGCACACCTATAGCAATGCGATCATTCCGATTCACATGTAGTGCTGTAATTCCTCCAAGCCCGTCAATAGAATCCAACAATTCACCGGTAGGGGAAAGGAGTGCCACAAAATGAGAGCTTGCTATAACGACACGACCATTGGATTGTACTTCTACATGGGACACAGGCTTACCGATTTTATAGTCAAACGATTCATCCAAGCTTCCATCTTGGTTCAATCTAACAAGACTATAAACTTGTTGATCTCCATAATTAGTGATGTAACCTGCCAGTAATAGCTTATTATCAGAAGTTGAAGCCATGTCCTGAATAACAGGTGCCTGATACACAGTTGGTGATACAAATGTTTGATCTATAGTTTGACCTAATGATCCACATGTTGAAATCACTAAAGCAAGACCTGTTAAAATCAATTTACTGAGTGTTGATCCCATCATTCTTCGTTAAGTATCGCGCACAAAGCATTACTAAGAAAATGAATAATAAGTGTGTCGCAAAGTCTTAATCAACAAATTAATATGATTAAAGAAAGATTATGTTGATGCCACGGTTTTTGATTTGGTGATGATCTTTTTGCTAACCGCTATGATTGCATAGGGCTTGGGGCCAAGAGCTTAGAGCACTGTGCGCATCTTTTTCATCCAGCCATCGAATGAGATTCCCGTCCTGACCAAGGTAATAGTGGTTTTCGCGGGTATTAGGTTGATTCAGTTCATCTTTCAGCTGCTCTTGAACAAAAGCGAAGATTAAACCTCTGCTGTCAAAATAGTAGTCGGTAACAATGTCATCCTCTGCACGTTGTTCATTCATTTGCATCTTAATCCGCCGACCTTTGTGTATCCATCTTTTTATCTCGAGATGTCCAGGTGAGATTCCTGAATCGCTGGGCTCTCAGGAATGACGACCATTACAGCAGCCCAGATAGAAGCGATTGTTTGAGCTCTAAGGGGCTGTGCGAGATGACCTGGCGAGTGCGAATAGCGGGACAAGCTGCCCAAATACAAGTGCAGTTCAAAAAAAGTCTTCAAATAAGAAAGAAATTTCTAAATTCATGTAACCATTTAAGAAACATATAGTCTTTAATATTCAGAACAGCTTATGAAAGGGACATACTTAGGAGAATTTCAGGAGATTGTGCTTCTGGCTATTTTAATTTTAGGAGAGGATGCTTATGGTGTGCGGATCCAGGAGGAGATTCAGGATCAAATGAAGCGTGAGGTGAGTAGGGGTGCCTTACACACTGCACTCATGCGTCTAATAGATAAAGGATTTCTGACCTCGGAAATGGGAGAGGCATTGCCAGAGCGAGGGGGCCGTAGAAAACGGATTTATTCGGTAACCAGTATCGGCAGGCAGGCGCTTAAAGAGGCCAGGGCGCTCCGTGAACAGCTATGGAGTCAGGTGCCTGACTGGGCAATGAATATGAATTATACTATATGAGAAAAGGTGCGCAACCGCCAAAAATATATACACGCCTGTTTGAGTGGTTCTGCGATGAGGAATATTATGAAGAGCTACAAGGAGATTTAGAACAGTCGTTTTATGAGAACATAAAAGCGCATGGGGAACATAAGGCCATTCAAAAATACCGCAAGGAGGTCTTCCTTATGGTTAGGCCCTCGGTAATAAGAAAAATAAAAGGTCACACAAACTCAAACAACATAGATATGGTACGCAACTATTTGAAAATTGGAGTAAGGAATATGCTAAGCCAAAGGCTGTATTCCGCCATCAACATCTTCGGATTGGCTGTCGGAATGGCAGCTACAATCTTGATATCACTTTACGTGCAACACGAACTGAGCTATGATAAATACCATGAGAAAGCCGATCGAATCTATCGTATATCACGGGAATGGCTAAATCAGGATGGTGAATCCAGCCTGCATTTAGGACACATAGCGCCACCTTTTGCTCCGTTGATAGAGAACGATTTTGAAGGAGTAGTAGAGCAGGCGGTGCGCCTGATGAGCGGCTATGGACCTCTCATGAGCGTAGGCGATAAACAGTTTGAAGAAGAGAACTTCTTTTTTGCCGATGCCGATGATATCAAAGTCTTTTCCTGGAAGATCATCCAGGGCAATAGAGACACGGCT
>CALBPF010000029.1 GCA_937899105.1 uncultured Flammeovirgaceae bacterium | reverse complement strand
GATGGAATGGCACACAACCTCTTAATCCTATAATATCTAATTTATGTAGCTGTTTTGAAATAAAACTCAGCGTCTTGCCAAAAGCTGACCGGCCTCCATTAACCTGATAAACTCAACACGGTATCCATGTTCATCTTCTCCTTTCGCCATCTTGGCAAGTTTAATGATACCGTCATAAGAAAAATCTCCTTTATAGTCGGAATCTTTAAGAAACATGCCAAAAGCCGCCACGGCAGCTGACCATCTAAAGTTATCTGAGGTCTCATTAAGTTTTGAATTCTCATCCAATAATTCATTTACCAAAAGCTTACTTTCCGAACCGCTAGGTTCCTTGTATCTTAACTTGATAGTCATGAGCTCATCCGAGCTCGATAGGGTCGTTAGGGCTTGAGTTTTTTGGTATTTCAGGTCATCAACCAAAAACGGACTTTTTGCACCTACCGGAATGATCTCATATAAGGCCGTCACACTATGTCCGGCGCCAATCTCGCCAGCATCTTTTTTATCATTGTTAAAGTCTTCGGCCTTTAATAATCTATTCTCATAACCTACAAGGCGATAGGCTTTTACTTTTGCAGGGTTAAATTCCACCTGGATTTTAACGTCCTTAGCAATCGTAAATAACGTGCCACCGAACTCGTTTACTAATACCTTTTGCGCCTCCAATATATTATCGATGTAGGCATAGTTACCATTTCCTTTGTCGGCCAAAATCTCCATTTTTGAATCTTTATAGTTCCCCATTCCAAAACCCAATACGGTCAAGAACACTCCATCCTTTCTTTTCTCCTCTATCAGTTCTTCCATGGCGGCATTGCTGGAGGCGCCCACATTAAAGTCTCCGTCCGTCGCCAAAATCACTCGATTGTTTCCACCCTGTTTAAAGTTTCTTTTTGCAATTCCATAGGCGAGCTGTATTCCTGCTCCTCCAGCTGTAGAACCGCCGGCTTCGAGATTTTCAAGAGCAGATAAAATCTTATCTTTTTCTTTCCCACTAGTTGAGGGCAGTACCTCACCGGCCGCGCCTGCATATACCACAATAGCCACTTCATCCTCTGGTCTAAGCTTTTTTACCAAAAGTTTAAAAGCTGATTTGAGTAACGGTAGTTTATTATGATTGCTCATACTTCCTGATACATCAATCAAAAAAACCAAATTAGAAGGTGGAAGATCTTCATGGGATATGTCCTTACCTTGGAGGCCAATATGAACCAGCTTATGCTCGTTATTCCAGGGTGCAACAGATATTTCTGTAGAGATTGAGAATGGATCATTGCTTTTGGGCTGTGGGTAAGAGTAATCGAAGTAGTTAATCATTTCTTCCACTCGTACAGCATCTTTGGGAGGGCGCTGCCCTTGGTTCAAAAACCTCCTCACATTACTATAAGACGCAGCGTCCACGTCCACCGAGAATGTAGAAAGTGGGCTTGTGAATGGGTTTTGAAATGAGTTTTCCGAAACCGAAGCGTAATCTTCGGTATTGGATACAACCGGCGCCGGTGTTACATACGAATGTAGTGGGGCATATTCCATTTCTGCAGCGTCATACATCATTCTTCTTTTACTTTTTCTTGATCTTTTTTGATTATGACCACTCACCACTACTTCAGAAAGCTGTGTGACATCTGCCGAAAGCCTAACATTGACTGAATTTTTGGAGCCAACCTTAATCTCGTGGCTTATAAATCCAATAATGCTGAATACTAAAACAGGTTCAATACCATTAGGAACCATCAGACTATATTTACCATCAACATCAGTAACCGTCCTAATAGCGGTACCTTTTAGGATAACATTGACCCCCGGTAATGGGCTTCCATCTTCAGCAGAGGTTACTCTTCCCGTGATTTGCTTATCGTCAATGGCATCCATTGAAGTGAGCGAAAACAAAAACACAGCTACTACAAAAACCTTTTTCATAATCATATTATTTAGGTGAAACTATTGATGGGATGCGCTCTCGTTTCATATTCCATAAACCCTAGGGATTTTTTTTATAGTTTAGGCATTAATGTCTTCTGAAGAACAGAATCTTTTAGATGAGGAATGGGAATTAATTTCCCGTTATAAGCGGTCAGGTGATCTGGAAGCGCTGGGTCGGTTGTATAAAAAATATATGCACCTGGTTTATGGAGTATGCCTGAAGTACTTTAAAAATAAAGAAGATAGTCAAGATGCGGTGATGCAAATTTTTGAAAAGATAGTAGTTAATCTGCCCAAAAGCGATGTTAAAAATTTCAAAAGCTGGCTCTTTGTAGTTACAAAAAACCATTGCCTGATGCAATTAAGAAGTAGCGGACATAAACTGAAAAGAAATCAACAAGATATTACTGAACCAAGTGTGGAAAACGGCTTAATACTGCATCATAGCAATGAAGAAGATAACTTGGAAACTGATTTAAGTAAATTAGAGCGGTGTATTGAAAAGTTAAATACAGAACAAAAAAAGTGCGTTCAGCTGTTCTACCTAGAAAAAAGAACGTACATAGAAATAAAGGAAATCACCAATTACGAGCTAAAAAAGGTGAAAAGCTACATTCAGAATGGAAAACGGAATTTAAAGTTGTGTATGAGTAATTGATGGATCCATTCAAGTCAAATATTGATCACCTCACTCCGGAGCTCATGGAGAAATATCTTAACGGTACTCTCTCTAAGGAGGAAAGCTATGAAGTTGAAAAGTTAATGATGGATTCAAACTTTGAATCTGAAGCTTTTGAAGGTTATGCAGGTACCTATGTAGATCTGGAGAAAGATTTGGCTCAATTAAATCAACATCTTTCTGATCGCATCCAGCAGGAAAAAAGGCTCTTCCCTCTTTGGTTCAAAATTGCCGCTTCAATATTACTTCTTACTGTTTCCACCTTTTTTGTGGTTACCTACGATTTCGACGGGTCAGGCTCGGCAGGTAAGCTCGCTCAAGGTGATCAAAAGCAAGTAAATGAAACTCAAGCGAAGGAATCTGAGCCCAGTACAATTCTCAAAAAAGATACACTTATCACTCTCAACCAAAGTAATGAAAGTGAAGAGCCCGAGCTTTTACAATCTGAGGAAGAAGCTGCCTCTCTAGAACCTAAACCCATGGGAATAACTGAGCAAGAATCTACTGAAACACCAGAGTCTATTTCACAGTCCAATCTCGCAGGTGACAGGGAAATAGAAGAACTAACTCAATTTGAAGCCGAAGCAGACGAGTTCGCCAAAGATGTTGAAATGGAGGACATGCAAGTGGAACCCATACCAGAAAAAAAAGAGGCAGAAACTGTCACTCTACCACCCGCTGCTGCAAATAAGAGTGTAAAAAGAAGCAAATTATATACTCGTTCAGCATCAACTGGAATCAGCATATCAAGAAAGGTAAAAGGAAAGGTTATTTCTGCTGAAGATGGCGAAGCTCTTCCCGGCGTGAATATTGTTTTGAAAGGCACTACAATAGGCACAGTTACTGACATTGATGGGAACTACTCAATTGATTTACAGGGATCAAATGAGAATACGCTGATTGCCTCATACATCGGTTTAAACTCACATGAAGTGGAGATTGGTGACAGATCTGAAATTGATATTGAGTTATATCCAGATTTAACGCAACTCTCAGAAGTCGTTGTAACTGGATATGCAATAGAAAGAAAAAAACAGTCACTAGGTTATGCGGTTCAAACTATTGATGATAATGACATAAAGAAGAGCTTATTCCCCGCACGGCCTGAGATAAGTAAATCTGAATATCGAAAATATTTACAAAATAATGTAAGGACACCCAGCGACTCAATCTCTTCCAAAGTATTTGTAAAATTCGATGTCCTTCCTAATGGCAACCTAATAAACTTTAAGGTAAATAAGTCACCCGGGCCGGCTTATGAAGCCGAAGCGATACGACTAATAAAAGAAGGACCTAAATGGCGTCCGGCTACCGAAAATGACTCAATTGTAACGGATCAGGTGAAAGTGAGAGTCCGGTTCAAATGATTTAAGACTATAGTAGATTTTATCATGCCAGACTGAAGGTTGGCTGATAAAATCTAAAATCGAAATCATTCCGGTGTTTTTTCATCGGGCCAATCCTTCTTGAAATCAATCCAGTAGTCTTTTACAGTCTGCTTCATGTCCTTGCTCAGTAAGAGTATACCAAATAGGTTGGGCAGCGTCATTACCGCAATGGCTACAGCAGAAAGTGTCCAGATAATGGTGGTATCAGTAAATGCAGCCAGGAAGAAAGCAATCACGTAAACGATTCGATAATAAACTACTGACCTGCTGCCTAAAATGAACGTCATAGCCCGATCTCCATAATACGACCAGGAAATAGCCGTACTAAAAGCAAATAGCAACAAACCAATGGCTACAATATACTGACCGGATTCTCCAAAAAAACCTTTAGTGAAAGCAATAGCCGTAAGTGCAGCGCTATGAACCAGTGACTTTCCCGAAAAGGCAAAATCCCCCTGAGGTTTGCCGTCCAGAATGGCTAATGTACCATTGTAAGGCCCATCTCCATCTTCTATCAGTACATTTTCCGCTTCCGATCTGGCATGTATGAAGAGAACATCAGTCGCTATTTTACCATTTCGAATTTCCAGATCTCCATTATAAAGCATGTTACGGTCCACACCTTCTATATGATTAATCACTGTGTGTCTTCCTTCTTCCTCGTCCAGGGAGATACTGTTTTCCAACACGTATATATCTGAGAAATCAAAGTTGTTTTGATATTTCTCATTCCAAACACCCGAAGACAAAAGAACCAGACCTGTTATCGTGCAAATCACTATAGTATCAATAAACGGCTCAAGAATAGCCACGAAACCCTCTGAAACCGGCTCATGCCCTTTGGCCGAAGCATGGGCAATAGGTGCAGAGCCCTGACCTGCCTCATTGGAAAAAAGACCTCGCCCCACGCCTTTTCCAAACGCTAATGAAATGCTGGCTCCAAGGAATCCTCCGGTTGCGGCCGAACCGCTAAATAAGTCGGCAAATATTGAGATAAATGAAGGTCCTATATTCTCAAGATTATTGAATATCACGGCAAAAGCTCCTATAAAATATAATATAGCCATCCCGGGCACCAGTTTCTCTGTTACAGCCGCTATTCGCTTAATGCCGCCAATAATTACAAAGGCCAGGAGTACTGCCAGCACACCGCCGACGAGCATCTCATCTAACCCGAATACCTCTTTCATTGAATCTGCAATGCTATTACTTTGCGGTAAGCTACCCGTACCGAAAGAAGACAGCACGGTTGCCGCTGCAAAAACGACACCGAGCCATTTCATATTAAGTTTATTCTTCATGTAGTACATCGGGCCTCCTGCCATAGATCCGTCTTCTGCTTTCTCACGATATTTATGTGACAGCGTAACCTCTACAAACTTTGTACACATACCTACAGCAGCTGTTGCCAACATCCAGAATATGGCCGCTGGCCCGCCAACATGGACAGCTAAAGCCACACCTGCAATGTTACCGGTACCTACGGTCCCTGAAAGTGCGGTAGTAAGCGCTTGAAAGTGCGAGGTATCACCTTCATCACCAGCTTTATCAAATTTTCCACTTACTACTTTAAATGCAAATCCAAAATATCGGATCTGTGGAAAGCCCAAATAAATCGTAAAAAAAAGCCCTGTTCCCAATAGCGCATATGGAAACCACGGCGAGCTACCAATATAACTGTCGATCAGAGAGAGAAAATCGTTAAGCTGTTGCATAAATCTTATTTATATAAGTCTTTCCAAATCGAGGCAAATCTAACAAAATATTCGAGTCCCTTGAAAAACAGCTTACAGCCGACAAAATATTTCAAAATCAGGCTTAATATCTTCTGCAGCATCAACTATTATTGAATGAAACCCGTTACCCTACTCAGGTAATGTATTTAAAATGGTCCGTTCACTAATAGCATTAAGCCTGATGCTCCTGTTATCGCTTGGTTTTACTCGCGCACAAAGCAAGAGTAGTTTATTATTGCAAGAAGTGAGGAAGGAACTATTTTACAGCACATTTGACCTGGAAAAAGTCACTAAATTTTATCAGAAAATCGTAGAATCTGGCGAGGCGAATGCCACCTTCACTGCTTATCAAGCTGCTGCTAAAGCATTAATCGCTAAGCATACCTGGAATCCACTTACGAAAGTCAGTTCATTAAAAAATGTTGAAGAATTACTTAAAAGTGCTGTTAACGAAGAAAAAGATAATTTAGAAATTCGCTTTCTCCGATTCTATATCCAAAATAGCATTCCCTCATATCTTGGATTCAGTAAAAATCTAAAAGAGGATGGAAATATCCTTAAAAAAAACATTGCACGCTTAAGTCAAATGAACCTTGACCAAGGCATTAGCGACTACATAGTTGCTTATATAAATTCTATTGACTTGCCAAAAATGGAGGTTTCCACACCTAGGCATTAGCTCTTTTTAAGGATACAGAATAAATCAAGCGCCTCATTCGCATTGTCCGTTGGCAAATAATCTTCGTATGTAATCGTGTTTACTAATTCATTATCACTTGATTTTAACTTATTTCTATTCAGTCTATTCAGAATGTCATAAGGAATTCTAAGTAATGGAGCCGGCAGGCGATATTGCAGATTTAGTATATCATAGCGCGTGATTTTCCTTACCGACTTTTTATTCATCTCATAGTATTGCATTACCTTTTCGTTACCAGTTATTCCTTTCATCTCCACGTCATCAAAGACTTGACTGGTGATAGTTAAAAGCTGATCAGCAGTGTACTCACGAATATGCCAGGGGTTTCTTGTAAGTGTCATTTTTATATTTGGCGTGGTAATCAAAGCCGAACCACCAGGTTTCAATACCCGATATATTTCCTCCAAATACTGACGATCTGCCTTTATATGCTCTATTACCTGAAAGCTGACAACGGTATTGTAAGAATTATCTTCAAGCTTTGAAAAGGGCGGGATATTGTCCTGTAAAAACTTATAATCCGGGTACTTATCCTGTAAAACATCTATTACCGATTGTATTTTATCAAGCGCTGTAAATGAAGCAATACGCTTTTTGAGAAGGTCTATCCCCCTACCTTCACCACAGCCTACTTCTAATAGATCTCCATTGACATAGCTTTCAGCCAAATAATAGGCCTTTAACAATCGCTGATGTATTGGGTTATCTGAAACAATTTTGTCTGAAGCTATCTCGGTAGTATATACACTCATGGCATAGTTTTTGGCAAAAATATGAACAACGAAGAATTATAGTAGAAGGTCAGTTTTAATTTGATCAGTAAACATTTAATTTTCCAAGGATGAAGTTATGGTCTAAGCAATCCCTTTTTACAATACTCCTGGTTAGTACAGTTGTTTTAGCCAGAGCACAATCGTCCCTGGAACGAGTGAATTTTGCCTATCAATGCGATCCTAAGGGAGAGATTTTTGTTACCAACAAGGTATATTCCAGCGGTGCAGATTCTGTAATTCTATTCAGCAACATTTTTATAAATGAAAAACAAGCGGATATCAATAACTATAAGTTTCAATTGAGTGTATCAGATACCTATGGCAGCGATTTTAAAAGTATAAGTTATGACAGTTTATATGTTGGCAGTCGTGGAAAAAATCATTTTCTAAAATTTGGAATACCAAAATGGCCTACCAATCAGGTTTTGGTGTTAAAAGTAGAAAGCACATTTAGCTCTGCAATGTATTACTACGATATTCAACCAGCAGAAATTCTTCCGGTAACCCTTTTAGATGGATCGCAAGTTCCCATTGTACAGAATTGGGTTCGCTCGGGAACTTTTAATCTGAGCAAAAATACTACTGCCCAATTTTACACATATTACTTTGAGGCAGCTCTCCCACCAATGGTTACAAGAGCGCCGGATCCTCAAAAAGAAATGGCAATAGATTCAATAATGACAATTTTAGATTCTTCAGCATTTAGCTTAACTGATATAGGGTTTTATCTCTTCCAAACTGACACCTCATCGCAAAAAGCATTGCCGCTTTTATTAGTAGACAAGTACTTTCCTAAACTGGCCCGTCTGGACCAATTAGTGGACCCATTAATTTATATCACGCAACAAGAGGAGTGGGAAGTTCTAAATAAGGACAGTGTTGTGAAGCGAGATTTCGACCAGTTCTGGCTGGGGATAACGCGTTCTGCAGATCGCGCAAAAAAAGTAATAAAGACATATTATGATAGGATAGAGGAGGCTAATCAATTTTTTACCACATACAAAGAAGGCTGGAAAACGGATAGAGGTATGATTTACGCTATCTTTGGAGTTCCTGACAGAGTAATAAGGAAAGCTGATAAAGAAACTTGGTATTACAACGCCACTTCAGTATCACAATCTATTGACTTTGAGTTTATACGGGTCAACAGTATTTTTTCAAATAATCATTATGTTTTAATACGTGACCGTAGGTATAGCAACTCCTGGTATCAAGCCGTTAATAACCTAAGAAAGGTAAGATATTGAAAAAAAGTCTCCCAAAAGATAATATGGTCTTCGGCACTCGTGCCATAATGGAGAGCATAAATGCAGGTAAGGAAGTAGACAGACTTTTTATTCAGAAGCAGCTCCATAATCCCCTGATCAAAGAATTAATTGAAACGGCAAAATCGTTTGGAGTTCCGGTTTCCTATGTCCCTATCGATAAGCTAAATAGGATCACAAAAAAAAACCACCAGGGAGCGATCGCTTTCATATCGGCCGTTCAATACGCTTCACTGGACAACATAATTTCTGAAACATATCAAAAAGGCGCCGAACCCTTTTTGCTACTACTTGACCGTGTTACTGATATCAGAAATTTTGGAGCCATTGCCCGCTCCGCCGAGTGCGCTGGTGTACAAGCTTTAATTATACCCAGTCGTGGGGGGGGCGCTGTCAATAGCGATGCCATGAAAACTTCGGCGGGCGCATTAAATTACATATCAATATGCCGTTCCAACAATCTCAAAGAGACCATTCAATACTTAAAATCAAGCGGCGTATCAGTAATAGGTTGTACGGAAAAGACCGATGACCACATTCATGACATTGACCTTACCGGACCATTATGTATTATAATGGGCTCAGAAGAGAACGGTATTTCCGCTGAGTATTTAAAGCTCTGTGACAATAAAGGGAAGATACCTATGAAAGGTAAAGTGGAATCGCTAAATGTATCTGTATCTGCCGGAATCGCCCTTTTTGAAGCGGTTCGCCAGAGAGGGTTATAAAAATTCCTTTCCCTTTTTCTCCTTTACCTGAGCAACATATTCTCGGAATTTGTGCTCTTCACTCTTTTTACAGATAAGGGTGACGTTATCACACTCCACAACTAAATAATCATCCAACCCCTGAGCAACTATTAATTTATCCTTAGGACCCTTTATTAGCGTATTACTAGTTTCGAAGACAAGCGCGTTCCCCTGGATCACATTGTTATTCTCATACTTTTCAGATAGCTCGTGCAGTGACTCCCAAGAACCTAAATCTGACCAGCCAAAGTCACCCAAGACAACATAGACCTCCGACGCCTTTTCCATAATACCATAATCAATGGACACATTATTACATTGAAAATAAGCCTTTTTAATAGCATCGCGTTCGTTCTCGGTATTTAAGAACGGGACGGTTTCTTCAAAAACTTCGGATAATTCAGGAAGTATTTTCTCAAAAGCTGTAACAATTGCCTTCACACTCCAGATAAACATTCCTGAATTCCATACAAAGTCCCCACTGTCAAGAAACTTCTGCGCCAATTCTTTTTCGGGTTTTTCAGTAAACGTCTTGACTTTTTTGACCTGACTGTCTGACTCAATATATTGTATGTAGCCATAGCCTGTTTCTGGTCTGTGTGGCTTTAAGCCAATAGTAATCAATTTATGATCATCTGTCGCCGACTGAGCTATACTCATCACTTCATGAAATGCCTTATCGTTTAAAATCAAATGATCTGAGGGGCAAACTGTTATAATCGCCTCAGGATTGATTTTAGCAATTTTATAGGCTGCATAAGCTATACAGGGCGCCGTATTTTTTCTGGATGGCTCGCACAATATCTGATGGTCTGCTAACTCCGGAAGTTGCTCTTTCACCGCAGCCTGGTAGTTATCGTTTGTGACTATGTAGATATTTTCGGCATTAGTACTTGTGATGTACCTGTCAAATGTCATTTGAAGCAGCGAACGCCCCGTTCCAAGAATATCTAAAAATTGCTTAGGTCTATTCTGTCTGCTATATGGCCAAAATCTACTGCCTATCCCTCCTGCCATTATCACTACAAAGTGGTTTGTATTGTTCTCCATTATGGGTTTCTTCTTTAAATAATACCTTCCTTTAATAAGTCATGTAAGTGTACGAAGCCTTTCAAAACGCCCTGCTCATCCAATACAACTACTTGGCTAATACTGTTCTGCTGCATAATATGGATAGCTTTAACGGCGTAATCTCCTGTAACTACTGATTTCGGCTTACCGGACATAATATTTTGCGCAGCTTCTGTCATGTCTATTCCCTTTTCCATTGCCCGCCTCAGGTCTCCATCGGTTATGATGCCCACGAGTTGGTTTGAGTCGTTGACTACCGCTGTTGTTCCTAACCTTTTTGATGATATCTCAACAATTACTTCTTTGATAGAAGCCTCTGTAGAAACAGAAGGCACTTCATGGTTGGGATAGATATCATCTACCTTCAGATATAGCTTTTTACCCAATGACCCCCCAGGATGAAACTTGGCAAAATCTTCACTTGAGAAGTCCCGCAATTCTAAAAGACAAACTGCCAACGCATCGCCAAGCGCCAGATGTGCCGTTGTGCTTGTAGTTGGAGCGAGATTATTTGGACAAGCCTCTTCACCAATGGTAGCGTTGAGTACATAATCAGCCTGCCTTGCAAGGTAGGAATCAACATTACTAACCAACGCTACTAGTTTAGATCCCGTACGCTTCAAGAGTGGAACAAGTACTTTTATCTCCGCGGTATTACCACTTTTAGAAAGGCATATAACAATATCGTCTTCCTGGATCATTCCCAGATCACCATGAATAGCATCTGCCGCATGCATAAAAAGGGCAGGCGTACCGGTAGAATTGAGTGTGGCCACAATCTTGTTAGCAATAATTGCACTCTTCCCAATTCCGGTTACTACTACCCGCCCGGGAGAGTTAAATATTTCCATTACACAATCTTCAAAATCTTTGTCGATTTGTTCTGTAATTTTCTGGATGGCTTGCGCCTCATTAACAAGAACTTTTGTGGCGATACTCTGAATATTTTTTACTAACTTCAATTAGAATAGATTCTTTTTCGATCAGCCCAAAGATAAAGAAAAGGGTCAGGAAAGCACGTTATATAAATACTATAACGAGCGGTGACAGAGTGACAGTTAAAATCTATTGGAGCACAAAATAATTGATCATGAGCGATGTGCTTGTAGAAAAAAAAGACTTAGTTAAAAGTAAGCTAAAAGAGGTTTTTGGTTACACTCAATTTCGTGGCAATCAGGAAAAAATTATACGCAATATCCTAAAGCCTGAAAACACATTCGTAATAATGCCAACGGGTGCCGGCAAGTCGCTTTGTTATCAATTACCATCGTTAATTACCGATGGATTGGCAATTGTCATTTCCCCATTGATCGCGCTTATGAAGAATCAGGTGGATCAAATGAATGCGTTAGGAGTAAATGCACAGTTTCTAAATTCTACGCTTACAAAAAGTGAAATAAACAGGGTTAAAAGAGAAAGCCTGGACGGATCTATTAAACTTCTTTATGTAGCGCCGGAATCGTTAACTAAGCAAGAAAATATCGACTTCCTCAAACGGGTGAACATCTCATTTGTAGCGGTTGACGAAGCACATTGTATCTCTGAATGGGGCCACGATTTCAGACCTGAGTACAGAAGAATTAAGGAGATTATAGGAATGTTAGGAAGCTTACCTATAATCGCTCTAACTGCAACAGCGACGCTAAAGGTTCAAACAGACATCCAGAAGAACCTGAATATGGAGGATGCCAACATTTACAAGTCCTCTTTTAATCGTACAAATTTATTTTACGAGGTCAGGCAAAAAAAGCATGCTAAAAAGCAGCTCATCCAATACCTGAATGAACACAAAGGTAAAAGTGGAGTCATTTATTGCCTCAGCCGCAAGAAGGTAGAAGAAATAGCCGAGCTTCTTAATGTAAATGGCTTTAATGCCGCTCCCTATCATGCCGGATTAGACGCCTCCATAAGGGAACGTAACCAAGACAATTTCTTAAACGAAGATGTAGATATAATAGTAGCCACCATAGCATTTGGAATGGGCATTGATAAACCCGACGTTAGGTTCGTAATCCATTATGATGTGCCAAAATCATTAGAAGGATATTATCAGGAAACGGGGAGAGCCGGACGGGACGGCCTTGAGGGAAAGTGCTTAATGTTCTACAGCCACAACGACATCAATAAGCTCGAAAAGTTCAATAAGGACAAATCCGTACAGGAGAGGGAAAATGCGCGGCTTTTATTACAGGAAATGTCTTTCTATGCGGGGTCACCAGTTTGCCGAAGAAAACAACTACTCCATTATTTTGGTGAGGAATATGATGTTGAAAACTGCAGAAAATCTGCAGGTTGCGATAACTGCCTACATCCAAAAGAACAATTTGAAGGCAAAGATTTTGTTAAAACAGCTGTAGAAGCAGCCTTACAAACCAATGAACGCTTTGGTTTAAACCATCTTGTTCATGTTATTAGAGGGATTAAAAATGACTATGTCAACTCTTATCACCATGACCAACTTAAAATCTTTGGCAGTGGCGATAATGAAAGCGAGGATCTTTGGAAATCTGTCATTCGCCAGGCTTTGATCTATGAATACCTAGAAAAAGATATTGATAATATTGGCGTCCTAAAAGTGACCTCAAAAGGGAAGGCCTTCGCAAAAGCTCCGACATCTATTATGTTGTCCAAAGATCACGAATACGAGATTACAAATGAGGAAGAAGAAGGTAGCGACAGACCTCCTCCGAACGCAAAAGCGTATGACGAGAAGCTTTTTGGTATGCTTAAAGCATTGCGTAAAAAGGTTGCCCATGAAAAAGATATCCCTCCTTATGTCATATTTCAAGATCCTTCCCTTGAAGAAATGGCCACTACCTACCCTACCACAGCGCAGGAGCTTGGACAAATTAATGGCGTAGGTCAGGGCAAAGTTCAAAAGTTTGGAAACCAATTCCTGAGCCTCATTAATGAATATGTCGATGAGCATGAGATCATTCCCGCATCAGATGTAGTGGTTAAGTCTTCGGTCAATAAATCGAAAATGAAGATCTTTATTATTCAGCAGGTAGATCGAAAAATAGATCTGGATGAAATTGCCGAGACCAAAGGCATTCCCTTCGGCACACTACTTTCTGAAATTGAAAACATAATTTACTCAGGCACAAAGCTGAATTTGGATTATTACATTGATGAGGTGATGGATAATGACAAACAAGATGACCTTTATGAATATTTCTTGAACGCAGAAACCGATAGTATTTCAGCGGCATTGGTGGATGATGATAACTCAGACTATTCGGAAGAAGAAATACGTTTAATGAGGATTAAATTCATGTCTGAATATGCAAACTGACATTCATTGTAAGACCATTCTTTCTTTCAAAGTATAACAATAACTTAGCGCTTATTTTAAGTAAAACCGTATGAACATTCTGGTAATAGGGAGTGGTGGAAGGGAGTATACCCTTACATGGAAAATTAGTCAAAGCCTTCATTGTGAGCGGCTTTTTGTAGCTCCCGGAAATGCTGGCACCGACCTTATAGCAGAAAATGTCGAAATTGATGTAAATGACTTTAAACAGTTGGGCAACTTCGCCGCGGAAAATGATGT
>CALBPF010000028.1 GCA_937899105.1 uncultured Flammeovirgaceae bacterium | reverse complement strand
AAATATGAATCACCTCATCATAAGCTGCCGCTGCGGCCTCCATAACCGCTTCCGACATCGTAGGGTGCGGGTGCACCGTTTTCACAATCTCATGCCCTGTTGTTTCTAACTTACGAGCAGCCACCACTTCAGCTATCATTTCAGTGACGTTAGCTCCAATCATATGAGCTCCAAGCCACTCTCCGTACTTAGCATCAAAAATAACCTTTACAAAACCATCTTTAGCGCCGGCAGCGCTTGCTTTACCTGAAGCTGAGAATGGGAACTTACCCACTTTCACCTCGTAGCCTGCCTCTTTGGCCTTTTCTTCAGTGAAGCCCACGGAAGCAATTTCAGGGCTGCAGTAGGTACAACCTGGTATGTTATTATAATCTAAGGGCTCAGGACTATGACCTGCTATTTTCTCTACGCAAATTATTCCTTCGGCGGAAGCTACATGCGCCAAAGCAGGTCCTTTGACTATATCACCAATCGCATAGACACCAGGGATATTTGTTTTATAATAATCGTCCACTAGTACCCTACCTTTGTCAGTAGCAACGCCAACGTCCTCCAGACCTATACCTTCAAGATTGGTTGCCACGCCTACAGCAGAGAGTACAATATCACAATCTAATACTTCTTCACCTTTGGCCGCTTTAACAGTTACCTTACAACCACTGCCTTTTGTATCCACATTCGTTACCTCAGACTTGGTCATAATCTTCATACCTGCTTTCTTGAAGTTTCTCTCAAGCGCTTTTGAAACCTCTTCATCTTCAACAGGTACGATTCTCGGCATAAATTCTACAATAGTAACATCAACACCAATGGTGTTATAAAAATAAGCGAACTCAACACCAATAGCTCCAGAACCAACGATCACCATTTTCTTAGGTAACTTTTCCAATACCATCGCTTTTCTGTAGCCGATGATCTTCTTATTATCAATTGGCATTGAAGGCAGCTCTCGAGATCGGCCTCCGGTCGCAATGATGATGTTATCCGCCTCATAGACTTCAGATTTGCCATTATCAGAAGTCACTTCAAGCTTTTTGGTCGCTTTTAATTTACCGAAGCCCATAATGACGTCAATCTTGTTTTTCTTCATTAAGAATTGAACGCCTTTGCTCATGCCATCAGCTACTCCACGACTACGACTGACCATACCTTCAAAATCCACCTTAGCATCCTTAACCGTCACGCCGTAATCCTGAGCGTGCGAAATGTATTCGAAAACATTAGCGCTTTTAAGTAAAGCTTTAGTAGGAATACAACCCCAATTCAGGCAAATACCACCTAACGATTCCTTTTCTACTACAGCAACTTTAAGTCCTAATTGAGAAGCTCTAATTGCCGCTACATAGCCGCCAGGGCCTGTTCCAAGTACGATTAAGTCATATTTTTTTGCCATATCTGATTTCTTTTGGATCTGTTTTTACGGAGGGCAAATTTAGGTTAAAAGGGTCTAGAAAAAAAAGCGCTTTGAACACGTGAACAGTTTTGTTTTATTTGTCCTTTAATCTAATCAAGGAGAGCCCGGAAAATACACCGAGATTCTACAAAACCGATAAACGAGAAGAAAATAAATGAAATTACTTGAAGGAAAAACAGCACTTATTACCGGTGCGTCTAAAGGCATTGGGAGGTCAATTGCTTTGAAATTTGCGGAGCAGGGCGCCAATGTGGCTTTTACTTACCTATCAAGCGTTGAAAAAGCGGAGGCTTTGGCCAATGAATTATCTGACTTAGGGGTAAAATCCAAAGGATTTCGGTCTGATGCATCCAATTTTAATGCAGCTCAGGAATTAGTTGATGGTGTAGTTTCAGAATTTGACAGTCTTGACATTCTCATCAATAACGCAGGAATTACAAAAGATAATTTATTGCTAAGGATCGGTGAGGAGGATTGGGATGCAGTGATCAATGTGAATTTGAAATCATGTTTTAACACCGTGAAAGCAGCAACACGGACGATGATGAAACAACGATCAGGTTCGATTATTAATATGACCTCGGTAGTTGGATTAAAAGGTAATGCCGGTCAAACCAATTATTCGGCCTCAAAAGCGGGTATTATTGGTTTTACGAAATCAGTAGCATTAGAACTCGGTTCACGCGGCATTCGGTCAAATGCCATCGCTCCCGGCTTCATTGAAACTGAAATGACCGAAGTTTTAGATGAAAAAACCGTGCAAAGCTGGAGAGATGCCATCCCACTGAAGCGTGGGGGTTCTCCGAGTGACGTTGCCGATGCTTGTGTGTTCCTGGGATCAGGCATGTCATCTTATATTACAGGTCAGGTCATCCAAGTGGATGGCGGAATGCTTACTTAAACAGTAATAAAATTTTAGAATCGAAAGCCGGCGATTATTGTTGAGGGTTTTTGTTTAGGCATAAAAAAACCCTTACTGTAGTAATAAGGGTTTTTATTGATAGAAACTGGCAACGACCTACTCTCCCACGTGTTACCGCAGTACCATTGGCGCTGATGGGCTTAACTTCTCTGTTCGGAATGGGAAGAGGTGGACCCCACCGCTATAGTCACCATAAAGCCTTCGATTGTAGATGTTTTGATCGTAGATGTAATCTACAATGGTCAATCGCTCAATCGTTAATATCCTTAACATGATAGTGATGGAATTACAAGTAGATAAGTAGGGCAAAGCCCCTAGAGAAAGTGTACGGGTAATTAGTACTGCTCGGCTTTGACATCTCTGTCTTTACACCTACAGCCTATCAACGTCATCGTCTATAACGTCCCTTATAAAGAAGTCTCATCTTGAGGTGGGTTTCGCGCTTAGATGCTTTCAGCGCTTATCCCTGCCTAACATAGCTACCCGGCGGTGCAGCTGGCGCCACAACCGGTACACCAGAGGTTAGTCCATCCCGGTCCTCTCGTACTAAGGACAGATCCTCGCAAACTTCTTACGCCCACAACAGATAGGGACCGAACTGTCTCACGACGTTCTGAACCCAGCTCGCGTGCCACTT
>CALBPF010000027.1 GCA_937899105.1 uncultured Flammeovirgaceae bacterium | reverse complement strand
GGAAGCCCCGGAAACTGACCGATGGCTGAATTTCCTAACGCCAGGCCCAAGAATTTGGATTGGAATTCTGATTGAGAAAGGCGCTTACAATGATACCATACTGAGGCTGACGGAGCAGTGGAAATGATGAACTTTTCAATTAAATACTGGCTTTTTGAATTCCTCAGCGCCTGGAAAGGTAAAAAGTGACTGACGCCGTTCGGTATAATGATCAGGTTTTCGTAGACATCAATATCACTTTCAATGGGTGTTATCAGGTATTTATATAGTTTATTCAAACTCTTATTGATGAATTCAGACATTTGCAACGAAACAGCATTCCGAAATGCGGACATTTCACGGCTTATTTCTAACTCCGAAACCGCTACCTGCACAGCTTTAATGTTTCGCCTATCGACCATCCAAATAGTGATCTCTTTTTTTCCAAACCAATACTCTACTATGACCGAATTATCATCAAGTCTGTTCTGAATACTTGCAAGGTCCGGAGGTTCTACGGAAATGAGATTATCGTACGAGGGATGATTCAGCTTAATATTCAACAGAATTTGTTGGTATTCCCTTTGGGCTAACTCCAGCTCGTGGCTAAGTTCTTGGATTTGTCTCCTTTCTGTGGCTTTAAAAATCTGTTGATTCAGTTGTTTAATCTTAATTCTAAGTCGTCGCTCATCCTCGACAACGGACTTATCACCAGAAGAATAACCTACTTTTTTGTTACCCAACATATCAAGAAACGATCTGGCCCTGGCTTTTTCATTCAGAACAAACGCATCTAACAAAAGCCTGTGCTCTGAACTAAGTTTATACTGTTCTAATAGCAACGCAATGTAATCCTCATACACATCTACTTTATCTGAGAAAAAGGCGCTCTTTAGGTCCTCAAGGTTTAAGTTATCCCGTAATTCTTCAATGATGGCAATACTTCGCTCATAAGCTGATCTGGCATTATTGAAACTATTTAATTGAGTGTGCACCAGCCCTTTTTGATGAAAAATCTTCCATTGCAAATTCGGTTGTTGAGACAATTTTGAGGCTGAATCTAAATCAGCTAATGCCCTCTGATTATCATTATTATATGCTGATAGGCGTGCACTGGCCAGCAATGTGCGCGATAACCCTTCATCACTGCCCGTCTCAGCAAAATTTGCCCTCGCGGTCAAAATCAGTAGCTCCAGATCATTCCGGTCATCATGATTAAGTTTGTACTCTACAAGTTTAATAGCAGCAAGCCCGACTCCTGTTTTGGCGCCTTGAAATTCATACATATCTAAACTAGATTTAAGCCGAGCCACTTCTGAACTTCCATTTGAAATTCTGGTAGAGGTTACATCAGGTTGTAAGTCCAATGCCCTACTGTAGCTGGCCTCAGCCCTTCTGTTATCTCCAACCGCCTTATAGATATCACCTAATCGTAGTAAAGCATTAACAATTTGAGAGTTGATGCCGATCTTTTCGGCATATTTATAAGCGTCTAACTGATGTCTTAATGCTCCTTCATAGTTACCTTTCAGCAATTCAACCTGCGCCAGAGCTTCAAACTGCCTTGACGGCAGTCTGGAAGCCGACTGCGCTAGTTCTATGGATTTATTAATTTGAATTTCAGCGGAGTCCAAATCACCTTGTTCACGACTAATAATTCCCTTAACCAAATGAACCTCATCAGCATATTCTGTATAATTGGAAACACTTTTTCCAAGTGACTGAACCTTAGAAAGCAGACCTTGGGCCTCATAGAAATCGCCGAGCGCCATGCGTAACCGGGCCATTGCAAGGTGGGTCTTCAAGAGCGACTCTTTATTTACTGATTTATTGCTTGAGATAAGATAAGCGCTCCTACTTAAAACAGCAGATAGAATTCCAAGCGCCTGCTGATAATCACCCCGGTAAGCCTTAAGTATGCCTGTAAGTCGTAGGTCTTCCAGTAGTGCGAGTTCATTCTTATTTACCAATGAATCAAGCTCCCTAGCCTTTTGCAAATGCATTTCGGCCGCTTCATACTTACTTAATGCGCTTTTGGACTGGGCCAGCTTACGGTGGACACTAGCCTCTGTTTCAGTATTTCGATAAACCCCTAATTGTTTACTCGTGGTCAGATAATCCTCATAGTGTTCAATGGCCTTTGCATGATTTCGTTGATTATTGTGCAAATCCCCCAGTTGAATTGATTTAGTAGCCACAATAGAAGGTGTAGTACAGCTAAATATGGCTAAAACCTGAAGGACACAGAGAAAGCAGGTTGCTGATAATCTACCTTTAGAAAACATACTGCAAAACCATTGTATACCCCGGATCCGCACTGCTGTTTCGCCCCTTTAAGACAAATGTTACTGCCTGGTTAATCCTAAACCGTTTTATTTGAAAGCTTAGCCGAGGTGCGTACTGCAATGCCCATCTTTTGGTATCACCCGTTTGGCCGTCTACTTCATCCTCTCCGAATGAAAAGTAGAATACATCATTTTGAAAAGCCAGCCATTCATTCAAGTGGAAGTTGTACGCCCCTCTTAACGTCAACAGATTAGCAGATCTAAAACTAACGGGTTCTTCGCCAACATTAAGAACCTTAGTCCCACCAAACTTAATGTTATACCCTACAGAACCTTCATAAGAAAAGGGATAGTTTACCTTTCTCAAAGTCATATCCAGGTTCAGGGAGCCTTCACCACTACCGGTAGGTAGGGTATAGTTCTGCTCATCTACAACATCAGTCGGATTTTTCTCACCGGTTGGCAAGGTTAGAAAAGCAGAAACTAATACAGCTCTTCGAAGTATGTTCTCTGGCACAAGCTGATAGATAAGTCCAAGCTCAATGTCACTAATACCGTTACCCTTGATTTCCCATGATGATATTGTAGAAGTGTTAGTTAAAGGAACTTCCAACAACAAAGACTGACTGATGAATTCATTTCTAAACGGAATAGCCAGCGAAGCTTGTAACCTGTCTGAAACGCCATACTGAAATGCAAATTGATAGCTCAAGCTCTTTGCCCAAATATTATCCGGGAAAAGCCTTTTTTCGGTGTCATCGTCAAAAAATTTATCTAATGCAGAAAAAGACAAAGCAGCTCCAGCCCTTAAAAAGCCTTTTTTTAATGTAGCGGGTTGAGTAACCACGGTAGTTTGTTTTATTTCAAGTGGAGTAAGCTCCTCCTGCACTTGGGCATTGACCAGGCTTACAGGCAGAATGATAGCTATCAGTACAATTATCTTTTTCATCAGTTAAAAGGAAATAGGTTGTAAGATGCACGGGTAGATAAAATCAAAGGGTTGAGACTATTTTCTCCACCGACCGGAAATGAGGCCACTTGTCGGATCCAAAGCCGAGGTGTAACTAATACCTCCGCACCAAGTTCTATAGCGCTTCTTTTTTGTTCTTCTACCAAAGCTCTGACTCCTGTGATCTCTGTCCAGCCTTCTCCGGTACGAAGCGTCTGATATCCAAGAAAAATGTTGAGAAACGACCATGCCTGGTATTCCGATAAAATCTGAAACCGAGATTGATCACCTAACTGATAATCATAATTACTTGAGCTGTACGATATGACATCATTATCGAGGCTACCGCGCCAGGAGATATTGCTTCCGGCATCCGGGAAATTTCTATGTGAATATTCGAGTGTAAAACCTAGTTTGTTAGTGCGTATTTTACTTTGCACACCCAAAATCCATGCCCCGGTTCCCTGCCCTGCTTTGTTTAAAAACCGGTAGGTAATATTATTAAAACCTCCTGAATTCTCAATTTGGTGTTCCGGTTGTTCCGGTTCATGAGCGGCCACCGGCAGTGACCTGCCTACTGAAAAAACAAGGTCAAACTGCCTGGTAACGAAGGGCGCTTTAAAGTCGAGGGTTAGATCAATGTCACTCCAACCTTTTCGCTCTATGATCTCATTAAAGTTAATAGGATCATCAGGTGTGGTTACTATGGCTATGCCTCTCGAACGTTCTGCCTGTTGCAAGTGATTGATGCCCATGGACGCTTGCAAAAACTCTGTAAATCCATAGTTAAATTCCAAATCCACCATATGACCGATGTTGGTAAAACCTTCATCTGATAAGTCGATTTTATTACCTTGAGCATCATATCTTGTAGAGCTGATCAGCAAACTGTAACCACCACTTATTCTAAGCTGCCCTTTGTGCACATTCAATGGCCTGATCAATGTAGTCTCATTAGCCAAGATACTGTCCCCTACCTGCCCCACTGCCCGATTCGAAACGAGACAGATTAGTAATACGAGATAGATTTTCATTAAATATTTTCTCATTTTGAAATATATTTAGCTAAACCACCATCCGCTGTACCTACCCATATATTATCACTTGAATCCGTTATCATGGAATAAATAGTATTATCAGGAGGACCTTCAAACTGTGTCCTCATTAGGATACCATCATATAAAATCAAGCCATTGACAACCGTTCCTATCCAAAGATTGCAAGATCGATCTTCTGTGATGGCATTGATCCAATTTTGTGGCAGGCTGTTTTGCAAGCTAAATTGATCAAAATCTGACCCTGTTAAACGTGTGATCGAACCGCCATCGAAAGTGCCAAACCAAAACGATCCTCGGCTGTCTTCATAGATAGAAGTAACTGAGTTACCGGCCAGACCATCCTGGATGCCAAAGGATCTGACACCACCGTTATCTTCATACCGCTTGACATCAGCTTGAGAGCCTACCCACAGGTCTCCTTCCGAATCCTCCAATAATGTATAGATTACATTACATTCGATACTCTGGCCATCAAAGAGTTGAAAGAGACCTTCAGAATTTAACAGAAAAAGGCCGAGGTTAAACGTGCCTATCCAGATATCACCATCTTCATCAAGTAAAAGACTTGATACATCGGCAGGCAGTCCTCCTATGTTCGGAAAGTTAATAAAATCCTGGTTGGTGAGAATACTCACACCTCCCGGAGTTCCAAACCACATATCACCGTTATTATCTTCCATAATCGATACAACTACAGAACTTATGAGCCCGTCATTGACCGTATAATTCTCAAATCCTGATCCATCGTACCTGCTCACACCAACTCCGGTTCCTATCCAGACATCACCATTCGAAGATTCGAATAAAGACCAAATCGGATTGCCGTTGAACTCCTGAAAATATTCCCAACGTCCAAGCTCTCCCGATGTTGATAGGTTTTCGTCAACTTCGGTGCAGGAAAAAGCGGCAAGTAGGAGCAACAGAAATAAAGACCTAATTGACATAACTCTTTATTTGTTCCTTAAGGCTTTGCATTTCGCTCTCGGCTACCTCTTTTTCGACCATCTCCAGTTCAGCCATGATCTTTAATCCTCTCGGAAATACCGTACACCTTAAGTAGTAGGTGCTGTCTTCAACTACGTTAACAGTGAATAATTCCGGATTGATCGCATAAACCCCGACAGCAAAATCTCGCTCTCCAATGTGTTCATAATCCATCTTATACCAACTTCCATTTTTCAATTTCACCACAACCTCATCCGGGTCAGTAGTGCCTACAATTATTTTAGGCCTGCTACTGGCAAACTTTTTAGGTCGATAAAAGTAAAATGTGGCACTACCATACAATGTCGGCTCTTGATTAAAAACTTCCTTGGTACCGTTTTCAAATTTGACCATGAACAATGTCGACTTTTCGACGCTATACACAGGCCCGGTCAGGTTTTCAAACTTTTTGTATTTGACTGAAGTCTGTAATATTTCAGAGACTTTGACTTCTAATTCTTCGCCATTCTTGAAAACTAGCATGTCTTGTGCCGACAATTGATTCATGATACAACTGCTTAGTATAAATAGTATGTTTCTTAACATCAGTCGCTTGCTCTACTTATACTCCCAACCGAATGATAGTTCAAGCATCCCAAAAAAGAAGCTTCCTGATTGGTCTACCACCTCGCCAGTATTGATGAAAGTTTCCTCCGCGCTTAAGTCGGTAGCAACACCAATAAAAACTCCCAGATTAAGGTATGATCCTTTAGAAGATCTCCATCGATACCCTACATTAGATAAAACTGCAAGGGAAGTAGCTGTTTCCTCTGATTCGGAAGATTCACCAATTTCATATTGTGCTGTTCCCCACCCCAGGTCAGCAATACCTCCATAGTACCACGTATTACCTGATGTTTCAGCAAATCCTTTAATTCCTAAACCTATGGCAGCGCTTCCAGCTGAAAGCTCGCTCGCATCATCAAAAGTTTCCCAGACGGCGTGTGTCAACAAACCACCGTATGCATATCTAAAGTGTGGAGCAAGATAGGTGCGCTGACCTATTTTCGCTTCATATTGAAAAATGGGTCCAAACTGCAAAAGCCCTAAAGGGTTGATATTGAATGAAGCTCGTGGTAAATCTGACGTATTTCTGGATTTGGTTGACACCCTCGCGCCTGTTGGTCCAGATGTGTTGGAATCATTAAAAACGTCTTTTGTACCATTCTCATAACGTATCATGAACACATCCTTTTTATCAATGGTATATGCCGGGCCTTCCTTATTATCAAATTTCTTATACTTGATTTTGGAGGCTGCTACTTCTAAAACCCTGGCCTGAATCTCATCTCCGTTCTTCTTTACTATAATATCTTGAGCCAAAAGGTTGCTCATGAAAATAAGAGAACATATCAGAACTAATATTTGCTTTTGAATTTTCATCACCTATTATTTAATCTCGCTCAAATAATAATTCATCCCCAAACTCATCTTCAACCAAAAGTGTCTCCGAAATCGATTCCATTACCCCAAGTTCATAGTCTTCCCCATCATCGTATTCGACTTCTGCATTCATCCCTATCAAGGTCCATTCTCCCGAATTAGTGAATGAGCCCACTCCATTAATGATTAGTAATTCGGAATAGTCGCCATCAGGTTCAAGCTCAATAGACAAAATACCATTTAAGTTGCTATTGCCATTCACTTCTTCAAGATCCCAGTCACCGATTAGCAGGTCTCTTGTTGAGGGGCTATCATCAACGTCTCCGCATCCGGCAATAACCAGTAAGCATGGTATACTGCCCAATAGCAGTTCGCTTAAATGTCGCTCAAGTGTATTCATGATTTTTCGGTTTTAATGATTGTGAATTGCAATCTAGACCCAATAGTTTCCCGTCCTTAACAGGTATGTTTCATTTAATAACACGAATGTTACATGGGTAAAAAAAATGGAATCAATGCAGTTGGTTAAGATTTAATGGGTAAACGTATTACCCCTTCTAATGAGATTTTCGATTTGATGCCGGTGGAAATATTGAATGAGGCGGAACAAAAAAATGATTCGCAACAACAATGAGAAATGGAATAATTCAAGAAGAAGCTAGCAATCCGGGTCTTCATTCCATACTTTCGGCTTCACGCCCTTTTGGCATAGCGTCTAACAGCACAATATATCCGTTTAAATTGGCCATTGTTGTGGGCGAAACTCTTGATGAGCTTAAAGATGCGGTAATGAATGCCCACACCAAGAATTTCAACTTAACCAATTTATCCGAGGAAATACAAAGAAAAGATCTGGATGTCAATCTTAATCCATTCAATGATTTTACCAGAATCAAATTTTTTGCCTCGATAAAGTGGAAGATATAAATCTCGAACTCGTGGGTGTTACCCGACAAAAATTATGGCCCATGTTCCGTATTAAGCAGCCCGAAGGCGACCTGACTGTGGAATTAGATAGATCAAGGGTTGTATTTTTAAAAGTGACGACGGAATCTGAACGGCACACGATTAGGTTGCTACATCTAGAAGACCAGAATCTAGGAAATCCACCTCAAGACATCTCCTGTACTTCAGACGGATTGATTTTATAAACCTCTTTAAATGATTTAGTAAAATAAGATAAGTTATTAAAACCTACGGAATAAGCCATTTCTGATACGCTGCCTTTTCCGGCTTTCAGGTACTCATTTGCCTTTTTGATCCGATATTGACGAATAAACTCTGATGCTGAACAGCCGATTATCGCTTTCATTTTGCGATCATTGCCAATTCTTTGGCAAACCGATCCACGGATAATTCATGATTATCAAGTTCCTTTTCAAGAATTTCAACCGCGTTTTCAAGAAACTGATCATCCGCAGATACAATTTCTGTTAAGTCCATAAAATGTTCCAACCCAAAGTACTCCATCTTGATCCTCATAAAGTGATCTTATCTTGTTGGAGCTTAAAGACAAGGTATCATTTGGATCATGCCTAAATACAGTAAAAGAATAGCCATCATATTTACAAAGACTATCTTCCGTGCCTATCCAAATAAATCCATCCCTGTCTTGTAGTAATACGAATACATTGTGATGAGACAGGCCATTGTCCATAGTCAATTGTTGATGTCGTGCGATTTGAGCATGAAGTGCTACTGAGCTTAGAAAAAGACAAATGAAAATACATTTGAAACCCATAGTTATAATTTACACAACTAACGAATTGAAAACCACATAAAGATGTAGTTAAAATGCATAGCATGATATATCTATTATCTATGTGACGAATATTACGGCTTTAGCTCAATACTAAAAAGTACCCCTTAAGGCAATTTGATACTGATGAAGTATTTTGAATACCTTTTGACCAAAACTTAAGTCTTTCAATCAGTATTTTGGATAAGTTCAGAGGGTTTAATACTATAAACTTCTTTGAAAGCTTTTGAAAAGTAAGAAAGATTACTAAATCCCACATCATAAGCGATCTCAGAAACGCTACCCTTTTTGCCCTGCAGGTATTCATAGGCCTTTTTCAACCTGTATTGACGAACAAAGTCAGAAGCGCTATATCCGATAATGGCCTTCATCTTACGATGAAGTTGTACCCTACTCATACTCATCTCTCGCGCAAATTCATCAACCGTAAATTCACTATTTCCTAAATTTTGCATAAGCACATCGCCAACCTGTTGAAGGAACCGATCTTCACTTGACGAAATATCCTCAGCATTAGGACTGGTGAGAAATTGAGTCTGATGATGATCCCTGATCCGTTGGCGTTGGTCTAACAGGCTTCTGATCCTCACCTTTAGCTCCTCTATTTCAAATGGTTTGTTCAGGTAGTGATCAGCACCTTTTTTAATATTGGTAAGCTTACTTTCCAGATCAGCCCGTGCGGTGAGCATGATCACGGGTATGTGCTGGGTTTTGGGATCACCTCTCAAAGCTCCCAGCAATTCCTCACCGTCCATTTCAGGCATCATTAAATCGGTTACAATCAAATCAGGAATTTCTTTAATAGCCAATCCTAAGGCCTCACTCCCGTTCGTAGCCTCCTTGACATCGTATAAATCACCGATCTGTACCTTAATGTAACGCCTTAGATCGTCATTATCTTCCACAAGAACTATCACTGGTAAGTCGTGGCTATTTATGTCCTGATTGGCTTTATGCTCTACAGAATTGGTTTGATGGATATTTTCAAACTCCTTCAATTGATGATCCAGTTTTTCATCTTTTGCATAGGCCGCGTCTTCTATTGGAATTTGTACAATGAATATAGTGTGCCGGCTATCACTTGATACAGTCACATTGCCGTGATGCAATTCAGCCAATTGCTTGACCAGTGCCAAACCAATTCCTGTTCCTTCGGCTTGATGTTTTGAATCTACCTGATAAAAACGTTCAAAAATTTTAGTTCTATTCTCGTCAGAAATTTGAGAACCTGTATTACTAACTTCAATAGTTAGTTTATTTCCTCTCGATGAAACACTAAACTCAACGGTTCCGCCATCAGGAGTAAATTTAAAGGCGTTCGAAAGTAAATTAGTGATGATCTGCTCTACCTTTTCCCGATCGAAAAAAGTTACAACCTGACTTTTTGGAAGACTTTGATTAAAGTATATGTCCTTACTTTGCGCCAATGATTCAAAAGCAGCAGCTATTACACGCAGGCTGGAAATTATATCTGCCTTGATAACCTTTAACTCAAGTTTACCAACTTCCAACTTAGATAGATCAAGTAGTTGATTTATTAGTTTTAAAAGGCGATTAGCGTTCTGTTGTATGAGATCGAGCGTCCATTTGGTGTCCTCTTCATTATCAAATTTTTGAATAAGTTGAGATACCGGAGCCGAAATTAATGTTAAAGGAGTTCTAAACTCGTGAGAGATACTTGCAAAAAAGCGTGTACGCATTTCTTCCAATTCCCTCTGTTTGGCGTAAATCAATTCTTTAGTTTTTGATTCCTGGTTTTTGAAGTAATAAACCAAGCTAAAAGCACCTAAAAGCAAAACTATTCCTATAATCAATAAATTCCTTTGTAGGGATCTACTGCGAAGTTCGGCCTCCCCAGATCTTAAAAGAGCATTTTGTAGCTCTAATTCCCGTGCTTTTTTATCGGTCTCATATTTGATTTCTTGTGCCAGTATCTGCTCAGTCTTTTGTTCGTTAATAAGGCTGTCCCTTGCTGTCTGGTACGCCTCTAAATATTTCAAAGCGCTGGAAAGGTCATCCTTTCTCTTATGGTGATCATAAAGTTCCCAATACAACGTGCTAAGAATGTCTTTTGCCTCTGTTTCTTGTGCTTTGCCTAATGCCAGATCAAAATAGTCCATTGCTTTTTTTGATTGACCAAGTTCATCAAACAACCGGGCTAAATTGAGGTAGGTGAGTATTAAATTGCGTGGTTTATTTTCTTTTACTTTATACTCTAAACTTCGAATAAAGTAGGAAGCAGCGCTATCATAAGCGCCTTCGTGGAAGTAGTTCTCTCCTATGCTTTCGAGAGCCATGGCTAAACCCCCGACCGAACTTAACTTTGCTGAAGTTTTTTCAGCTATTTTGAAATAGTGGTTTGAACTATCATAATTGTTTTCACTGCTGTAAACCACTCCCAGGTTTTGACTTACGCCAATTAGGTTATTATCGTCGCCAATTTCATTGATTAAATGAAAAGCTCGTAAAAGAAGTTTTTTGGCTTTTTGATAGTTTTCAAGCTGGATCTCAATATTACCTAAGTTCAATAAAGAGTTAGCAACGCCTGACTTGTCTTGGTCTTGTTCAAAAAAATTAAGAGCCTCATAGTAATTGTCTGAAGCCTTGTCCAACAGTCCTAATAACTTGTAAACATTTCCGGAATTATTCAAAACAAAAACCTGTGATTCGAGATCGCCAATTTCGAGATAGACTGCAGAAGCTAAATCAAAATTGTACAAAGCATCCTTCAGATTTCCTGTGGAATAATGAACAATAGCTTTGTTCATATAGCAATCCCCAACTCCTTCTTTAAAGCTTATCTCATCAAATAATTGATATGCTGAATCGTAGTAAAGTAAAGCTTGGTCAAATTCACTTTGGAATTCGGACAAAAGACCTTGAGCTAGAAAAACATTCCCCAATTCTTCCCTTAAAACCTCTTTTTTGCTGATATGATAAGCAGTTCTGAGCAAAGAGTCGGACAGTAGAAAATCACCACGATAGGTAGAAATCTGAGATAGAATAATTGTTGCTTTTATAACGGTTTTTGGCATGTCACCTTTAAGTGCAAGCTCAATGGCCAATGTTGCATAATGACGACAAGAATCGAAATTGAGCGATGTATATTCATCTGCCAAGGTCAAATGGATTTTTGCCTTGGCATCTAAACTACTTTCCTGGTCTAGCAGGTCATACAGACTATCTAGCTTATTCACTTGGGTATAACCAGCAAATGACATTACCAAAGTCATCACAACAATGCAGCTAACTGATACGACTATTTTCGAATATCTCTTATACACAGTAAATATCTACTTACATTGAAAAATTACTTCAGGCTCCTAAGTACGGCTGCCATTCTTCGCAATGAAAACCGGAGAAATCTCGCAGGAAGAGTACATAAGACGGCTTAAATGGTCTCGATTTGAGCTTAACACCCGCTTTGTCAGGGGTGCTGTCCCCTTTATGGGTATTACATCTTTTACATGCGGTCACTAAGTTATCCCAGGAAGATTTGCCTCCTTTAGACCTCGGAACTACATGATCCAAAGTAAGGTCTTTAGGCGTACCGCAGTATTGACACCTAAAGAGATCCCTTTTAAAAACATTTTGCCGGGTAAGCGCCACACCTTTATAGGGAACATTAACATATCGGGTCAGTCTGATAACTGCAGGCATAGGAAAGCTCTCAGAAACGGATCTTAGTCTGTATCCATTTGCAGGCTCCACCATTTCAGTCTTTTTTAGATAAGTCAATAAAAAAGCACGTTGTACCGTACAAATGGATATTGGGCTATAATCCTGATTCAGTACAAGTACCTTCCTATTCATCCCCTTAAGATAATGAGGAATAGGAAAGCCAGCAAAATCACAAGGCCTCTTTTAATATTCTTTTTATCGAATGTAAAGCGTGTGTTTTTATACCTGAAACCTGGTCAATAATTCCGGAATTTGAGAGTACATCTATCCTAACCTTTCCGGAAGCATGTATAATCTTATTCTCCTCCAATAAAATACCTACATGTGCTATCTTGCCATCCATGTTATTAAAGAATGCCAGGTCGCCCGGCTGGTGGTCGGAAAACTCTACAGGGTTACCTTCATTAATTTGAAAACTTGCATCTCTGGGAAGATAATAACCGCATATTTTAAAAACAATCTGGGTGAATCCGGAGCAATCAATTCCAAACGGAGATCTTCCACCCCATAAATAGGTCGTATTCAAATAATCAAGTGCGGTAGACCTGAGAAATTCGTATTCCCGTTTCTGGCTCAGGCTTTTAGCTTCTCCGTTGAACGCAAGTTGTTCTTCTATCTTAAAAAGTTCACTTGTAGATATTGGCAAAATGCTACCCCGCACCACATTTATGTGATGTTTTTTGTATAAAATACTGGTTGTGCCATCTAGGCATATTTTATAATCAGAATTGTTGACCTGATCAAAATATTCCTTTGTGATTTCAGTATGCTGGTTAAGATCGATCCACCCCTCATACTTATCAAAATGCATACGAATCCGAGCCCATTTATGACCATCATCCGTCTGCAGCTGTTCGTAATGGTCACCAAATAAAAGTTGAGTCACCATTTCGCTTTTATCAGAAGGTTCATTTCTGACTGGTACCATGCTTAGCCGGCAAATTCCATGTGAAGTACTCATGTGTTAAAATATAATAAAGCTCATTTCAAAATCCTTGCCGTTGAATTTCACGCTTCATATCCTTCTCTTTGAGGCTATCCCGCTTATCATGAAGTTTCTTTCCTTTTGCAAGAGCAATGAACAACTTAGCAAACCCTTTGGCATTTAAAAAAAGCTTTACCGGAATAATCGTGAGCCCCTTTTCCTGGCTTTTCTTCTCCAGTTTTTCAAGTTCCTGTTTATGTAACAGTAATTTCCTTTCTCTTAACGGATCATGGTTGTAAAATGATCCTTGCTCATATGGAGCTATATTTATTCCTTTACTAAAAAGCTCACCTTTTTCAAAAAAGCAATAACCATCCTGGAGCGTTACTTTACCTTCGCGGATCGATTTGATTTCAGTTCCTTTTAATACTATCCCCGCCTCGTATGTATCAACGAATTCATACTCATAACTTGCCTTACGGTTTTTAATATTAATATTATTTGAAAATCTTGGCTTTTCCTTTGTCATCGTTCGTCAAAGGTAGAAAAAATCTCTTTGATCCGACTTTTCTTCAAAAGCTTTTGCCCGGTAATTCCGTCGGCTATTATTCTTGCTCCTACTCTGGCTTCAAAGAAGCAAATAAGCTCGTTTTCAATAAAGCTTTGAACAGAGGCAATAATTTCCACCGTATTGTTCAGAAAAGCAGGTGATTTGTGGTTTATATTCAATTTGATTCCAATGCCCTCATGATCATCGTCCTTAATTTTCAGTACAAATTTTCTTGAGCACCATTCGATCTCTCTTGCCAACGCAAAAGTAGAGCATACCTCATGAACATTTGAATCTTGAAACGTCGCCAAATCTTCCGGCTTTACCTGAAAGGTGTGAGTAATCTGATCGCCTGAAGAAATTTGCTTACACATTTCCAAATTTCATTCTAGGGTTCGGACTTATATCTAATGGAGAAAATTTCCTTTCTAAATACTGATAATGTGCCGCCATTGCAATCATGGCGGCATTATCAGTACAATATTGAAATTCAGGAATGTGCACTTGCCATTGTCTTTTCTCTGCTTCTAACTCTAACGTATCTCTTAAACCCGAGTTAGCCGATACGCCACCCGCAATTGCAATTACTTTAATCTTTAATTGATCACTCGCCCTAATCAATCTGGACATTAACATATCAATCAACGATCTCTGGAGGCTTGCGCAGATGTCGTGAAGGTTATTTTTTATGAAGTCACCATCTTTTTTGATCTCATCTCGAAGAAAATACAGAAAAGCAGTCTTTATCCCGCTAAAAGAAAAATCTAAGCCTGGTACCTCGCTATCCGGAAAGGAATACTTTAATGGATCTCCTAATTTAGCGTATTTATCGACTAAGGGCCCACCAGGGTACGGCAGGCCCATCAGTTTGGCAGACTTATCAAAGGCCTCTCCGACAGCATCATCTACGGTCTGTCCAATGATTTTCATCTCCAGAAAGTCATTTACCAGCACAATTTGAGTATGCCCTCCACTTACTGTTAAACATAAGAATGGAAACCTGGGCCTGGGCTTATCAATAAAATGCGCAAGAATGTGAGCCTGCATATGATTGACAGCAATTAGCGGAATATCTAATGAATAAGCCATTGACTTAGCAAAAGAGGCGCCTACAAGTAAAGCTCCCAAAAGACCAGGACCTTGGGTGTACGCTATCGCATCTAAATCAGACCTTTTTATTCCAGTGTTCTGTAAAGCCTGACTTACCACGGGAACAATGTTCTGTTGATGAGCTCTAGAAGCCAATTCAGGTACTACTCCACCATAATTTTCATGTACAGATTGCGTTGCTACTATATTATTAAGTACTTTGCCATTTTCGATGACGGAAGCGGAAGTTTCATCGCATGATGACTCTATGGCAAGCAATGTGGGACCCATTTGATTAAATTTTGGCGCAAGTTATTAAAAAACGATTTGCCAAAGCAATTCTTTGGTTTCTGCTGTCAGTGTTTCTTTTATTGGCAGCTGCGGCAGGAGCTATTCAGATCCCCTACGTCCAAACTAAGCTGGTAAACTACATTTCAAAGCGACTTTCAGAGGCCACTAGCTATCAAATTTCAATTAACCGGATCAATATCGACTGGTTCGATCAGGTAGAATTAGAGGGTTTAAGAGTTCTAGATCCATTCGGAAACCCTATGATCGAGGCAAAAACGGTCAATATCAACTATAAGTTAAAAACTCTATTAGAAGACCCATCTTTGGATGATCTGTATCTTAACAACGCCTATGTTTCCTTGGAGAAAATTAAAATGGGTGATTCTATTGTCCTGAATATGGATCAGTTCATTAGAAATTTAAGAAATCTCAACAAAAAGGACAGAAAGAAGAAAACCAAAACAGTCGCTTTCACCATTGGCAATATCAAACTCAATGAAACCCTTTTCAGCTATAGTGACCCATTCAACGATTCAGTGAAAATTGGGTTTAACTATAACAGGTTTAGCGTTTCTTCTATTTCCGCAGATATTCAGAATTTCTATTCACTGGGCGACACATTAAGCATGCATGTCCTTGAATTAAAAGGAAAAGATACCACTTCCGACTTAAGCATTGATAGGCTGAAGACCCATTTTTTTTATTCTAACCAAGCAATGAAATTTAATGAGTTGGATTTAATAGTGGGAAAAAGCCGCATCAAAGAATCGGTAGAGTTTAAGTACAGAAAGGCAACCGATTTAAGAAAATTTGTGTCTAACGTTACTATTAACGCAGATCTGAAAAATAGTCTTATTCATAGCAATGAGCTTGGCGTTTTTATACCTTTATTCGAGGATTTCAGTGAGTACTTTGAGCTGTCCGGTATATACAAGGGTAGAATAAATTCATTACAAATAAAGGACCTGGACCTGAAGTTAAGCGGCGGTTCCATAATTCGTGGAGATGCCAGGCTTGTAGGGCTTCCTATCATAGACGAAACATTCATAGACCTTGATCTGACGAACTCATATGCTGTCACTGAAGATCTAAAAAAGTATTTAAGAGAAAGGACTTATAGGAGGTTGGCCCCTTTAAGAAATATAGGTTTTAACGCTAATTTTTTCGGGTTTGTTAATGACTTTGTGGCCAATGGTGATTTCTTCACTGAGTATGGCAGAATTACTTCCGATATAAACTTAAAGCTCCAGGAAGAGGTGAATAATTCTTCTTATCGTGGCGCTCTTAAAATGATCAATTTTGATTTAGGTGGATATACTTCTAACGAGCTTTTTGGCAAAGTAACGCTCGACGGTAAGATTTCAGGTAAAGGTTTTACCCTAAATCAGGCAGATTTTGTCTTGGACGGAAAGATTGATAGCATCGGCTTAAATGACTATGTGTACCACGCGATAGAAACGAATGCCAGATTCACCAAAGAATTTTTCGAAGGAGATGTCAAAGTTAACGATCCAAATCTTAAGCTCGACCTCAATGGATCCATTGACGTAAGAGGGGGAGTTGACTTCTTTAATGTTCGCGCAAAACTAGACACCGCCTTTCTAAGCAAGTTGAATTTTACTGAAGAGCCTGTTTTCATAAGCAGCGACCTTAATGTAAATGCGCAAGGCCTGAAAGTAGATAATATACTTGGCATGGCTAATTTCAAAAATACGACCGTTAGAAGAGGGGGCCAAGAGCTAATAATTGATTCTTTAGGTATTATTTCAGATCGAGATGAAGCTGTTCGCAACGTATTTATAAGCACAAATTTGTTTAATGCAAAAATTGATGGACGGTTTAATTTCAGTACAGTCTATAAAGAAATCAACAAACTCCTATTCGAATATCAATTGAACCTGGAAAATGACAAAGTAGCTCTGGAGACCTACTACAATTCCAAACATGAACGTCCACCAGACTACCAAGTGAATTATGTTCTCAATATCAATGACTTTGAGCCCATAGCCAAAGTGTTTAGCCCCGAGCTATATATATCACCCTCTACTAAAGTAGCAGGCGATTTAATCGGAGGATATACTTCAATACTGAATATAAGTACATTAATAGATTCCATTAACTACAAAAACGATCATTTCTTAGGCAATGAAATGCAATTGAGTATTTCTAAGATCTCAGATAGTACAAGCGTGCTTGCTTCGCTCTATGCCACATCTGAAAATGAAAATATATCAGGCATAGAAACCAAGGATTTGTTCCTGGAAGCCATTTGGAATAACAAGCACATTGATTTCGAATTGGATATAGATCAAGTGGCTTATCCAAACTATCTGCGTCTATTGGGAGAAATAGACTTCTTAGACAACAAAACTGAAATTCAATTTTCACCATCAGATGTTCACATATTAGATGATAAATGGTCGTTAAGAGCAGACAACTTAATATCTATATCAGGTAGAGAAATAAAAATTAACGATTTAAGCCTTTACCATGAAAATCAAAATATTAAGCTAGAAGGGGAGCTATCTGAGAACAGAGAAAAAAAACTGCTACTTACTTTGGACAGCATTGACATAGGGTCAATAAATACTATCTTAAGTAAGGATTTAGATGGTATAGTAAATGGCTCTACGTCTATGCAAGACTATTATCATGACATGAGAGTGACCAGCGATCTCACCATCTACAGGTTTAGCGTAAATGAGTTTTTAGTAGGTGATATCACCGGCAAGAATACCTGGAATAATCAAAACAAAAACTTCGATGTAAACTTTGCCATACATCGGCTGGATCAAAAAGTGCTAGATCTTGAAGGAACATATGCTCCTGGAAATGAAGGACTAAATTTAACAGCGAAACTGAATCAAACTGAACTGAAGATACTGGAACCCTTCCTTGATTCCTATTTCACAGAAATATTTGGCACTGCTACAGGTGAGTTGAGTATCACAGGACCACTTAAAGCTCCTATCTTGATGGGGGGCGGTAAAATTGAAAATGCCGGACTGCATGTTAACTACTTAAACACTGATTATACGTTAAACGGGGGCTTTTATTTAAACGAAACCCAAATTGGTTTCAAAGAGATTGATGTTAAAGATGAAAATAATAATCACGGTACCATTAATGGCCACTTAAGTCATGAAGAATTCGAAAACTTGTCAATAAATATCCAGGGTGTTTTAAACGACTTTATGGTCCTTAACACCTCAGCCAAAGACAATGAGCTATTTTACGGAACGGGCATTGCGTCAGGCACGGTCGAATTCCGGGGACCTTTAAATAATATGATAATCTCGGCCGACGCTACGAGTCGCCGAGGAACGAGGATATTCATACCTGTTGGTGGCGCAACAAGCATAGAACAAGAAGACTATATAAACTTTGTGAATTTAAACGACACTACTCAGTCGTATGAACTGGCTAATAAGAAAGTAAACCTTCGCGGCCTCAACCTTGATTTTGATCTTAACATTACGCGGGAGGCTTATTGCGAAATAATTTTCGATATCAAATCTGGTGATATTATTAGAGGCAGAGGAAGAGGGGACCTTAACCTTCAAATAAATACAAATGGTGATTTCAATATGTTCGGTGATTACACGATAGAAGAAGGAGGCTATAATTTTACTCTCTATAACATAATTAATAAAGAATTTGAAATTCTACCTGAAAGCAAAATATCGTGGTTTGGCGATCCTTATGAAGGAGTAATGGATATAAGTGCGACTTATAATCAAGTAGCCTCTCTTCTTCCAATACTCACTGATACTGATTTAGATTACAGCAAATCTCCTGAGATCAGACGCAATTATCCGGTACAGGTGCTATTAGATATTGATGGCCGGCTTCTATCACCTCAAGTTGAATTCGATATAACCGCTGAAAACTTACCGAGAAATATACAAGTACCAACCATTAGCGACGCTTCAGACATTCAGGAAACCGAAACCGTTGACCTTGAACTCTCGTTTGCAGAATTTAAAAATAGTATAGATGAGCAAGAGCTTAAACGCCAGGTCTTCAGCCTTATCATTTTAAAAAAATTCAGCCCTTTACAATCTTTCAATACCGGTGGTTCCATATCCAGTAGTGTAAGTGAACTATTATCAAATCAGTTGAGCTATTGGGTCACTCAGGTAGATGAAAACCTTGAAATTGATATCGATTTGGGCGCTCTGGACTCAGATGCCTATAACACTTTTCAACTGAGGCTCAGCTATACTTTCCTTGACGGACGACTTAGAGTAACCCGTGACGGGGGCTTTACCAATCAACAAAATAGAACGGATATCAATAGTATAGCAGGTGACTGGACAGTGGAATACTTACTTACTCCGGACGGAAAGTTTAAAGCTAAAATGTACAATAGAACAAATTATAACCCGGTTAACCTCACCGAAGAAACACAGAACACCACTACAACGGGGTTCAGCCTTATACACACACAAAATTTCAATGAGATAAAAGAGCTTTTTCAACGTTCCAGAAATAAAGTTAACAGTAGCCCGTCGCCAGAGTAACCCACCGCAGATCAAGTAATTCTTCAAGCACACCGAACACATTCAATTAATGGGAAATTAAAATTTCACATTCCGTATTGGCCATTTCATTTTTTTACTATATTGATAACCATAAATTAAACACTTGAATTATGGATTTAAATGCGTTTATGAAAGCATACGCCGATGAAATTGGCGGCACATATTCAGAGTATGATGGAGCCACTTCAATAATTATAGTGCCTTTGCCTGACGAAAGATTTCAGACTGTGCTCGGAACAGTAAAACTGAGTAAGCGTTTTAACAGATACTTAATTGAATTCTCATCGAAGGTTTGCGCGTTTAATTCCAGTATAGATCTTAAGGATCTCTTAATGGAGAATACGAATCTTAATCATGCCAAATTTGCGATCTCCGATGATTTCATCCAGGTTGAGGACTCGTGTTTTGTTGAAACAGCTACAGAGGATCTAATTAAAGAGATTATTCAGGAAGTGGCGAATGTAGCCGACGAATATGAATTCAAATTAACTGGGGTAGATGTACACTAAGTAGTATCAAGTTCAATTTCATATTATCTATCTTTACAGAGCAAGTGTCTTGTCGCTCCCGTTCCAATAGTTATCGTGAACGGGGGAGGAAAGTCCGGGCAGCATAGAGTATCGTACTTCCTAACAGGAAGGTCTCGGCCTAGCTGAGAACAGATAGTGCCACAGAAAACAAACTACCCCCGACTTAGTCGAGGGAAAAGGTGAAAAGGTGGGGTAAGAGCCCACCGTGTTCCGAGTGATCGGAATAGCAGGGTAAACCTTACGAGCTGAAAGGCCAAATAAGTCGTGCTTTCTTTGATGAAGGGCTACTCGCTCAAACGCTTTAGTGTGGCACGATGGGTGGGCTGATTGATCCCAATAGTGATGTTGGGACTAGAGAAATGACAAGAACCCACTACTGTTGTGGGACAGAACCCGGCTTACAACTTGCTTTTTTAATCCGCCAGAGTAAAAACTGACGGATTTTTTATTGATTGAATAATAAGACATGCGTAAAGTACTGATTATAGATGACGAACAGAGTATTCGCGATACTTTAAAGGAAATACTCGAATATGAAAAGTATGAGGTAAGCGAGGCCAAAAATGGTGAAGAAGGCCTTAAACTATTGACAAAGGAAAAATTTGACGTGGCTTTATGCGACATCAAAATGCCAAAAATGGACGGTTTGGAAGTCCTCGAAAAAGCCTTTGAAGAAGGGGTTGATACACCTTTTATCATGATAAGCGCCCTTGGCACAATTGATACTGCGGTGGATGCAACCAAAAAAGGAGCTTTTGACTTCATTCAAAAGCCGCCCGATTTAAACAGGCTTTTAGTTACTCTTAGAAATGCCATTGATAATGGCGCTTTAATTACGGAAACCAAAGTACTCAAGAAGAAGGTATCCAAAGGTTTTGATATTGTAGGCGAATCAGAAGCTATTATGGAAGTAAAGGAAACCATAGAAAAGGTAGCTCCTACAGAAGCCCGTGTATTGGTAACCGGCGAAAATGGCACAGGTAAAGAACTTGTCGCTCGCTGGATTCATGAAAAAAGCAACCGTTCGAAGGGCCAATTGGTTGAAGTAAACTGTGCTGCTATTCCTTCTGAACTTATTGAAAGTGAACTTTTCGGCCATGAGAAAGGCTCATTTACATCAGCAATTAAGCAACGCATAGGTAAATTTGAACAAGCGAATGACGGCACACTTTTTCTTGATGAAATTGGTGATATGAGTGTTTCCGCCCAGGCGAAAGTCTTAAGAGCTCTCCAGGAAAATAGAATTACAAGAGTCGGAGGTGACAAGGACATAAAGGTGAACGTTCGTGTGGTAGCCGCTACCAACAAAGATTTAAAAAAAGCGATTGAGGAAAATAAATTCAGAGAGGACCTGTATCACCGGTTGAGTGTAATTCTTATAAA